>CAIYMY010000159.1 GCA_903927465.1 uncultured Rhodospirillales bacterium | reverse complement strand
ACCATGCGCATGGCGCATGAAGGCGAAAGCCTGCTGGCGCTGAATGGCAAGACTTATGAATTGACCTCGGAAGATGGCATCATCGCCGATGAGACCGGGCCGGAAGCGCTCGGCGGCATCATCGGTGGTGAGGCGACGGGCTGCGATGAAGCCACCACCGAATGCTTCATCGAATGCGCGATTTTTGACCCCGTGCGTATCGCGCTTTCCGGCCGGCGGCATGAGGTGCGCACCGATGCACGCGCCCGCTTTGAACGCGGCGTGGATCAGGCTTTGCCGCGCTTGGCACTTGATCTCGCCACACAAGCGATGATGGACATTTGCGGCGGCGAGGCCAGCGAAGTGGTCGGCGCCGGGCCAGAACCCGCCTGGCAGCGCACCGCAAGCCTGCGTTTTGAACGCCTGGCGAGTTATGGCGGCGATGATGTGGCGCCGGATCGTGCCGTGGAAATCCTGCAAAGCCTGGGCTTCACCGTGGCGGCGCGGGATGCGGCGTGCGTGACGGTAAATGTGCCAAGCTGGCGCAATGATGTGGCAGGCAAGGGCGCCTTGGCTCAGGCGCCTGAATTGTCACCGGAACGCGCCAAGGCCGCTGCCGAAGGCTGCGCCGAAATAGAACCCGAATGCGATTTGCTTGAAGAAGTGCTGCGCATTCGCGGGCTGAATACCATCACGCCCGTATCACTGCCGGTCAGCGGCATCATCCCGCCACCCGCCTTCACAGCGAAGCAGGCCCGGGCATCTTTGGCGCGGCGCGTGCTGGCGGGGCGCGGCATGCAGGAAGCGGTGACCTTCGCCTTCATGGAATCGAAAACCGCCGCGCTGTTTGGCGAAACACCGGCGGCGCTGCGCTTGGAAAACCCGATTGCGGAAGATTTGAACCAGATGCGCCCAACGCCGGTGGCATCGCTTCTGCTGGCGGCGGGGCGCAATGCGGCGCGCGGTTTTGCCGATGTGGCGCTGTGTGAAATCGGCGCCGCCTATCGTGATGTGACCCCAGCAGGCCAAATGGCGGTCGCCGCCGGGGTGCGCCATGGCGCCACGCCGCGCCATTGGGCAGAAGCCGCGCGCGGTGTTGATACCTTGGATGCCAAAGGCGATGCCATGGCCGTGCTGGCCGCACTTGGCGTGCCGGCGGCTGCGCTTTCCGTCACCGCCGATGCGCCAGGCTTTTATCATCCGGGTCGGTCTGGGCTCGTGCGCCAAGGCCCCAAAACGGTTCTGGCGAGCTTTGGCGAAGTGCATCCGCGCGTGCTGGCCGCACTCGACCTGCCCGGTCCTGCCGTGGCGTTCGAGGTATTTCTGGATGCCATCCCGGAACCCAAGCGCCGCAAGAAGGGGGCCCCCGATCTCCCTTCCTTCCAGCCATTGCGGCGCGATTTCGCCTTTCTGGTGGATGAAGGCGTCGCGGCAGAAGCACTGCTGCGCGCCGCGCGCGGGGCGGAACGCACACTCATCACCGATGTCGCGCTGTTTGACCGCTATGCGGGGGACAAGCTGCCGGAAGGTAAGGTAAGCCTTGCTTTGCAAGTAACCATCCAGCCGCGTGAGGCAACGCTGACCGACTCACAGATTGAAGCCGTGGCCGAGAAAATTGTCGCGGCGGTCAGTAAAGCGACCGGGGCCGTGCTGCGCGCATGAGCGCCCCGCCCCCCAGCAAGCGCCGCAATATGGCGCTGTTGGTGGGCGCGCTTGTGCTGACGCTTTCCGTCTGGTTCGCCGGCACCGCTGCCGTGCCGGCGCTGCTGGCGGAGGGGCTCATTGCGCCAAGCCGCGCCGCCTGGCTGACGGCCTGTGTGCAATTGGGCTTTGTCTTTGGCACTTTGCTGAGTGCGATTTTCTCGCTCGCCGATCGGTGGCCGGCGCGCTGGCTGTTCTTGGGCTGCGCATGGCTGGCGGCGGTGGCGACGCTGGCGCAAACCCTGGTGGCGCCAGCGGGCGATATGGCGCTGCTGCTGCGCTTCATCGCGGGTGCAGCCATGGCGGGGGTCTATCCTGTTGGCATGAAGCTCGCCGCTTCCTGGGCGAAGGGCGATTTGGGCCTGCTGATCGGGTTGGTGGTTGGCGCGGTGACGCTCGGTTCAGCGCTACCCCATGTGCTGCCGTCTTTGGTTGGCGCCTTGGATTGGCGCGCGGCCTATGTCGGGGCAGGGGTGCTGGCGGCGCTTGGTAGCATGCTGATCCTGGGGTTTCAGCCGGGGCCTTTGCTCGGCGCCCGGCCACCCTTTCGGCCAGCGCAGATGCTGGAAGCCTGGCGCAATAAGGGGCTGCGCTTGGCCAATCTGGGGTATCTTGGCCATATGTGGGAACTCTATGCCATGTGGGCCTGGATTGGCGTGTTCCTGGCGGCGGTGCTGGAAAGCCCTGCGATTGGCCCCTGGGTTTTCGCGGTGGTGGCGGCTGGCGCCTTTGGCTGCATCCTGACGGGGCTTGCTGCGGATCGCTGGAATCGGGCCAAGGTGGCCGGGGCCTGCATGCTGGCTTCGGGTTCTTGCGCGCTGCTGATTGGCCCGGCCAGCGCTTGGCCGCTACTGGCGCTGGTGATTGCGTTCGTCTGGGGCCTGACCGTGGTGGCCGATTCCGCGCAGTTTTCTGCCTGTATCGTCAGCCTTTCGCCGCCCGATTACGTCGGCACGATGCTCACGGTGCAGACCGCGCTCGGCTTTTTGCTGACGGCGGGGACGATCTGGGCCTTGCCGCGGGCAATGGAAATGCTGGGGATGTCCGCGGGTTTCGCCTTGCTGGGCATCGGGCCGCTGCTCGGCGCCATCGCCATGTGGCGTCTCGCACCATTATTGCCTCGGCCCCAGTAAAGTTGGCGTTTGACTTCCGGCCCTGCTGCCTTATCTCCGCCTTTGAAAAGGCTGGCGCTACTCCGCGCCCGCACCCCCGGGACCATCATGACTGACACGCCGCTTTCGCTGATCCGCAATTTCTCGATCATCGCCCATATTGATCACGGGAAATCCACGCTTGCTGACCGGCTGATCCAGCAGACCGGCGCGCTGACCGCGCGCGAAATGAAGGAACAGGTCCTGGATAATATGGAGCTGGAGCGCGAACGCGGCATCACCATCAAAGCGCAAACGGTTCGCCTGACCTATCCCGCCAAGGATGGCAAAACCTATGTGCTGAATTTGATGGACACGCCTGGCCATGTGGACTTCGCCTATGAAGTCAGCCGGTCCTTGGCGGCCTGTGAGGGTTCTCTGCTGGTGGTGGATGCTTCCCAGGGTGTGGAGGCGCAAACACTCGCCAATGTCTATCAGGCGATTGATGCGGGGCATGAGATTGTGCCCGTGCTGAACAAGATCGATCTGCCGGCGGCTGAAACCGATCGTGTGAAGCAGCAGATTGAAGATGTGATCGGGCTTGATGCATCCGACGCCGTGATGATCAGCGCCAAGACGGGGCTGAATATTGAAGGCGTGCTGGAAGCCATTGTTACGCGCCTGCCATCGCCCACAGGCGATGCATCCGCCACCACCAAGGCGCTGCTGGTTGATAGCTGGTATGACGCCTATTTGGGCGTGATCATTCTGGTGCGCGTGAAGGATGGCCATTTGCGCAAGGGCCAGCGCATTCGCATGATGTCATCCGGTTCTGTCCATACCATTGAACAAGTGGGCGTCTTCAACCCAAAGCTGGAGCCGATGGACAGCCTCGGCCCGGGTGAAATGGGCTATCTGACGGCCGCGATCAAAACCGTGGCCGACACCAATGTTGGCGATACCATCACCGATGATCGCAACCCGGCGACTGAGGCTTTGGCCGGCTTCAAACCCTCCATCCCCGTGGTGTGGTGCGGGCTTTACCCGGTGGATGCAGATGATTTCGAAAAGCTGCGTGAATCGCTTGGCAGGTTGCGCCTAAATGACTCGTCTTTCCATTACGAACCAGAAACCAGCGCCGCCCTTGGCTTTGGTTTTCGCTGCGGCTTTCTGGGGCTTTTGCATCTGGAAATCGTGCAGGAAAGGCTATCGCGCGAATTCGATCTGGATTTGATCGCGACCGCCCCTTCGGTTGTGTACAAAATCCATCAGACGAATGGCGAAATGTTCGAATTGCATAATCCCGCCGATATGCCCGATGGTAGCGTGCTGGATCGTATCGACGAGCCCTGGATCAAGGCGACGATCATGTTGCCCGATGATTATCTTGGTTCGGTTTTGGCGCTGTGTAATGAACGCCGCGGGCAGCAGGTGGAGCTGACCTATGTCGGCGCCCGCGCCATGCTGATCTATCGGATACCGTTGAATGAAGTGGTGTTTGATTTCTATGATCGGCTGAAGTCAGTATCGCGCGGTTATGCTTCCTTCGATTACCAGATGGATGGCTATGAGGAAGGCGATCTGGTGAAGATTTCCATCCTGGTGAATAACGAACCGGTGGATGCACTTTCCTTCATGGCGCATCGCGCCCAGGCGGAACGGCGAGGGCGGCAGATTTGCGAAAAACTGAAGGAATTGATCCCCCGCCAATTGTTCAAAATCCCCATCCAGGCAGCGATTGGCGGGCGCGTGATTGCGCGTGAGACCATTTCTGCCCTGTCAAAAGATGTGACGGCGAAGTGTTATGGCGGCGACATATCCCGTAAGCGCAAACTTCTGGACAAGCAGAAGGAAGGCAAAAAGCGCATGCGGCAATTCGGAAAGGTGGAAATCCCGCAAAGCGCCTTCATCGCTGCGTTGAAGATGGATAATTGAAGGGGTTGGTCTGCGAAGCTACAGGGCTGGGTACTGACAGGCTTTCAAAACCCGTAAGGGCGTGATCTGCTGGGGTGGATCACGCCATGCTAGGACAGGCCCAACATGACTAAGCCCGCCATCGCCCGCACCCCCATCCCCGATATCGCCACCCTGCCGGAAGATATCCGCGCCCGCATCCTGACCGTGCAGGAAAAATCCGGTTTTGTGCCGAATGTCTTTCTGATGCTGGCGCATCGCCCGGCGGAATTCCGCGCTTTCATGGCCTATCACGATACGCTGATGGATAAATCCGAAGGGATTTCCAAGGCGGAACGCGAAATGATCGTGGTCGCGGTATCCTCGCGCAACCAATGCCAGTATTGCGTGGTGACGCATGGCGCCATTCTGCGCATTCGCGCCAAGAATGCGCTGATCGCGGACCAAATCGCCGCCAATTGGCGGAAGGCCGATCTCTCGGCCAAGCAAAAAGCCATGCTAGAATTCGCGCTGAAAGTGACCGACCGCGCGAATGAGGTGAATGATGCGGATCACGAAGCGCTCCGCGAAGCAGGCTTCGATGATGAAGCGATCTGGGATATCGCCGCCATCGCGGCCTTTTTTGGCATGTCGAACCGCTTGGCGAATGTGACCAATCTGCGCCCGAATGACGAATTCTATGCCATGGGCAGGGGCTGAACCAATGACTGAAACTCGCTGGGAACGCATGACAGCGCCTGAATTGCGCGCGCTGGCTGAACGCAATGCCGTCGTGATCTTGCCCGTGGCCGCGCTGGAACAGCATGGGCCGCATTTGCCGGTGTGGACCGATAGCTTCATCGGCCATTCGGTTGCCATCCGCGCCGCTGAATTATGTGCCGATCTGCCGGCTGTGGTGCTGCCGCCCATGTGGATGGGCTTGTCTGAACATCACTTCCCCTTTGGCGGCACGATCAGCCTGGATTACGCGACTTTTGCGGGTGTGCTGCGTTGCGTGATGCGGTCCTTGCTGGCGGATGGGTTTTCGCGGCTGGTACTGTTCAATTCCCATGGTGGTAATGCCGAGCCCCTGGCGGTCGCGTCACGCGAAATGGCCCATGAATTCGGCGTGCCGGTCCTGACCACCTCCATCACCAAAGTGGCGCCCAAGGAAATCGCCGAGGCACTCACAGCGCAGCCTGGTATTCATCATGCCTGCGAAGGTGAGACCAGCCTTTGGCTGCATCTTGATCCCAGCCAGGTGCGGATGGATCAAATTGCCAATTCCGTCTCGCCCGGCAATTTCGATGCCTCAGGCCAGGCGGTGACGCGGTTTTGGTCCTTTTCCGAACGCGCGCCTGTCACCGGCGTGCGTGGTGATCCCCGCGCGGCCACGTCAGAAAAGGGCAAGGTGATTTTCGAAGCCATGGCGGCGGGGCTGGCGCGGGAATTGCGCGATCCGTCGCTTTGGGCCAAGCCTGACGCGGTATGGACACCAGGCCGCGCCCAGGGGCCGCGCTGAACAAAGAACGGGAGGCTTCACATGAGCCAGGACATCGCCGAACACATCCTCGCCACACGCCGCGCCAAACAGATTCTGGCGCCTTTGGGTGCCGCCGCACCTGCGACACCGGCAGAAGCCTATAAGCTGCAATTTCAGGTGGCGACAAAGCTTGGCGCCGTACCGCCGGCCGGCTTCAAGATCGGCGCCACCACCAAGCAGATGCAGACCATCCTGGGCTTGACCGGCCCGGCTGGTGGTTTTGTGCCGAAGGAGGGGCTGCGTTCTACCCCCGCAAGCTTCCGCTTTGCCGATTTCCTGAACCCCGGTGTGGAATGCGAAGTGGGCCTCAGGCTCGGCCAGGATTTGCCCCATGGCACGCACACACGCGAAAGCGTCGCCGCCGCGGTGGCTGAGGTTTTCCCGGCGATTGAAATTGTTGAAAACCGCTATGGTGATTTTGCGGCGCTCGGCACGCCAAGCCTGATTGCGGACCAGGTCTTCCACGCTGCCGGGGTGCTGGGCGCGCCCACGCCGAATTGGCGCGCGCTTGATCTGGGCGCCACTCGCGGTCGCATGACGGTGGCAGGGACCGTAAGGGGGGAAGGCGTGGGCGCTGACCTACTCGGCCACCCGATGGAAGCGCTGGCCTGGCTTGCGGGGTCTGATTGTGCCCGTGAATTTGGCGGGCTGAAGGCCGGGCAAGTGGTGTTCCTGGGGTCTGTCACGCCGCCGATCTGGCTGGATGGCCCCTGCGATGTGCTGGTGGAATTCGATACTCTGGGTAAGGTTGCCTTGACCTTCACCTGATAAGTAAGTTGGCGCGGCGGCAGGGGCGCCGCGCCAGAAACCTCTAAAACACAAATAAACTGTCTACGTTTACCCTTTCGCTTACTTCTTATTAACTTTCACGGGTTACATAACCCCTACGGCGTTCATCACGCCCCGACCTTGCCAAAACGGCTGAGCGAATGGACTAAAACCATGCAGCCCGCCGATTGGAAGATGCTTCCCGACGAAATTCAGCTTGTGCTTTCCCGTGAAGCCATGCGCCGCGCCGCCGACACCCTGGCCGAACACGCCGAAATGCTTGCCGCCGAAATGGAAGATGGCGCTTTGCGCGATCGTGGCGGCCCTGATGCGCTCCGGCTTTTCGCCGCTTTGGTGCGCACCACGCATGATGAGGGCTTTGGCCAAGTCGGCCACGCCTGATCAGCGGCGGATCAAATTATAGCGAATACGCAGGTCAATCTCGATTTCATTTGAAGTCGGGCGCTTGAAGGCGGGCAGCTTTGCGCCGCGAAAGATGGATTGCGAATAGTGGTTTAGGATGATGGAGCGCGATGCTGTGCGCAGTTCCACGCGCCGCACCGTGCCGTCAGGTGCTGTGAATATGCGCACACCCACCAGGCCCTGTTCACCGAAATCCGCCGCATCGCGCGGGTAGCGCAGATTATCATTTAGCCAGCGATAGAATTCGCGCTGCCAATCATCGGCATCATCCGCGCCGCGCACTTGCAGATTGGGGATGCCAAGCGCTGAATCGGCTACCGGCCCTGGCGTGAAATCCAACTGGTTGCGCGGCCGATACCCCTGCTCCCCCAGCCTGATCGGCGGCAGATGTGAAAGATCGAGCGGCGGGCGCGGCTCCACATTCGACCGCGGCGGTTCTGCGCGCTGCGGGGCCACGGTTGGCGGCGGAGGCGGCATCGGGCGCGGCGCTTCGGCTATTTGAGGCGGACGTGGCGGCGGTGGTGGTGGCGGAGGCGGGGGTGGCGCGGGCGCTTCGGCCAGCGGCCTAGGCGGCGGCGGGGGTGTTGGGCTTGGCGGGGTTTGTTGCGCTATGGGCTGCGGTGGGCGCGGCGGTTCCGGCACGGGCGGCGGTGCCGGGGCCGGGACCTGAGGCGGCGCGGGAGGTGTTGGGGGCGCGGCAGCCGTCGGAGGAGGCGGAGCCGGCGGCGTGGGCGGCACTTCAACCGGCGCGCCCTGTTCCGGCGCCGCGTTGAAAACCATGTCAAAACCCTGTTCTTCAACCTCCAACGCGCCCTGCCGCGGGGCGCGCGGGTCCAGTTCCAGCATTACCAGGCCGGTGAAAAGTAGATGCGCCAGGACTGAGGCCAGAATCGCCCGCCCGCCCAGGCCAGGCCGCTTCGGGCTGAGCCAGCTTACCGGCCGACGACCGCTGGCGTCAGCGGCGCCAGGGCGGGTCAATTCTGGTTCGGTGCGTCGCATCGGGGGGTCGAACGGGTCCTGACAAAAGACGGCGGGACTCGGTGCGGGACCGAGTTGCCGAATGAGCGCACTCTGCTACATCAATCCGGCGCGCCGGGTTAGCACAGGGGTAGTGCAGCTGATTTGTAATCAGAAGGTCGGGGGTTCAAATCCCTCACCCGGCACCAATGAAATGAGTATTTCATGAAATTTTTATGCCTTTCCACAGAACGCTGCGCCGGGAGGCGCTGAACAGCCAATGGTTTGGTTCCCCCGTTAGACTCAGGCCTTCATCAATCAGAGGCCGAGGCATTATGAGCACGTTAGGCCCCATCAGTCAGTCAGAATGCGCTCACCGGTTCCAGAAATCATCGTTAGAACTCAACATGGCCATGGTACATATAAAGAGGACTAGATAATGGGTGCATTCTGGGTTCCTGATGGAACCGTGTTTACTCATCCGGGCTGGACACCCTTGATGTTATGGTGGCGGAGGTTTGCACATGCGTGAATACGTGCCTCGGCCAGGTACGCGGCGCACCGATCTTGATCTGCTGCGGGTGATCGCCTGCTTCTCGATTATCCTCGCCCACGCGGTGCTGATCTTCACTTCAGAGCCGCGCTACCACATCAAGAGTGCGGAAGCGTCGATCGTCGCGGACTGGGTCTATGAGGCGCTGCGGATCGGGACGCTGCCGCTTTTCTTCGCCCTTGCTGGTTGGGGTGCGGTGGCAACCTTGCGTCGGCGTAGCCCTGGGACCTTCCTGCGTGACCGGGTAGTGCGTGTCTTGTTCCCGTTGGTTGCCGGGATGCTGCTAATCGGCCCCTTCATCAAATACATTGAGCGATTACATGGCCGGAACCTCGGCTTCGGCGGCTTCAGGCTCGTCGAACCTCTCCAGGCCAGCATTCCTACTTTTCTGCCCCAGTATTGGGGCAGATTCAATCTGCTGACTTGGTCGCATCTCTGGTTCCTCGGCTACCTATTTATCCTGTCGGTCGCGCTACTGCCGTTGCTGGTCTACTTGGCGCGCAGAACACCCTCGCCAGAGATGCCGGGCCGTGGACTTGCCTTCGCGCCTGCGCCAGCCCTCGCGCTGCTCGTCGTCGCCTCCGGAGGCTATTGGCCGAACCTTCCTAACCTTCTGCAGGACTGGGGCAGCCTGGTTTTCTACGGGGGCTGCGTTGCGCTTGGTGGCTGGCTCGCTGCCTCGCCGGGCTTGGAAAGCCGCTTCCGCCGGGATGCGCCGCTATTCCTGGCGCTTGCGTTGCTGGGCTACATCCTCATGATGTGGGCTGGGCACACCAATCTTGGGCGAGCAGCCGCCGGCCTTTGCGCCTGGGGCGCGATAGGCGCCAGCTTCGGTTTTGCCGGGCGACGGCCGCCAGAGATGACGCCGGCGCTAGCCTGGCTAAGCGAATCCACCATGGCTGTCTATGTGCTGCATCACCTACCCGTGCTGGTGATTGGCGCTTGGTTATTGCCGCTAGCTTTCCCTGACTCGGTGAAGATGGTCGCGATCGTGGTGGGGGCAACGCTTGTCACACTGGTTACCTACCGTTTCCTCGTGCTGCCCTTCACGGTCCCGCGCGTGCTGATTGGTATGGATGCGCGGCCAAAGACGTCCAGGCCCTCACCGCCAGCAAATTGACTTTTAACTATAGCCCCCCCGGCACTCAACAAGGCATGGACCGGGTTTAGAGGGGCGGATCACCAATCTGGTCTTCGGTATCAAACGCTTGCGAGGGGCGCTATCAGGGTATCGAAGTGGCGCTGGGTTCGAAGCGCATTGGCTGGGCTGTGCATACAGGCTTTTCTGCTTGAGGAGGCGCTTGGAGAAAATGACGCGGCCACCTCAAAGCCGGGAGATGGCCGAGAAGGCGGTGGCGGATTGTGGGGTGAGCATCGCGCTTTCCGTCAGCGTGATGGGCATTGCATCACCCCCTCAAAAGTAATTCCCGACGGCGCCGAACGGGAAGGTTTCCCAGCGGCCACCTTATACCCCCAGCGCCATATCCAAATCGCGGATCAAATCCGCCGCATCTTCAAGCCCAATGGAAAGCCGCACCACATCCGGCCCGGCGCCTGCGGCCAGGCGCTGTTCTTCGGTCAATTGCCGATGGGTGGTGGATGCCGGGTGCAGGATAAGGCTGCGCGTATCGCCAACATTGGCCAGATGCGAAAACAGCTGCACAGTTTCCACTAGGCGAATGCCCGCCTCAAAACCGCCCTTCACACCAAAGGTGAAGACCGAACCTGGCCCTTTGGGCAAATAGCGCTTGGCGAGTGCATGGAAGGGGCTGCTGGGCAAGCCAGCATAGGAAACCCAGGCGACTTTCGCATGCCCCGCCAAGAATTCCGCCACCTGCTGCGCATTGGCGACATGGCGTTCCATGCGCACATGCAGGGTCTCAATCCCGGTGATGGTCAGCCAGGCATTCATGGGTGAAAGCGTGGGGCCGAAATCACGCAGTGCCACAGCGCGTGCCTTGGTCGTGAAGGCAAAATCGCCAAAATTCTCGTAAAACTTCAGCCCGTGATAGGCAGGTTCAGGGTCCGCCATGCTTGGGAATTTGCCATTGGCGTAATTGAACTTCCCCGATTCAACGATCATCCCGCCGAGCGAATTGCCATGCCCGCCAAGAAATTTTGTGAGCGAATGCGTGATGATATCCGCACCATGTTCGAAGGGCCGGCACAGATAGGGTGAGGCCAACGTATTATCTACAATCAGCGGAATGCCCGCTTCATGCGCAATATCCGCAATGGCGCGCAAATCCACGACAATACCGCCAGGATTAGCAAGGCTTTCCACAAAAATCGCCTTGCATTTCGGCGTGAGCGCGCGGCGGAAATTCTCGGGCTCGGTCGGGTCCACGAAATGGCTGGTCCAGCCAAGCTTCTTGAAGCTGAGCGCGAATTGCGTGAGCGATCCGCCGTAAAGATTGCGGCTGGCCAGGAATTCATCGCCCGGTTCCAGAAGCGTGAAGAAGGTGACGAATTGGGCCGCATGGCCTGAAGCGGTGGCAACAGCGGCGCGCCCGCCTTCAAGGCTCGCGACACGTTCTTCCAAAACCGCGACGGTCGGGTTGGAAAGCCGCGTATAGACATGGCCAAAATTATGGAGGTTGAACAAGGAAGCCGCGTGATCCACATCTTCAAAGACGAAGCTTGTCGTTTGATAAATCGGCGTGCCGCGTGCGCCGGTGGTGGGATCCGGCGCGGCGCCCGCGTGAATGCTGCGCGTGGCAAAACCGTAATCCAGATTGCGGGGTGGCAGCGGGCGATTGCGGGTTTTGCGATCGGCAGGCGGTTCCGGCGCGCGATTGCGGATCAGGCCGGAATTCACACCACTCCAGGATAATTCACCGCCGAAACGGCTGAATTCAATCTTCGGGCAACGATCCATGATTACTTCAAGCCCGGCCGCTTCCGCCTTGGCCGCCGCGCCATCATGGCGCACGCCAAGCTGCGCCCACAGCACTTTGGCGCCAATCGCAATCGCTTCCTCGGCAATGCCTGGCAGCGCATCCGCGGCGCGAAACACATCCACCATATCCACCTGGTCCGGGATATCAGAAAGCTTGGCGTAAACCACCTCATCCAACAGTGTTTGGCCGGCCGTGCCAGGGTTCACGGGGATGACGCGATAGCCTTTGGATTGCAGGTATTTCATGACGAAATAGCTTGGCCGGTTCCAGTTGGAAGAAGCACCAACCAGCGCGATTGTCTTCACCCGCTGCAGGATGGAGCGGATTTTCGCATCGCTATAGGCAAGCGGAGCCGGCTGGTTCATGGCGCAACCTTCGAAGAATGTTCAGGACCAAGCGTTTCGTTTAGCATGTTCTGAGATCCATCACCCACCCCAGGCCAATCCCATGATCGCCATTATTTTTGAAGTTGAACCGGCGGAGGGCCGACTGGATGATTACCTTGACCATGCCGCGACGCTGCGAGAAGAATTGCAGCGCATGCCCGGCTTCGTTTCCGTGGAGCGTTTCCGCAGCCTGACCAATCCCGCCAAGCTTCTCAGCCTTTCGCTGTGGGAGGATGAGGGCGCCGTCACGCGCTGGCGCTGCCATGCGGGGCATCGCGCGTCTCAGGTGGCCGGACGAGATGGCATATTCGCAGGCTATCGGCTGCGCGTGGCAGCAGTGCTGCGCGATTACGGCATGACGGAACGGCGCGAACAGGCGCCGGCGGATAGCACCGCGCTTTGGGGGCTTTGATCGGACTTTTCAGCCCTGTGCGAAAGCGCGCGCCACTTCGCGTAGCTTGAATTTCTGGATCTTGCCGCTTGGCGTGCGCGGGAGTTCGGCCAGAATTTCCAGGCGTTCCGGCATGTATTGCCGCGCCATGCGCTGACCTTCCAGATAGGCGGTTACTTCGGCCAAGCTGAGGCTTGCACCTTCGCGCAGACGCACAAACGCGCAAGCCCGCTCCCCAAGCCGTGCATCAGGAATGCCCACAATCGCCACTTCGGCCACAGCGGGGTGGCGAAACAGCAGGCCCTCAACCTCCACCACCGGAATGTTTTCACCACCGCGAATGATGATGTCCTTGGAACGCCCGGCGATGCGGATATAGCCATCCGCATCCATGCGGGCGAGGTCGCCCGTGTCAAACCAACCCTCGGGATCATTCGGGTTGAGTTCCGGACGCTTCAGATAGCCCACGAAATTGGAACAACCGCGCACTTGCAATTGCCCTTCCTGACCGGCGGGCAGCACGGCGCCATCGGCGCCTAGAATGCGCAATTCCATGCCGGGCAGGGGGCCGCCATCCGTGGTGGTGGCTTTTTCTTCCCCATCATCAAGCCGCGTCGTGGTGACCGCGCCATTTTCCGACATGCCCCAGGCTGAAACAATCGCCGCGCCCAAAGTCTGTCGCGCTTTCGCCACCAGCGCGCGCGGAATGGGCGCGCCGGCTGAGACAAATACGCAGAGGCTCGGTGTGGCCTGACCGGTTGCTGCTACATGTTCGGTCAGATCATTCAGGAAGGGCGTGGCGCCCATGGTGAAGCTGGCGGCTTCATCGCGGATTTGTCGCGCCATTTCGGGTGCTGCGAAGATATCCTGCAAAATCGCCGTGCCGCCCAGCATGATCGGTAGAACAATGCCATACATGAAGCCAAGCTGATGCGCCAAAGGGGAGGGCATGTGGATCACATCATCCACGCCAAGTCCAAGCCGTTCCGCGAAATATTCCAGATTAGACAGCATGGTGTTGGAACTATGCATGACCCCCTTGGGCTCACCGGTGGTGCCGCTGGTGTAAAGCAGCTGGATCACCTCATCAGGGCCGGGACCATCCGCAGGGGTGAAGGGCGTGCCAGGCGCGGGGTGTTCAAGCAGCTGCGCAAAACCATCGGCGCCATCACGCCCGACCACGAAAACATGCGCGAGCTTCGGCAAGTGTTCGCACAAATTGGCGGCCATGGCAGCATAATCAAAACCACGGAAACTTGCGGGTACCACCAGAATCTTGCTCTCCGCCAAGCCCAGCATGAAGCGCAATTCGCGTTCACGGAAAATCACCATCAGCGGGTTGCTGATGGCGCCAAGCTTAAGGCAGGCAAGATGCAGGATGAAAAATTCCCACCAATTCGGCAATTGAAAGGAAACCACATCACCCCGCCCAATGCCGCGCGCGCGCAAGGCGGCGGCCAGGCGGCTGGAAAGGTCATCAATCTGGGCATAGCTTAACCGCGTTTCCGTACCGATATCAGACCGGCAAGCGACAATCGCGGTCTTGTCCGGGATGCGCGCCACGGCGCGGGCCAAATGATGCAGCAGCGTCTCATCGCGCCAAAATCCTTGGGCGCGCATGGCGGGGCCACGAATGGCGATATCATTGCCCTGGACGGTCATATCTTCCTCCTGACGTATCAGCGGGCGTCTTTGCGCCCTTTCGCTTCACCCCTTGCGGGCATATTGCACAGCGACGCGGCCGGCTTTTTCGCGCGCCACGATCAGCTTCATGATTTGCGCCGTGCCATCCCCGATCTCAAGCCCCATCACATCCCGCAGTCGCTGCTGATGCGGCAGGTCCAGCGACCAGCCATAATGCCCATGCGTCAACAGGCATTGATGGATCACATCCACCGCAGTTTTGGGCCCAAGCCATTTGCACATGGCGGCCTCAGACGTATGCGCCTCATCCGCGTCGCGCAGG
Organism: uncultured Rhodospirillales bacterium; assembly: GCA_903927465.1. Lineage (GTDB taxonomy): Bacteria > Pseudomonadota > Alphaproteobacteria > Acetobacterales > Acetobacteraceae > Neoroseomonas. Next base: position 4,446 of record CAIYMY010000159.1, on the reverse strand, counting down.
CGCAGCGTGTGGTAGCAAAGCTGGCGAATGGCCGCGATCATGCCTTCGCCCTCGGCCAGCGGGAAGCTCACACCCTGATATTGCGCGAGCGGCGCGCCGAAAGCCTGGCGTTCAGTGATATAGGCCCAGCTTTCATCGAGCGAGGCTTGCGCGGTGGCGCAGCATTGCAGGCCGATCAACGCGCGGCTGTAATCAAAACCTTGCATCACTTGCACAAAACCCATGCCTTCTTCACCGAGAAGATGGCTGGCGGGAATGCGCACCTCATCAAAAAAGATCGAACCGCGTCCGATGGCATGGCTACCCAAATCCCTGAAGCGCGTGACGCTAATGCCAGGCGTATTCATGGGCACCAGAAAGGCGGAAACGCCACGCGCGCCGGCTTCAACAGGCCCGGTACGCGCAAAGACCACCGCCGCATCGGCCTGATCCGCCATGCTGATCGACGATTTTTCGCCCTTGATCACATAGGAATCTCCATCGCGCCGCGCGGAAAGTGCCAAATTGGCAGCATCAGACCCGCCGCGCGGTTCGGTCAATGCAATGCAGAACAGCGCCTCGCCCGCGACAATACGCGGAATCCAATGCCCGGCGATTTCCGGTGCCGCATGGCGCGCAATGATCTGGCCATTGAGCGAAGCAAGCAGCGGCACATAGGACACGTTGATATCGCCATAGGCGAGCGCTTCTATCGCAAGCCCCGCCGTGACGCTTGGTTCGCCAAGCCCGCCATAGCGTTCCGGCAAATCAGCGCCAATCAAGCCAAGCGCGCCCATTTCCAGCAGCAGGGAGCGGTTCAGCCGCGCCTCCGCCTCACGCTTCATATAGCCAGGCGCGATCTTCTCCCGTGTGAAGCGCTGCGCGGTTTCCTGAAAGGCGCGCTGATCATCTGTCAAAGGGCGGGTCATGGCGCGACTACTTCTGATATTTGCGGAAATCGGGTTTGCGCTTTTCGTTGAAGGCACGCACACCTTCCTTCGATTCCTCGGTATCGTAATACATGGAAAGCGCTTGCATCCCCATGCCGCCGATGCCGCGAATATTCTCACTATCTGCATTGAAGGAACGCTTTGCGATGGCGATCGCCGTCGGGCTTCGCTCCAGGAGTTCCGCGCACCAGCGCGCCACTTCCGCATCCAATTGATCATGCGGCACAACAACATTGACCAGGCCCATGCGCTCAGCCTCGGCAGCCGTATAGCGGCGGCAGAGATACCACATCTCGCGCGCTTTTTTCTCACCCACAATGCGCGCCAGATAGGCGGTGCCAAAGCCCGGATCCACGGAACCAACCTTCGGCCCCACCTGGCCGAATTGCGCCTTCTCCGATGCGATGGTCAGGTCACACAATGTCGCCAGCACATTGCCACCGCCAATGGCATAGCCCTGCACGCGTGCGATCACGGGCTTTGGCACATCGCGGATCAGGCTTTGCAATTCTTCAACCGGCAGGCCGATCATGCCGCGGCCATCATATTGCCCATCATGCGCGCTTTGATCGCCACCAGTGCAAAAGGCGCGATCGCCCGAACCAGTCAGCACAATCACGCCGATAGATTTGTCCCAACCCGCGCGGTTCAACGCATGGATCAATTCTTCGCAGGTCTGGCCACGAAAGGCATTCATCACCTGCGGGCGATTGATGGTGATGGTCGCAACACCATCCCGCGCTTCAAACAAAATATCCTGATAGGTCATGATGCTTTTCCTCAGCCCGCCATGGTCAGACCGCCAGAGATACTCAGCACCTGGCCGGTGACATAGGCGGCATCGTCACTCGCGAAAAACAGAATGGCACCGGGCAGGTCTTCCGGTTCGCCGATGCGGCCCATGGGTGTGGCGCGGCGGAAGGCTTCTTCCAGCTTTTCCGGATTGCCCGCACCCTTCTTGTAGTCATCAAAAAGCGCGGTGTTGGTGGCGCCGGGGCAGACCACATTCACGCTAATGCCATGGCGCGCATGTTCACGGGCGATGGTTTTGGAAAACCCAACCAGCCCGGCCTTACAGGCGGCATAGACCGCTTCACCGGAAGAGCCCACACGCGCAGCATCGGATGCGATATTCACAATCCGGCCATGGCGGCGTTCCAGCATGCCGGGCAGCACCGCGTGATGCATATTGAGCGCGCCGGTCAGGTTGATGGCGATCAGCTTCTGCCAATCTGCCGGCGTTGTGTCCTTGAACAGGCGGAAGATATCCCAGCCCGCGTTATTCACCAGGATGCTGATGGGGCCGAGCGAGGCTTCCGCTGCCGCAACGGCTGCCTTCACGCCTTCATGGTCCGTGATGTCGCAGTGAAAGGCCCCAGCCACGCCGCCGGCTTGGGTGATGTCTGCCGCTGTCTTCGCCGCGCTTTCAAGGTTGATATCAAAGACCGCCACGCGACTGCCCGCTTCCCCGAAGCGCCGGCAGGTGGCCCCGCCAATACCACCGCCGCCACCGGTGACGATGACCGTTTTGTTCTGAAGGCCGCGCATGTTTCCCCCGGGTTTCGTTCAAGCGAGATTTGACTGGCATGACTAGTATAACAATACTATGATATATTAAATCTAATATGGCAATCTATTGATGCAAAGTCCCGTTGCAGTCCTTTCGGTCCAAGCGCCCCGCGACGATGACGCGGCGCGGTTTGACGTGGCAAACAGGCTTTTTCTCAGGCTTTATCAATCCTCTAACCTCATGCACAAAACCGGCACACGGGCGGTCGCCGCGTTTGGCGCCACCACGCAACAATGGGCTGTCATGGGGGCTTTGGCGCGCCCGGGCAGCAGGGAATCGGGGCTGACGGTCAAGGAATTGATCGCCTTCCTGATGCTTAGCCGGCAAAACTTGACCGCAGTGATAGATAGGCTCGTGGCGGCGGGCCTGGTGGAAAGGCTCCGCGCCGGGGGAGATGGGCGGCTTCGGCATGTGCGCTTGACGGAAGAAGGGGCGCGCCAATGGGGCGCGATGGGGCCGGCCATTCGCGCCTATTATCAGGCAGCACTTGGGGGATTTTCCACCGAGGAATGCGTGCAGCTTTTTCGCTTGTTGGATCGGCTGCGGGATAGCCTCAACCGCATTGCGGAACCGGAATAGTGGCTGCCCGGAAACGAGACCGCTGATAGCGGCTATCAGCATAGAGTTTGCGCAAAACCATCATCACGGTCCTGAATATCAGCATCTTGGACCGCAGCGTACAGCATCAGTCCGAGAGAATTAACCAAGATGAACGGATACTCTAGGCACTCAGCAGCCGTCGGCTCCAGACCATCAGGCCAAGTGTTGCAATCGCCGCCACGACAAATACTGCCGCATAGCCCGACATATGCAGAATGGTGCCGAACACCAGCGCGCCAATGCTCTGGCCGAAAAACAGCGCCATGGCGAAGGCCGCCACCGCCGTGCCGCGCGCTTCCGGCAGCGCTTCTGTTGCGCGCGCCTGCAAGACGCCATGCAGCATGTAGAAGGCAAGGCCGAGCCAGAATTGCATCGCGGCCACCGCAAGGCCGTTCGGCGCGAAGGCGGTCCCCACCAGCCCGGCGGCCAGCATCACACCGCCCAAGGTCAGCAAGCGCTTTTCGCCGAAGCGCGCGACCAGGCTTTTCGCAAGCCGCGTATAGGTGAAGGCGCCAAGCCCGAAGCCCGCCACCACCAGGCCCGCCATGGCCGGCGAATAGCCGAAACGCTCAATCAACAGCGAACCCGTCAGCGGAAAGGCGCCACCAAACAGCGCTGCGCCATCAATGAAGGCGGCAACCATCAGGCGCCGCCCGGCGGGGCGCGAAAACAGTGTCAGATAGGGCCGGAAACTGCCGCGAAACCCGCGCCCGGCTTCGGAAGGCTCCGCCCGCCAAAGCTCTGCCCCCAACCGCCGCCCCAGCAGGACCGAGACCACCAGCGCCAGCAAGGCCAGCACCAGGAAGGAAGCGCGCCAGCCGGCCAAATCCGCCAGCACACCGGAAAGCGGCCCCACCAGCAATTGCGCCATCACCATGCCGGTCAAAAACTGCCCGATGGTTGCCTGCCGCTCGGCATAGGGCACCGCATCGCCAATCCAGGCGAGTGCGAGGGGGATCACCGCCCCCGCCAGCAAGCCCGTAAGGGTGCGTAGCGCCACCATGGCCGAAAGGTCCCAGGCAAGCGTGCAGGCCGCGAGACCAAAGGCATAAAGCAGCAAGGCAAACCAGGCGACGCGAAGCTTCCCGTAGCGATCGCCAAGGGGCCCGATCACCAATTGCCCCGCGCCATAGGCGATGGAAAACCCAGCCAGCACTGGCGCGGCACCCGCCACCGTCACGCCGAAATCCGAAGCGAGCATTGGCAGCAACGGATCGAGCATGCGTATCCCGCCCCCGGTCGCGAAAGCGGCCAGGGCGAGTAGCGGCAGGATGGAAAGATCGGTCTTCAAGCCCCCCGAATGGGCGCGGGGGGCTTGGCGGTCAAGAGAAAAGCCTGGGCCGCCTT
>CAIYMY010000158.1 GCA_903927465.1 uncultured Rhodospirillales bacterium | reverse complement strand
GGCGATGTCAAGGATGTGCTGCTGCTGGATGTGACGCCGCTCAGCCTTGGTATTGAAACCCTCGGCGGTGTCTTCACGCGCCTGATTGATCGCAACACGACCATCCCGACGAAGAAAAGCCAGACCTTTTCTACTGCGGATGACAATCAAACTGCGGTCACCATCAAGGTCTATCAGGGCGAACGTGAAATGGCTGCTGATAACAAGCAGCTTGGCACTTTCGACCTGACCGGCATTCCCGCCGCGCCGCGTGGTGTGCCTCAGGTGGAAGTGACCTTTGACATTGACGCGAACGGCATTGTGAGCGTCAGCGCGAAGGACAAGGCGACCGGCAAGGAACAGCAAATCCGCATTCAGGCGAAGTCGGGTCTTTCGGACGCCGATATCGAACGCATGGTGAAGGATGCCGAAGCCAATTCGGAAGCGGATCGCAAGCGGCGTGAAGCGGTGGAAGCGCGCAATCAGCTTGATGCGCTGGTGCATTCCACCGACAAGACGCTGAATGAAAGCGGGGACAAGGTGCCGCCGGCTGAAAAGGTGGAAGTGGAATCGGCTTTGGCCGCTGCCCGCACCGCCATGGAAGGCCAGGATGCCGATGCGATCCGTGAGGCTTCAGAAAAACTGTCCCAGGCTGCGATGAAAATGGGTGAGGCGCTGTACAAGGCCGAACAGGCTGCGCCGAAGCCCGAAGAAGGCGCGCCGGGTGCGGCTGGTGCTTCCAAGGACAAGGTGGTTGACGCCGAGTTCGAGGAAGTGGACCCGAACAAGAAGAAGCCTTCCTGATCCCTTCGGGGTGGTAGCTCCTTTGACCAAGAATTCCCCCTGGTGCCTTTCGGCGCCAGGGGGAATCTTGTGTCCGAAACGGTAGCCCGATCATGGCAAAACGCGATTATTACGAGGTTCTCGGCGTCGCGCGCGATGCGGGCGACGATGACCTCAAGAAAACCTACCGCAAGCTCGCGATGCAATGGCACCCTGACCGCAATCAGGGGAATGCTGAAGCCGAAGCCAAGTTCAAGGAATTGAATGAGGCTTATGATGTGCTGAAGGATGCCGAAAAGCGCGCGGCCTATGACCGCTTCGGCCATGCTGCCTTTGAACAGGGCGGGCCTGGCGGTGGTGGTGGCGGCGGCGGTCCCTTCGGTGGAGGCGGGTTCGAGGATATTTTTGAGGAAATGTTCGGCCGCTTTGGTGGCGGCGGGCGTGGTCAGCGCGCGGCGGCCGGGCGCGGTGCGGATTTGCGTACGCAGGTGGAGGTTTCTCTGGAAGAAGCCTTTGCCGGGGCGAAGAAGACCATCCGCTTCGCGACAAGCGTTTCCTGCGAAGCCTGTAAGGGGGTTGGCGCGGAAGGCGGTGCGGCATCTGGCGTGCAGAATTGCGGTACCTGTCAGGGTAGCGGCAAGGTCAGGGCGCAGCAGGGGTTCTTCCTGGTGGAGCGCACCTGCCCCACTTGCGGCGGCGCTGGGCGCAGCATCAAAAATCCCTGCAAGATTTGTCGTGGCGCCGGGCGCGTGCAGCGCGAACGAAGCCTGAATGTCTCGGTCCCGGCCGGCGTTGATGATGGCACGCGCATTCGCCTGACTGGCGAGGGTG
>CAIYMY010000157.1 GCA_903927465.1 uncultured Rhodospirillales bacterium | reverse complement strand
GGCTCGCGGAATCCTCCATGCTGCGGCGCAGTTTTCGCAATATCGCGACCATTGCTGGGCTTATTGAAAAGCATCATCCAGGCGCGGAAAAATCAGGCCGGCACATGACCATGAATGCGGATTTGATTTATGATGTGCTGCGCCGGCATGAACCGGATCACATCCTGCTGCGCGCCACACGCGCGGAAGCCGCACAGGGGCTGACGGATGTGGCGCGCATCGCGGCCCTGCTATCACGCATCAAAGGCGGCATCATCCATCGCGCCCTGTCGCGCGCATCACCGCTGGCTGTGCCAGCCTTGATTGAAGAAGGGCGCGAATGGGTGGCGGGTGGTGCTGAGGATGCGTTGCTGGCGGAAGCCGCCGCGCTGGTTGCTGAGGCCACCGATGGTGCGGAAGAATTTGGCGAAACGCTCGCCGATATGACGGATGGCATCATCACGCGCGGAGCCTCAGCGCGGCCAAAACCGCGTGAGGCGCGGCGGTCGCGCTTCATCCGTAATGCACCGAGGCGCTCCTCATGAATGCCGCGCCGCTGCATTTGGGGGCAGAGCGCATGATGCTCGACCCTGCCGGCGTTTTGCATTGGCCGGCGCAGAAGCTGCTTTGCGTCGCTGATTTGCATTTGGAGAAAGGTAGCGCTTTTGCGCGCGCAGGCTATTTCCTGCCGCCTTATGATACGCGCGAAACCCTGGCGCGGCTGGCGCTGCTGATCCGGCGCTATGGCCCGAAGCGCTTGGTGTTTCTGGGCGATAGTTTCCATGATGCGGAAGGTGCGGCACGCCTCTCGCCCACTGATCGTGCGGCCCTGCTGCGCCTTTTGGAGGGGCTGGAACCCATTTGGGTGCTGGGCAATCACGACCCCGCGCCACCTTGTGATCTGCCCGGTGAGGCTTTTGCCGAATGGCGCCAAGGGCCGATCACCTTCCGCCATATCCCAAGCCCCTTCTCGCGCCAGGCGCCGCCCGAAATTGCTGGTCATTTTCACCCCAAGGCTACAGCGCCAACCCGCGCGGGCGGCATTTCCCGTCCCTGTTTTGTGGCCAATCCGCGCCGTGTGATCATGCCCGCCTTTGGCGCCTTCACCGGCGGGCTTTGCGTGACCGATCCTGCCATTGCCAGGCTTTTCCCGCAGGGTGGGCGCGCCTTTCTGCTGGGGGAGGAACGGCTTTATTCCTTTCCCTTGGCCGCCAGGACGCTTCCCGTTCACATGCGTTCACCGGAAGCGTCCTGATTTTTGTTTGATCGCATTTTCCGAGCCGCCAAGTGATTCCACTTGGCTAGAAAATGCTTCGGGCGAGGCCATGGCGCGCAGCCGCAACAGACGCCATGATGGGGGCTGGAGGAATAAGCCATGCCCGATGCCCTGCCCACTGCCGAAAAACCCGCGCTTGATGCCAAGGCGATTGCCGAACTGGCCCGCCAGCTTGGCGAATTGCTGAAGCTGCGCACCTTTCCCATCGGCATGAAGCTGTTTGATGACGCCGAGGAAATGGCGAAAATCCCCGGACTTCGTCGCCCGACGGAAGGCAAGAAATTCTCCACTTGCCAATTGGTGACCCATGCGCGCATCGCGGGTTTCACCATGGGCATCACGGAAGAAAACGTGCCGGGTTTCAGCAATTGCGGCGGCGTGATTGGGCTGAATGAACCCTCAGAACTATACCTGTCGGGCCGCAAATTCGAAGGCGTGTGGTTTGAAAACCGCGAAGCGGGGCGCCTGCACCAGGCGCAAATGCCGCGCGTGCCGGCGCGCTATAAGGGCTTGGTGGTAGCGCCGCTTCGTTCTGCACGGCTGGACCCGCCAGATATCTGCCTGTTCTACGCGAACCCCGCGCAGATGATCCTGTTCATCAACGGGCTGCAATGGAAGAATTACAAGCGCTATGATTTTTCCATCACCGGTGAAAGCGCCTGCGCCGATTCCTGGGGCCGCGCTTTGCGCGATAAAACCGTCTGCCTTTCCATCCCCTGCTATGCGGAACGCCGTTACGGTGGCGTTGCGGATGATGAAATGCTGATGGCCTGCCCGCCCGAGGATTTGGCGCGCGCCGTGGAAGGCTTGCTCGGCCTTTCCAAGGCGGGGCTGCGTTACCCCATCATGCCCTATGGCCCGCAGGCCGATCCCGCCGATGGCATGGCGAAATCCTATGCGGGGAAAAGCTAGCCCCGCTTCGCCTGCTGCATGAAAAAGGCGAGCGGCACACTAAGCGCCGCCGTCACCGCCATCAGATAAAACGCATTCACATAGCCTATCATGGCCGCCTGGCGCTGGATTTCGCCCGCCAGGCGGAATAGCCCAGAAGTGCTTTCCAGATCCCAACTCGCTGGAAAATTCGGCAAGGTCAGCAGCTTGTTATAGGGCGTCACGAATTCGCCAAGCCGCGCATAGTTTTGGCTGCTTGACCTGATCAGCATCATCACCGCGATCGAGATGAACAGGCTCGATCCAAAATTACGCATCAGCGTAAAAATGGATGAACCTTCGGTCACCTGATGCGCGGGCAGCGTGGAGAAAGCCATCACCGTCATGGGTGTAAAGGCAATGGACTGACCAAAACCTTGCAACAGATGGGCCCAGAAAATTTGGCTCTCTGTCACATTGATGTCGAATTGCGCCATCCAGAAGCCGGATGCCGCCTGAAAGAACATCCCAAGCCCAATGGTGAAGCGCGGCGCCCAACGGGTTAGCCGCACCACGACCAGGAAGGCCACCCAATTCCCCATCCCGCGCGCTGCGATCAGGATACTCACCGCATCATCCGGATAGCCGCGCAGATCATGCAGCATGGTCGGGAAAAGTGTCAGGCTGGTGAAGGCCAGCATCCCCATGACAAAGGCGATGGCGGTGCCGATGGCAAAGTTGCGGTCCAGGAACAAGCGCGGATTAAGAAAAGGCGCCGAAGCTGTCAGGCAATGTGCCAGGAAGATATAGAAGCTGATGGCGCCAATCACAGCGCAGGCAATCATTTCCGGCGCTTCGAACCAATCCAGCCTTTGGCCGCGATCCAGGATCAACTGGATGCAGATGATGGCAATGGAAAGCGCCAGAAAGCCAGTCCAGTCGAAGGAAACGGGCTTGCGTTCGGTCCTGTCCGACAGCGCGAACCAAATGCAGACCAAGGTGGCGATGCCCGGGGGCACAATCATGAAAAACGCTGCGCGCCAATTCCAAGCCTCGGTCGCCATGGCGCCAAGGATGGGGCCCAGCACGGGGCCGAACACCGCGCCCACGCCCCAGATCACAATCGCGGTCGGTTGCAAATGCCGTGGGAAGGACGCCAGCAATATCGCTTGCCCCATGGGCATGATCGGCGCGCCAAAAGCACCCTGGCCGATCCGCGCCAAGATCAGCGTATCAAGGCTGGTCGCCAAGCCGCACAGCAGCGAACAGATGGTGAAGCCAAGCACCGTGCCGAACATCAGATTGCGCCAGCCAAGCCGGCTCGCGAGCCATCCTGTGACCGGTGTTGCCACCGCGGTCGCCACAAGGTTGAGCGTAATGACCCAGGAGATTTCATCCTGCGTGGCTGAAAGCGCGCCCCGCATATCCGGCAGCACCAGATTGGCCAGCGTGATGGTCATGCCGAACAGCAGATTGGCCAATTGCACCATCAGCAGGATCAGCCATTGCCGGCCGCTGATGCTGAAAATGCCCCCCTGCGGCGCTGCCCCGCTCATGCCCGTCCTGGTTTCCCCATGCCGGAAGCCTAGGCCGGAAGGGGGTCGCCGTCACCCAGGAACTGGGCAGGTCAGGTCAGGCGTTGATCAACCGGCGGCGGATGCGCCCCGAAATCCAGTCAATCGCGGCGACGGTGATGATCATCAGGATGATGATGAAGGCCACCTCATCCCAATGGCGCACGCGAATGCGCTCGGCGATTTGCAGCCCAATCCCGCCCGCGCCGACCACACCCAGGATGGAAGCAGAACGCGTATTGCTCTCAAAGAAATACAGCGCCTGGGCCAGCATGACGGGTGCCACCTGCGGCAGAATCCCGAAACGGATACCAAGCAAGCGCCCGGCGCCGGCGGCCGTCACACCCTCTGCTTGACGCTTTTCAGCGTTTTCGATGGCTTCCGCATAAAGCTTCGACAGGATCCCGATATCTGACACAAAAATCGCGAGTACCCCGGCCAAAGGCCCAAGCCCCACCGCGCGCACAAAAGCCAGCGCCCAGATCAATTGATCCACGCCGCGCACACCATCCAGAACGCGCCTGAAGGAAAAGCGCAGCAGTGTCACCGTCACTACATTGCGCGCCCCCATAAAGCCCAGCGGAATGGCGACGATGGCAGCCAGGAAAGTGCCGAGAAACGCCATGGCGACACTCTCCGCCATGCCCTTCATGATCTCGACCCAAAGCTCCCCGGGGGAGGGTGGGATCATCAGTACAAGAATCTTGCCGAGCCCGCTCAGGCCATTCCAAAGCCGCGTCGGCGAGAAATCAAAATACCAAAGCGTGCCGACGAACCAAACCAGGAACAGCGCCAGGCCCATAAAGCGCAAGCCAATCCGGAAAGGCCCAGGCCCAAAGGCGTCCGGCATGCGTGCGCGCCAGGCGGAGATAGTGCTGTCACTCATCGCGCAGCCTCCAGCCGGCCAATCGCGGCGTGGCGCAGCTTTTCGGATAGCAAGTCAACAATGACGACAGTCAGGATGATCAGCAGGATAATGGCGCTGATTTCCTCATAATAATTGAAGGAGATCACCTTATAGAGCTCCTCTCCAATGCCGCCGGCGCCGACAAAGCCGATGACGCTGGCGGAGCGGATATTCACTTCAAAACGCAGCAGCAGATAGGACAGGATATTGGGCAGCACCTGCGGCAGAATGGCGAAGCGGCAGGCGGCAAACCAACTGCCACCGGCCGAGGTCACACCATCCCAGGGCTTCATATCGGCATTCTCAATCGCCTCGGCAAACAACTTGCCATTGGCCCCCGCGCTATGGAGCGCAATCGCCAAAATGCCCGCCAGCGCGCCAACGCCAAAGGCCCAAACGAAAATCAGCGCATAGACGATTTCGGGAATGGTACGCAGCGCTTCAAGAAAGCGGCGCGTGAGATTATAAACAAGACCTGAAGGCGCGATATTGCGTGCCGCCGGAAAAGCCAGCAGCAGGGATACCGCCGAACCAAGCAGCGTGGCCAATGCCGCCATATTCGCGGTTTCCAGGATCAACAGCGCCCATTCCGGCAGGCGATAGAACCAGAAGGCGATGGAGCCCTCGGTCTCCGCACTCGCAAACAATGCAGCCCAGCGCAAATCTGGCAGGATGCGGGTGAAATATTCAAAAATACGCGGCAGACCGGCCCAGAGAGTCGCTGGATGCGCCTCACTGATCCAAGCCGCAATAATCAGGCACACCAATACCACCGCCGCGCCCAAAAATGCGGCATTGCGCTTTTGGCGGCGCGCCGCCTGAAAGGCTTCCTCCCCGCGGATTACCGCGGGAAGGCTGGTGGCATAGGCTTCTTGCATACTCAGGAACGGCGACGACGCGCCGCGGCTTCCTCACGGCGGATTTCCACGATCAGGTCGTAATCCTCATGCCGCACTTCACGATAGCCCGTGCCAGCACCGCGTTCGATTTGGCGGTAGATGTCCGGATGCGCCTTGGGCAGTGCAAGATGGAAGCGCTTGAAATCTTCCTTGAAGGCCGCAGGAAGATCGGTACGCGCCGAGATCGGACCATTCACAATGGGTTCGGACCGCCAGATGATCCGCAGATCGCCCATGTTCAACATGCCCTTATCCACCATGGCGCGCAGATTGCCACGGCTGAAGCCTTGTGCCTGATCGCCCTGGCCGGATGCCCAAGTCACGGCGGCATCATATTGGCGCTGCAACACGGCAACCACACCCTGTTCATGCCCGCCGGCGAAACCGGTGCGGGAGAAATAGGCATTGCCATCCACCGCAATACCACCACGGCGCAGCGCGAAGCGCGGGATCAGATAGCCGGAAGTGGAATTGGCATCCGCCCAGGCAAGCGACTTGCCGCGCATCTGTTCCAGGTTGGTAATGCCTGAATCGGTGCGCACCACCATCACCGCGATATAGGAAATGGAGCCATCCGATTCCTCGGCGGTCAGTAGCGGCTCAACCCCGCCATTGGTATCAAGCCAGGCGCCGGCATAGCCGGATGGACCAAGGGATGCGACTTCAATCTGCTTCGCGCTGAAGGCTTGCAGCACGCCGGCATAGTCAGAAGCCGGGAAAAGCCGGGTCGGCACACCGAAAGTGCGTTCCAGCAAATCACGATAGGCGCCGAAACGGCCCATACGATCAGCTTCATTCTCACCGCCCAGCAGGCCAACGCGAAGTTGCGGAACTTGTTCCGCCCAAGGGCGGCGGCCCGGCGCGGGGAAGGCTTCGGCGAAGCTTTCCGTACGGCGCGGGTTCCACGTCTGCGCCTGGGCAAGGCTTGGCAGCAGGGCAGCGCCAGCGGCAAGCGCAGCCAGCGAACGGCGGGTGATCATGTCGCAATCTCCTTTTGGGGGGATAGGTTCAGGCCACCGCAAGCTGATGCGGTGTGGCGCCGACAGCCAGCGCGGCTTCTTCGGCGAATTCTTCCTCGGTCACGCCATAAACCTCGCGGATGCGGGCGGCGGTGAGTTCCGCGGGCGGGCCATCAAACACCACACGCCCGGCATTGAGTGCAACAATGCGGTCGCAATAATTGCGCGCCGTGGTCAGGTCATGCAGATTGACCAGCACGGTCAGGCCATCGCGGTTAACATCGCGCAGCGCATCCATCACAATTTTCGAATTGCGCGGGTCGAGCGAGGCAATCGGCTCATCAGCCAGGATCAGGCGCGGATTCTGCATCAGCGCGCGCGCAATCGCGACCCGCTGCTGCTGCCCGCCAGAAAGTGTGTCAGCGCGTTGCAGCGCGGCCTCGGCCAGGTCAAAACGATCAAGCGCGGTCAGCGCCATGGCGCGTTCTTCGGCGGTGAACATCTTGAACATGGAAGACAGCATGGGGCGCTGATTGAGCCGGCCAACCAGCACATTGGTCAGCACATCAAGCCTTTGCACCAGGTTGAATTGCTGGAAGATCATGGCGGAACGCATGCGCCAATCGCGCAAAGCCCGGCCCTTCAGTTGCGTCACATCCTGGCCATCGAAGATGATGCGCCCTTCGCTGGGTTCCGTCAGGCGGTTGATCATACGCAGCAGCGTGGATTTACCTGCGCCAGAACGCCCGATCACGCCCACCATCTGCCCGGCTGGGATAGACAGGCTGACGCCATCAACCGCCGTTTTGCTGCCAAAGCGCCGCGTCAGTCGTTCGATTTCCAGCATGGAAGCCCCGGTTTTCATGATCGCGGCCTAGCAATGCTGTGTGACATGTAGATGACAGTATGATGAAGGATCGGAGTCCTTGGCGCGTTAGGGAGGAGGCTGACCTGCCTCCCCACCCCGGCCCCAGGCAGTGCCCGCAAGAAAGCGACATGATTGCGCATTGATGACAGCTTCCATAGACAGGTTGCCATGAATCGCCCCAGCTTCCCGCTTTATGCTGATCTTTGCGGGTTCAATGCCCTATTGCCCAAGCGCACAGCCTGCGCCCCGGCAGCAGGGGATGTGGCCGCTGATCACGTTATTGTCGGTGCCGGCTTTACCGGGCTTGCTGCCGCGCGCCGCCTGGCGGAACTCCAGCCTCAGGCACGGATCATCGTGATTGAAGCGACCGAGGTCGGCGAGGGTTCTTCCGGTCGCAATTCGGGTTTCGCCAGCCCGCGTGACCTTCCTTCAGGCCCCAGTGCCGCCGATCTTGATCGTGCCGAGGCGCTGAACCGCTTCACCGAAGAAGGCTGGGCATGGCTGCTGGAGCCCATCGCACGACATAAGATTGATTGTGGCCTGCAGCGTTCCGGCCGCATCAAGGCGGCTGCCACCGATCTTGGGGCGAAGCAGGTCCAGGCTTTGGAAGCAGCGGTCAAGGCGGCGGGCGTGCCACATCAGCTATGGGATCGCAGAGCGCTGCAAGAACGCATCGGCACAAGCTATTACCAATGCGCGGTCTACACTGAAGAAGGATATTTGCTCGACCCTGCGGCACTTATTCGTGGCCTTGCCGATACCTTGCCATCCAATATCGCGCTGCATGAAAATACGCCGCTGCTTTCCATGCAGCGCAAGGGCAGTTGGTATCTGCAAACCCCTTCCGCGCGCATCACCGCGCCATCCGTCATCATGGCGACCAATGCAGCCATCCGGCATTTTGGCCGTCTGCGCGACCGGTTGGTGACCATCTACACCTATGCGGCCCTTTCTGAGCCCTTGAACGCAAAGGACGCGCTGCATCTTGGCAGCATGCCTGTTTGGGGCTTGCTGCCTTCGCATCGTTTGGGAACAACGGTGCGACGCGTTGGGCCGGACCGGCTTATGGTGCGTTCAATGTATGCGCATGAACGGCCTGTCCCCGCGCCGCGCGTGCGGGAAACCCTGCTTTCCTGCTTTCATCGGCGCTACCCAGCGCTTGCCCATATCGGTTTGGATCAGGTCTGGGGCGGCACCACGGCGCTCACCATGAATGGCGCGCCATGGTGGGGCCAGGTGGAAGAAGGGCTCTACACCTCAGCGGGTTGCAATGGTTCTGGCATTGTGAAGGGCAGTATTCTTGGCAAACGTCTTGCCGAATTGGCGCTCGGCCAATGCACACAGCATGACGTGCGCGCCACTTGGGGGCTGGCCAATTGGGTTGCACCAGAACCCTTTCGTTCGATCGGCTTTGAACTTATCGCCGCGCGCGGTCGACGTGCCGCGGGGTTGGAAACCTGAAGCATCTCCGGCCAAGAGTTCCTGTTTTCGCTGGGACTTGATCCAAAGTCTCGGCTGAAGCAGCCTGCAACCCGATCGGGAGGAACCCAATGAAAAGACGCACCCTGCTTGCCGCAACCCTGGTCGCGCCGGCCCTGCCGGCTGCGCTTAGCGCCCAGGAGGCCTGGCCCAATCGCAGCGTTTCGGTGCTGCTCGGCTACCCGCCGGGCGGAGTCACGGATTTCGGCGCACGCGGCATTGTGGACCGTATGGGCCGCGAATTGGGCCAGACCCTGGTGGTGGATAACCGCCCAGGTGCTGCGACCGCGGTGGCGAATAACGCCGCCGCCCAGGCGCGGCCCGATGGCTATACGCTGTTGATGGGTACCTCGACCCTTGCCATCAACCCTGCACTGCAACCCAATCTGCAACCGCGCGATCCGGTGGCGGCGCTGACGCCGATTGGCATGGTATTTCGCACTGCCTTCATCCTGCATGTGCATCCCTCATTGCCGGTCAGAACAACGGCGGAACTGATTGCCTATGCCAAGGCCAATCCGGGCAAGGTCAATTTCAGTTCATCGGGCACCGGCGCGGTGAACCATCTTTGCCTTGAATTATTCCGCGCGCGGGCGGGTATTGATGTTGTGCATGTGCCCTATCGCGGCGGTGCGGCGGCCTTGATTGATCTTCGGCAGAATCGCGTGCAGGCCATGTTCAGCGCAGTGCAGGAAGCACTACCTTCGGTACGGGACGGGGTGACACGGGCGCTGGCCATCTCCTCCAAGGAACGGGTTGCGCTGCTGCCGGATTTACCCCCGGTGGCGGATGCGCTGCCTGGCTTTGATGGCGTTTTCTGGCAGGGGCTGTTCGGCCCAGCTGGCCTGCCGGCGCCCATTGTGACGCGCGCTGCCCAAGCCTTGGCGGTGGCAACGCGCGACCCCGACCTGATCGCACGTATGGCTGAACAGGGCGTGGTGTTGCAAACTGGCGGGCCTGAGGTTTTGGCACGCACCCTTGCCGAAGAATTGGTCATGTGGGGCGATCTTATCCGCAGCCAGAACATCAAACCTGAATAAGCAGGGCTTGGCCCCGGCCCGATACTTGCTTGGCCCCCATCACGGTAGCGCCCCTGCGCTGCCCCGAATGGGAGACAGAATATGACTTGGAAGAACCGTCTTTGGGGCGCGGCGCTCTCCGCCGCCCTGATGGCTCTTGGCGTTGCAGGCGCCGAGGCGCAGCAGCAGCCAAAGACGCTGCGCATCGCCATGACGGCGGCAGATGTGCCGACCACCTCCGGCATGCCGAATAACGGCTTCGAAGGTATGCGCTTTCTTGGCTATACAGCCTTTGAGGCACTGACCGGCTGGGATCTTTCCCGCGCTGATCAGGTGGCCGGCTTGCGGCCGGCGCTCGCGGAATCCTGGGAACAGGACCCTGCCAATCCGCGCATCTGGCGCTTCAAGCTGCGCCGTGGCGTGACCTTCCATGATGGCACGGCCTTCAATGCCGATTCGGTGCTGTGGAATTTCGATCGTTTTTTCAAGAATGACAGCCCGCAATTCGATGCGACCGGCAGCGCGATCACGCGCGGACGCATCCCGGTGCTGGAATCCTATCGTAAGGTGGATGACTTCACCTTCGAGACCACCACGACACGCCCGGTTTCCTATTGGCCCTACCTGATTGCTTATGTGCTGATGACCTCTCCCAATTCCTTTGAACAGGGCGGGCGGGATTGGGCGCGCGTGGCGGCGCTGCCGGCGGCGGGCACCGGGCCTTTCCGGCTTTCGCGCTTTGTGCCGCGCCAATCGGCGGAATTGACGCGCAATGCGACCTATTGGGATGAGGCGCGTCGGCCCAAAGTTGATCGTATCCTGCTGCTGCCCATGCCGGAAGCCAATACGCGGCTTGCCGCGCTGCGTTCCGGCCAGGTGGATTGGATTGAAGTGCCGCCGCCCGATGCGCTGCAATCGCTCCGTCAGGCAGGCTTCAATATCGTGACGAATTCCTACCCGCATGTCTGGCCCTGGGTCTTCGCTGCCGGGCGCCCCAATAGCCCGATTGCGGATATTCGCGTGCGCCAGGGGCTGAATTACTGCTTTGATCGCGGCGGCATGGTGCAATTGCTGAATGGCATTGCCGAACCGTCAGTGGGTTTTTTCAAGGCAAATGATCCGAATTTCGGCAACCCGACCCATCGTTACAGGTTGGACCCCGCCCGGGGCCGCGCCTTGCTGGCGGAGGCGGGCTATAATGCCCAGCGCCCGCTGCGGCTGAAAATCGCCATTTCCTCATCCGGTTCCGGCCAGATGCTGCCCTTGCCCATGAATGAATTCATGCAGCAATCGCTCAAGGAAAATTGCGGCGTTGAAGTCACCTTCGACGTGGTGGAATGGAATACGCTTTTGGGTGCGCAGCGCGTGGCGCCCGATCAGCCGCAATGGCTGGGCGCGGATGCCACCAATACCAGCCTGGTTTCCTCAGACCCATCGCAAATGGCGCGCTGGTTCCTTTCCGCCAATTTCTCCCCGCGCGGATCTAATTCTGGCCATTGGCGGGATGAGGCTTTTGACGCTGCCTTCCAGGAGCTGGAAACCGCGACCGATCCGGCGCGCATCCAGGCGCTGCTTAAGACCGCGCATGAAAGGCTGGTGGATAGCGCGCCCTGGCTTTGGATTGTGCATGATTTGAATCCCCGCGCCATGAGCAGGCGCGTGACGGGCTTCACCTCGGCTCAATCCTGGTTCCAGGATTTGACGACGGTGGATTTGCGCTAAACGCAGTACGCTTTTGTGAAGCGTATTAAATGAAGGGGGTAGTCCCGGACTACCCCCTTTTTCTAGCGAAAGTGACTACCGATAATCGCCAGCCTCGCCACGCAACGGCTTGCGCGGGCAGCGAGCCCAACCGCTGCAATCATTGATAGCCAAAGCGTACAGAGTGCAGAAAAAGAGGGGGGGCTCAATCGCTCCGCCCTCTCTTTCTTCAGACGGGCATCCATAGGCTTCACGCCCAAAAAACGCTGTCAAAAATGCCACTGTCTTCGGACGGACTCTGAAGCCGGCTCAAGTCACGCGGAAATTGCCGAATTGCCAGGGGTCTTCGCGGTCCAGTTCTTCCGGGAAAAGCGTGGCGCGATCCTGAAGCGGGCTCCAATCAGAATAAACCCCCGCCATTTCGCCCAGATAAGGCAGGCAGATTTCCAGCATGCGCGCGTGGTCCAACTCATCGGCCTCCATCACGCCTAGTGAGGGGTTTTCCATGCCGAACACAACGCCGGCCAGCACCGCCGCGCAAACCTGAAGTGAGGTCGCGTTATTGTGCGGGGCAAGCGCGCGTGCATCCTCAATGGTCAGCCGGGAGCCATACCAATAGGCGCCCTTCTTGTGGCCCATCAGCAAGACGCCAAGCTCATCCATGCCTGAGCTGATTTCATCCATCATCAGGCGCTTGCTTTCCTGGATTTTCCAGTTCTGGCCAGCGAATTCATGCAGCGAAAGCACCGCATCATCGCAGGGATGGTAGGCGTAATGCGCTGTTGGGCGATAGATCACCGCACCTGAGGCATCGCGGCGCGTATAGTAATCCGCGATCGAAATGCTCTCATTATGGGTGATGAGGAAGGCATGCATCGGGCCTTCCAGCGGGGTCCAGCTGCGCACGCGCGTCGCCGCGCCGGGGCGCATCAGATAGATTGCCGCGTCACTGCCGAAATCGTGACGCAACCCATCTGCGGGCAGGGCCTTTTCATGACTACCCCAGCCAAGTTCTGCCGGCTGGCAGCCTTCACCGGTGAAGCCATCAATGGACCAGGTATTGACGAATTCGCCGCGGCGCTTGGCCACGTTCGCGGCAACCTGGGTATCGCGTTCGGCGATATGAATCACCTTCACGCCAAGTTCATGCGCCAACGTCGCCCATTCCGCGCGGGATTTTGGCATGGCCACGGCATGGCCCGTATCATGCGCGACATTCAGCAGCGCCTGCTTCACGAAATGCGAAACAAGGCCCGGATTGGCGCCATGGGTCATGACCGCCGTTGGCCCCGCCCCATCCTTAAGCGCAAGCGCGCTTTCCCGCAGAGCGTAATTGGACCGCAGTGAGGGGGAAAGCGACGTATCCGTGTAGCCTCCAGCCCATGGCTCCACGCAGGTGTCCAGATAAAGCGCACCGATCTCGCGGCAAAGCTTCACCAGCGCAACCGATGAGATATCCACCGAAAGATTGAGCAGGAAATCGCCACGCTTGAGGCGCGCGCTGAGTTCCGCCGCGTAATTCCCTCGCGTGAGGGGCAGGATGGTGTGACGAATGCCGTGCTGCGCGGCAATCGCCTCACCGCGCGCATCGGAGGTCAGGATCTCAATCCGGTCCTTTGGCATATCAATATGGCGCAGGATCAGGGGCAGCACCCCTTGGCCGATGGAACCAAAGCCGAGAATCAGCAGGCGGCCAGTGAAAGCAGTGTGTTTCATGTTAGTTTTCCTTCCAAGTCACGCGGCGCGCGGCGCGTTTGTCACGTTTTGCGGGCTGACGAGCAGTGGCGCGTCAGCAACCTCGGTCACTAAGGCGCGGTCGAAGCCATTGAAGGCCGTGCGCAATGCCGTGCCATAGGCCCCAAGCTGCCCGATTTCGATCCAATCCCCTTCGCCGATATCACCTGGCAAAGTCCATGGACCTTTCATGACATCTGCCGAATCGCAGGTGGGACCAAACAGCACGAATTCCTGTGGCGCAGCACCTGGCCTGCTGCCGCCCGCGCGGATCAGGCGGTGCGGAAAGCGAAACCCCGGCGCTCCCGCATCGGAAAGCGCGCCATAGACACCATCATTTACGTAAAGCGCATTGCTCCGGCGCTGCTGCACCTGGACAACCACCGAAGCGCCGCTTGCCACCAAGGCACGGCCTGGTTCTGCCCAAAGCTTAGTGCCGGCAGGCAGGGCTGCCGCGCCTTCGCGAATGGCCGCCATAAAGGCAGCCAGCGGCGGCGGTTGGCTGCCGGGATACAGCACCGGAAAGCCTCCGCCCACATCAACAATATCCACCGCAACACCGGCCATGTTGATCACTTCCGCCGCCATTTTCATGGCGCGAGTCCAGGCGGCGGGGTCCAGGCATTGCGACCCGACATGGAAGGAAATGCCAAGACGCGCGGCATGCGGGCGGGCGGCGCGCAGCAATTCCGCGGCCACAGCGGGTTCCGCGCCGAATTTGCCGGAAAGATCATAGGCCGCGCTGCCCTTGGGCAGGGCAAGCCGCACCACAAGCCCGCGCGCGCCTTCCCCGGTTTCGGCCAGGATTTTCCAAAGCTCCTCAGCGGTGTCGAGCACGAAATC
>CAIYMY010000156.1 GCA_903927465.1 uncultured Rhodospirillales bacterium | reverse complement strand
TTCGACAAGGCGCCGCCTTGTCAGAAAAGGTCGTGCGCAGAGGCTTTCCGCGAACCGCCCCCTCAATCCCATTCGCACGCATCAGGCGCGCAACGGTACAGCGCGCGACACTGAAACCTTCTCGACCTAATTGGCGCCAGACCTTCTGCGCGCCATAGACCTCGAAATGCTCCTTATGCACTCGCCTGATTTCCGGCAGCAGCAACGCGTCCCGCTTGGCCCGATCCGACAGAAGATCAGGATCGGCGCGCTTCGCCTGGTGATCAAAATAGGTTGACGGTGCAATCGGCAATACCTTGCAGATCGGCTCGACACCGTGAACCGTGCGCTGATCATCAATGAAAGCGATCATGGCTTGAACCGGCGGTCGAGCTCCGCCTGCGCAAAATATGCGGATGCCTTGCGTAAGATCTCGTTGGCTTGGCGCAGCTCGCGGTTCTCCCGTTCCAGCGCTTTCAGCTTCTCAGCCATATCGCTCGGCACGCCAGCCCGCTTGCCGCTGTCCACCTCCGCCCGCTTGACCCAATCCAGCAGCGTATGCGCCGAACAGCCAATCTTGGCCGAAATCGATAACGCCGCAGCCCAGCGAGAGCGGTGTTCCCCCTCGTGATCCAGCACCATCCGAACCGCTCGGGCACGGACCTCAGGGGAGAATTTGTTCGTCGTCTTGCTCATAACGGCTCCATCCTATTTGGAAGTTGGAGCCTCCGGCAAACCCGGGGCGGTTCAGTATAGCCGCGTTCCCGAAGCTCTCGCAGTAGTACCGTCCCAGCAAGCCTGTCGGGCGCCGCCTCCGCAAGTCGCTTGGCAATGTAGTCATCAAACGCCGCCAGTTTGCCTGAACGTCGCGGCCGCGGGCGATACCGATCCGCGTCGCCATCACGCAGGTAGCGCCGCACGGTGTTGCGCGACACCCCAACTTCTCGCGCAATCGCGCGCAAACCTTTGCCTCGTTTGGCCAATAGACGGATCTCCAATGCCATTTCTCCCACAAGCATAAAGACCCCCATCCACATGACAGGGGCACCATAAACCTGGGTCAGGTTTCAAACGGCACATGGGTCAGTTTTACTACGGCGCTAACAATGTGTGGGAATGGGTGAATACCGCCAAGGGAAATGAGCGCATCACGCGGGGTGGGTCCTGGTGGTATGGCGCGGCGCAAATGCGAAGCGACTACCGCGCCAGTAAGCCCCCGGAAACTGCTGTGGTGTATATTGGGTTTCGATGTGCACAGGATCGGATTTCCTGAGGTGAGGAATCCATACACGATGTTCGTGTTCGCGCTGCTGAGTCTTGGCTTGGCGGCGGTGCCGGTCGCGGCCAAGCGCACGGATCCCGTGCTGCTGCAGGGCGCAGCGCGGGCGATTGACGGCGATACGCTGCAGCTAGGCGATACGCGGCTTCGTCTGCATGGCATTGATGCGCCTGAGATTCGGCAAACATGCGAGGACAATGTTGGCGAAGCTTGGTCTTGCGGGCGCCGCGCTGCATTGGAGTTGGCGGCTGCCTTATCTGGGGCAGAGGTTCACTGCATCAGCCGGGAGCAGGATCGTTATCAGCGCCTCATCGCCACCTGCTGGGCCGCAGGGCGGGATATCGGGCAATCGCTCGTCGCTCATGGCTGGGCTGTCGCGTATCGTCGCTTTTCCCCGGACTATGTGAGCGAAGAGGAATTCGCACGCTATCTCGCGCAGGGAATGTGGGCTGGGCGATTCGATATGCCCTGGGAATGGCGGCAGGCGAGGCGGCGGCAGTAAGCCACTGATAGGTGTCATTCAGCCAAATGATTTCTGCCAACATTGCATGATAGCGCTTCACTAAAAAGGATGCTTTCCTCAGCGTCAAGCCTGATTGCCTAAGCAGGGATCGGGACACGCTGCCTGTAACTGCAAAACTGAAGGCCCCAATATGCCTACGGGAGAAATCGCTATGTCTTTGTCACGCAGAGTTTTTGTCTCTTCTACCGTATCATCTGGATTATTCTTCAATTCGGCGTATTCACAGCCACGTCAATGGCCTAATCGGCCTGTGCGCATCATCATACCTTATGCACCTGGCGGGCCCGTTGAAATTCCCGGCCGGTTTATCGCCGAGCATCTGTCTCAACGGCTTGGCCAGCCTGTGATTGTTGAAACGCGACCTGGCGCCGGGGGCGCCCTAGGCACCAAACAGGTCATCGCAGCGCAGGATGATCACACCTTTCTGATGATTACCGGCGCTGTGGCTATCCAGCCCGCGGTCCAGCCAGATATCGGCTATGATCCTTTGATTGATCTCTTGCCCGTATCGCTGGTCTCGGAATCAAGCATGTGCTTTGCGGTACGGCCCAATGCGCAATTCCAGGATTTGCGCGGCCTAATTGCCGCGGCGAAAGCGAATCCCGGAAAGATCACCTACGGAACTTCTGGTAATGGCACTACAACGCATATGGCACCGGCGCTATTTGGCATTCGTGCCGGTATTTCCTGGCAGCATGTCCCCTATCGTGGTGCTGGTCAGCTCATCAGTGGATTTCTTGCAGGCGACGTTGATGTCATGAGCGCTGATGTCGCTTTGATGCTACCACACATCCGTGAGGGCAGAGCGAATGTTCTTGGCGTCACTGCACCAAAACGCTCGGCGATCCTACCCGAAGTACCCTCCATTACAGAGGTAGCACCCGGTACCGGCATCATGATCTGGTTTGGGATATGTGCCGCGCGCAATATGCCGGAAGCAAATATTGCCCGCTTTGTTAGTGAATTGGAGCCACTGCGCGCTGGATCAGTACTTGGTCAAAGGATGGCGGCTTCGGGAAGCACGCTATTGCTCGCTGGCCCACAAGAGTTAGCCGAAAGACTGCGTCATGAACTACCACTTTGGCGGCAGGTGGTTGCCGAGGCAGGCATCAAGCCGGATTGAGGGCTGCGGTGCGTCTGACTATCGGATGAGATGGGTTCGGCATGATATCAGAGATAGCCCTACGCTGCTCGATATGCCATGGATAGGCCCCATAGAACGGAGAGATATCATGTCTGATATCAATGTAAAAATGCCACGCCGCGCCTTATTGGCCGCGGCACCACTCACCTTCGTGGCGGTTACCGCAAAGGCGCAATCAGCTTGGACACCGCAGCAACCTATCCGCATTCTAATCGGCTACGCACCTGGTGGCGCTGTGGACATTCTTGTGCGCATTGTGGCTGAAGGGCTGCAACGGGTACGCGGTGTGAGTGTGATCCCTGAAATACGCAGCGGTGCCTATGGCTTTATCGCAGCACAGACCGCCGCGCGCGCCGCACCTGATGGTTATACATTAGCAAGTGCCATCATGGGTATGATGTGCGTAGCGCCCGCCATCACCGGTATTCCCATCCCGCTCGATCTGGATCGCGATCTCACGCCGGTGACTGCGCTTGCCGGTACACCCATGGCGCTTGTCGCGCGCCCGGATGCGCCCTTCAATGATCTTGATGGGCTTGCTGCTTATGCGCGTTCACGCGATGGCGCGGCGACCTACTCCTCGGCAGGCAATGGGTCCATCAATCATTTGGGCGGTGCCCTGATTGCTGGCGCACTTGGTGTGCAAATGACGCATGTATCCTATCGCGGTGGCGCACCCGCGGCCTTGGATGTTTCTGCTGGTCGTATCGATATCATGGTCGCCAATGTCGCCGAAGTCGCGCCCGCCATTCGTGCAGGACAATTGAAGGGCATCGGCGTGACGGCAAGGGAAGCATCGCCACTAATGCCGGAACTGCTGCCTCTTGCCGGTAGACTACCTGCGCTTGAAATCAATAACTGGTTCGGCTTGGCAGGTCCTGCTGGCTTGCCAAAGGAAGTTCGCGAAGGCCTTGCCGCTGCATTCGCGGCCACCTTGGCAGATCCTCAAACAGCCCGGACGCTGGTGGAGCGGGGCTTGCTGCCGCTTAGCGAAAGTGGCGCGGTTTTCGAGGAACGCATCAAGCGCGATCGAGAGGCATGGCGCCGTGTTGTGCAGGCCAATAACATTCGTGGCGATTGAAGCCGTTTAAGGCCACAGTCTTCTCTCTATACTGGATAAGAAATATGTCGGCGTCTCTCTCGCTTGGTATTGATATTGGCGGCACCTTCACTGACCTGGTTGTCCTGGATCCGAGTGATGGCCGGGCGATCATCTGGAAAGAAAGCACTACGCCTGATGATCCTGCGCGCGGGACCATGCTGGGGCTCACGCATCTCCTCAAGAAAGGCAATATTGCTCCTGCCTCAATCGGGCGCGTTGTACATGCGACAACGCTTTTTACGAATGCCCTGATCGAAAGAAAAGGCGCACCGACGGGGCTTTTGACGACGGCAGGCTTCGCGGATGTTCTTGAGATCGGCCGGGAACGTAAGTACGAACTCTATGATCTATTTCTTGAAATGCCAAAGCCCTTAGTGCCGCGCCCACTTCGCCGAGAGGCGCGTGAGCGTCTGGCGCAAGATGGGCAGGTGGAGATACCACTCGATGTCGAAGCCATGCTGCGAGAGGTGGAGATTCTGGTCCAAGCGGGCGTCACCAGCCTCGCCATCTGTTTTTTGCATTCCTACGCCAATCCTGTTCACGAGCGCATGGCAGCAGACGCTGTAACACAAAAATTTCCAAAGCTTTCCATAACCCTGTCATCAGATATCGCCCCGGAGATTCGCGAATACCCACGCTGCGTGACAGCCGTTGCAAATGCCTATGTGCGCCCAATCGCTGAAATTTATCTTGAGAATCTGGAAAAAGCGCTGAAACAGGCGGGCGTACCAGGATCACTATTCCTGATGCTCTCCAATGGTGGCTTGACGCATGTAGCAGAAGCGAAGCGCGCACCGGTGCAGTTGCTTGAAAGTGGCCCGGCCGCAGGTGCCCTCGCGGGGGCGTGGTTTGGGCGGCATGCGGGGCTGGATCGCGTATTGGCCTTCGATATGGGTGGTACCACTGCAAAACTTGCCTTGGTGGATGATGGCGAGCCTTTGGTCGCTTGGGGCTTTGAGGCCGCACGCACCAAGCGTTTCCTGCGTGGAAGTGGGCTGCCTATTCAGATTGCTACGGTGGAGTTGATTGAAATCGGCGCCGGGGGAGGTTCCATTGCACGTCGCAGCGACTTAGGTACGCTGCATGTGGGACCTGAAAGCGCTGGCGCTCAGCCTGGACCAGTTTGCTATGCGAGAGGCGGGCAGGAGCCGACGGTGACGGATAGCGATTTATCGCTCGGATATCTGAACGCCGATTTCTTTCTGGGCGGCGCCATGCGCATTGATTTGGCGGGGGCGGAACAGGCGCTTGGATCGCTATCCAGCAGCATGGGGCTGGAGGCTTTGCGTGGCGCTTTCGGAATTCATGATGTTGTGAATGAGAATATGGCAGGCGCCGCGCGTGTCGCGATCGCTGAACGCGGTCGCGTTCCGCAAGATTATGCCTTGCTTGCCACGGGGGGTGCAGCGCCAGTGCACGCTTGGCATGTAGCGCGCAAGCTCGGTGTAAAGCATGTGATTTGTCCACCAGGTGCGGGCGCTGGCAGCACTATTGGTATGCTGATGGCACCAGCGCGTATCGATCGCGTGGCATCTTTCAATATGCCTCTGGCTAGCGCTGACCTTGCCGTGGCGGATGCTATTTTTACATCACTCGAGAAGGAAGGCATGGCCATCATTCGGGAAACCGGTGCTGAAATGACCCAGGCGCGCATCCGGCGGCTGGCTGATATGCGCTATATTGGGCAAGGCTTTGAAATTACCGTGGCTCTTGAAGTGGATTTCGACCGGCAGGGAATGCTGGCCGCTTTTGAAGCGGCCTATCGCAATTTGTTTGGCCGAACTCCGCCAGGAGCCGCGGCTCAATTCGTCGCACTGCGCGTATCAGTGACAGCCCCAATGCCTGGCGCGGGGGGCAAGCTTCGTTTGGATCAGCAGAATACCAGTAAGGCAGCGCTGAAAGGCTATCGGGAGGTCTATTTCGATGAACTCGGCGAAAGGTGTAGTACCCCTGTCTATGATCGTTATGCTCTGACACCCGGCACAAGCATTACGGGTCCCGCTGTATTTGAGGAAAACGAAAGCACCTTCATTGTGGGCCCAGGCGCGCGCATTTCGCTACTGCCTGATGGATCGATCATGGCGGAGTATGTATCATGAACGTAGAAACACCCCGCCAATTTGACGCTGTTGAGCTTGAGCTTCTTTGGCGTAGGCTCATTTCACTTGTGGATGAAGCGGCGGCGGCGCTGGTACGGACCAGCTTTTCCACGCTGGTTCGAGAAAGCTATGATTTTTCCTGTATCGTCACGGATGCGGCTGGCCAAAGCCTGGTGCAGGCAACGGAGAGCATCCCAAGCTTCATCGGCACACTGCCGGAAACCGTCAAGCACTTCCTGAAATTCTTCCCGCCTGAAACGCTTAATCCGGGTGATGTCCTGATTACCAATGACATTTGGTTAGGTACAGGGCATTTGCCCGATATTACCGTCGCGAAGCCGATCTTCCGCCACGGCAAGCTGGTTGCCTTCAGCGCTTCAACGGCGCATGCGCCTGATATTGGCGGCAAGATCCGTAGCCCCGAACCGCGTGAAGTGTTCGAGGAAGGGCTGCAAATTCCGCCCTTAAAACTTATGCGTGCTGGTGAGGCGGATGAAACCCTTGTCGCAATCCTGCGCAAGAATGTGCGTACGCCTGAGCAGACTATGGGTGATCTTTGGGCACAGGTTGTCGCACTGGATTTAATGGAGGAGCGCCTGCACATCCTTATGGAGCAGGTGGGGTTTGATGATCTTGCAGCATTGGCCGCGGAAATCCATGCGCGTTGTGAGGTGGCGATGCGTTCCGCCATCGCGGCCCTGCCTGATGGCACCTATAGCAGCGAATTGCAGACTGATGGCCTGATGGATAAGCCTGTCACGCTGAAGCTTTCCTTGACGATTGAGGGTGATCGGATCATCGCAGACTATACCGGCACGGACGCGCAGGTTGATCGCGCGATCAACTGCGCACTTTGCTACACCTATGCCATGACAATGTATGGGATAAAGGTCTGCACCAGCCCCAATCTTCCAAATAATGAAGGCGCGTGGCGTTCCATCTCGATCATTGCGCCTGAGGGCTGTATCGTAAACCCCGTGTTTCCCGCTTCCGGTGGTTCCCGCATGCTAATCGGGCATTACCTTCCCATGCTGGTTTTCGGTTGCCTTGGGCAGATAGTGCCTGAACGTGTGATGGCCGCCTGCGGTTCCCCCATGTGGGGCATGAATCAATCAGGCGTGAATGCGCAAGGGAAGCCCTACGCCAATATGTTTTTCTATAATGGTGGTATGGGTGCCAATATGCGTAGTGATGGCATATCCTGCCTTTCCTGGCCTTCTAATGTTTCGTCTACTGCCATCGAGATCACGGAACATATTGCGCCCTTGCGCGTTCACTACAAACGTTTGCGCCCCGATAGCGGTGGGCCTGGTCGGCATCGTGGTGGGCTGGGTCAGGAAATTGCCCTGGAAAGCAGATCAGAAACTCCGATTGCCGTTTCATTTCTTGCAGAACGGACTATTTTTCCGGCGTTCGGGATTGAAGGCGGCGAGGCGGGCGCGCCCGGCGTGCTGCGCATCAATGGCGACAAGGTAGACCCAAAGAAGCAATATGTTCTGACGCGTGGTGATACCGTTATCCTTGCTACGCCAGGTGGCGGCGGGCATGGTGATCCCGAGCAACGCGATCCGTTGGCACGCAAGAGCGATATCAAGGCTGGATATACTTGTCGGTAGATTAAAACCAAAAATCGTACAACCAGTGCAAATCGCTATGACCCGCGCAAATCAGCAATGAGAGAAAAGCACTGCGCCAGGATGCGTCCAACGCGTCCGTAAAACGCTGCCACTGTCGCTTTCGGTGATGAAAAGGTCACAATTCCCTGGTCCACCGAAGCAGACATTAGTGGTCGCCAAGCCACGAGGTGAACGAATGCGGAGCAAAGGCTCACCAAGCCGGGAGAAAATCCAAACACTCCCCATGCCAGCATGCGCCACCGCGATATTGCCTTCGACATCCATCGCCATGCCATCCGGTCCGGCTAAGCCGCCAGACATGGCGATGAAACGGCCAACACGAATAACGCCACCATCTTCCGTGATCGGCACACGCCAGATCGCGTTGTCGCGTGTTGCAGCAACATAGAGCGTATGCGCATCGCCGGTCAGCACAAGGCCATTTGGGCTTGGGACGTTTGAAATAAGCGCGTCAGCCTGAGAGGCCCCCGCGCGCAGACAATAGACACGCCCCGCAGGGTCTTGCAGGCCAGTTTGGCCCTGATCCGTGAAAAACAGATCACCATTCTTGGCGAAAGTGCAATCATTCACGCCACGAAATCCCTCCCGCCTTGCCCGAGGTAGCAGGGGCGAAACCTCGCCGGTTTCAGGATTTAAGCGAAGAAGGCCGCGCTTCGCATCGGTGATGGCAGCCCAGCCCTCACGATGGAAGGCGAGGCCATTCGGCTCTCCATCATATTCCGCAACTACTGACCATTCACCGGCTGGCGTAACACGGAATATCCGGCCAAAGACAATATCCGTGAGCCAGAGATTTCCGATGCGGTCAAAAGAGGGACCTTCCAGAAAGGAATCAGGTGTGGCGCCACCACGCCCGTAGAGCCACTCACTGCTACGTCCCCGAAGCCTGAGGCCCTCAGGCACTTCGGTGTAGATTTCTGCGGTAACGGAAGGTGGTGCAGCGTACATGTTTCACCCCAAGGTGATATTGGCTTCACGAATGAGCCGGGCCGTGCGTTCGCGTTGTTCGACGACAAAGGCTCCGAACTGCTCAGGGTTAGTGCCAAGGGGCACGATGCCGATCTGGTTCATGCGCGCCTGCACGTCAGGCTGGTTCAGCGCGAAAATCGTTGCTGCATAGAGTTTCGCTACACTGGCTGCAGGTGTGCCCGCAACCGTCCAAAGCCCATTCCATTCATCCCAATCAAAGCCGGGATAACCCAATTCCGAAATAGTCGGCAGATCGGGCAAGGCGCTGATGCGCCGCAAGCCAGCCGCGCCTAGGGCACGCAGCCGCCCCGCTTGCACATGCGCACTGGCGGCCGCCGCTGAAGCGAAAGCCATGGCAACATTGCCCGCCACAAGGTCTGTCATGGCGGGACCGCCGCCGCGATAGGGAACATGCACCACTTCCATCCCGGCCATTTTCGCAAAAGCAGCCATGGCAAGATGCGCCCCGCTACCATTGCCGGAGGATGCATAGGGAAGCGTCCCCGGTCTCCCTTTCGCCGCTGTTACCAATTCCGCCAGGCTGCGATGCGGCGAAGCCGCTGGCACGACGAGCATCTGGGGTTGCCAAGTGAGCTGAGAGATTGGCGCAAAAGCAGTCGTGTAGTCGAATGGCAGATTGGGCATCAGTGTCGCGTTTACCACATGGCCCATACTATCAAGCAACAAGGTATGCCCATCTTTCGGCGAACGCGCCACTTCGGCGGCACCAATGGTGCCACCTGCGCCGCTGCGATTTTCCACCACAATGTTTTGCCCAAGCTGTGCCATGAGATGCGAAAGTAGAAGTCGCGCCACAGTGTCCGTACCACCGCCGGGCGGGTAGGGGGGGATCAGACGGAGCGGTTGGATTGGAAAATCCTGCGCTTGGGAAACGCGCACGATCGCAGGCGCGGCGAGCATTCCCAAAAACATACGACGTACCAGCAACATACCGAACCTCTTTTGCCTTGAAGGGACTGGCTATTGAGGATCATCCGTCAGAATAAGCCAAGACACAAGTGAAGGGTAACCGTCCTTAGATTGGGGTGCTGCCGGTTTAGAATACAATGGGTTAAGCTAGCATTGTTTGTATGTCGACAAATGATTTAAGGAACCTCTGATCAACCGTGCAATCACGTCGGTTTTTGGTGGTCAGGGCGACCACGGTCAGATTCCTGCCACTGTTGATCGCTTCCCCTGCTATTTTCGTGGTAGAAACGGCTGTTTTGTTTCCTTCCAGACCCAATTCACCTGTCAGGCGTGACAGTATCGCATCAGAACACGCCTCTTCATGTAAAGATTGGCAAGCGCACAGAGAACCTCAAAGCGCGTCCCGTTCTTCGCCAAGCCCCGATAGCGGACATGGGTGAAACCAAAAATCCGCTTGATCACCAGCAGCGGATGTTCGCCCTTCGCACGCACACGTGACTTGGTGGCGTTCTTCGCGCGCTCTTCATCTGACAAGGGGTGGCCGCGCGATCCTCTGCGGTGGGTCATGTCCTGCGCGGCCGGGGCAGCAGCCCGGATCGCTTCTGTCTGGCCCTGATAGGCAGTATCGCCCCAAACCTTCGTCTCCGCACCATGCAGCAGGCTAGAGACCATCTGACTGTCATGCACATTGGCCGCGGTCACCTCATTGGAATGGA
>CAIYMY010000155.1 GCA_903927465.1 uncultured Rhodospirillales bacterium | reverse complement strand
CAAGCTTGAGCATTTTCAAGCCAAGTGGAATCACTTGGCGGCTCGGAAAATGCGACCCAAGGTCAAGCTTGAGCATTTTCAAGCCAAGTGGAATCACTTGGCGGCTCGGAAAATGCGACGAAATAAGGGTTTAGTGTGTTGCCCGTGAGGGAATGTGAACGGGAAACACACTAAAGATTAGATCACCCCGCCAAATGCCGCCGCCGGATCACGCGCTGCGCGAGGCCATCCACCGGGCCAAACATCACGGAAATCGCCCAAGCCAGGCCCGCCATCAACACAATCGCGGGGCCGCTTGGCAGATCAGCGTGATAGGACAGCAGCAGGCCAATCACGCTTGCAAACACTGCAATGCCTGAAGCCGCATAGACCATGCCGCCGATCTCGGCTGCCCAATGCCGTGCGGCAATGGCGGGCAGCATCATCAAGCCCACGGACATCAGCGTGCCCAAAGCCAAAAAGGCCGAGAGCATGTTCAGCACCACCAGCCCCATGAACACCAAATGCCAAAACCCACCACGCGCGCCGGTAGCCGCGGCAAAGGCAGGGTCAAAACATTCCAGCACCAGGGGCCGCCAACCAATCGCGAGCAGCACGAGCGTCAGCGTTGCCACGCCGGCCATCAGCAACAGCGCCGCATCATCTACGCCGAGCACGCTGCCGAACAGGATATGCTTCAAATCCCCGGCACCCCCGCCGATCGAAATCAGCGCAACGCCAAGCCCAAGCGCCAACAGGTAAAGCGCGGCCAGCGTCGCATCTTCCCGCCCGCCGGTAACACGCGCCAGCGCGCCAGCGCCGACTGCAACCAATAGCCCCGCGACCAGGCCCCCGAACCAAAGCGCCGGCACGGAAAGCCCCGCAATCAGGAAGGCCACCGCAATGCCCGGCAAGGCGCCATGGGAAAGCACATCGGCGGTCAGGCTCATCCGGCGCAGCATCAGGAAAACGCCAAGCGGCGGTGCTGCTATGGAAAGGGCGAGTGACCCCACCAAGGCGCGGCGCATGAAACCGAATTCAACGAAGGGGGCGAAAAGCGGCTCAATCATTGGGGGTGTTGCGCTGCGCTTTAGGCGGCGCGCTCACAAGCCTCAGCCTCTTCCACCCAGCCTTCGGCCATGCGGCGCGCCTGCAGGCGATTGGCGGGCGAAAGCGCCTGTTCGGTCGGCCCCCAAGCGATTAAATCACGCGCGAGCAACAGGGTTTCCGGAAATTCGCGGTCCACCAGATCAAGGTCATGCAGAACGGCGATCACGGTGCGCCCTTCGCCATGCCATTGCCGGATCAGCCGCAACAGATCGGCGGCGGTTTTTGCGTCCACGGCATTGAAGGGCTCATCCAGCAGCAGAATTTCGGCATCCTGCACCAAAAGCCGCGCGAAAAGCAGACGCTGCAATTGCCCGGCTGAAAGGCTGCCCACCGGGCGCCGCGCCAAGCCGGCCAGGCCAACGGCGGCGAGTGCCTGGTCAACGCGGGCATGCTCAGCGGCGGGTACGGCGCGGAAGGCGCCGATGCGCGGCCAAAGCCCCTGCATCACCACATCGCGGCAGCCAATGGGAAAGGCACGATCCAAAGCGGCCAATTGCGGCAGCAGGGCGATGCGCGCCTCACCTTCATGCGAAATGTGCCCCGATTCCGGCTTTTGCAGCCCAGCCAAAGCGCGCAGCAGGGTGGATTTCCCCGCGCCATTTGGCCCGACAATCGCCGTCAGGCTGCCGGGCGCAAAACGACCTGAAATATGATGCACCGCCGGGCGGCGGCCATAGCAGACCGTGAGGTCAGCCAATTCCAGCGCGGCGGGCTTCATGCTGAAAGCGCCCAGGCAACCCCGGCCCACAGCAAGCAAGCGACCAGGGCAGAAAGGCCAAGCCGCGCGATGATACCGGCTGAAAGCGCAAGAGGGTTCGGAAAAGCCATGCGTGTTGATATAACATAACACTGCCCCCTGCCAAGTGGCGGCCGCCGGGCGATTCGGCGCTTTGGGTCGAAACAAGATCAATTTCCGGGCATTTCGGCGCGAATTGCCCCGGCTTTCACGCAATCGTCGCCAAAGCGTCATTGCAGCGCCACATGTCACGCGCTACCCCGTGAGGATGGAAGCTGTGGCCAGGAATCCGGAAGAAGCTTTGAAGCCGCGTCGCCAGATGCGGTTAAAACCGTTGCGGTTTAAGCCCTTCATGGCTGGCGGAGCCTGGGGCGACATTATGGAACCGCGCCCCCTTGGCGGGCGTGTCCGTGCCATTCGGCGCATCATCAGCGCGCTGATCTGGACGCTCATCGCCATTCCCATTCAAGCGGTACTGATGCTGCTGCCAGGCCAAGCCAAGATCAGCTTTGGCTGCTTCTATCATCGGGTGCTTTGCTGGCTGATCGGGCTCAAGGTGCAGGTGGTGGGCAAGGTCTCCGATAAGCCGGCAACCTTGTTTCTGCCCAATCATTCCTCCTGGCTTGATATTCTGGTGCTGGGTTCGGTACTGCGCGCGAGCTTTGTCGCGAAATCAGAAGTCCGCGAATGGCCGGTGGTCGGCATCATCGCCAAGTTTGGCCGTACGGTCTTCGTCAGCCGTCGGCGTACCTCAACGGTGATC
The DNA here is from genome assembly GCA_903927465.1 of uncultured Rhodospirillales bacterium. GTDB lineage: Bacteria > Pseudomonadota > Alphaproteobacteria > Acetobacterales > Acetobacteraceae > Neoroseomonas. The sequence continues at coordinate 1,971 of CAIYMY010000155.1, read as the reverse complement.
CGCGAAGCCGATTCAATGCGCGAAAGGCTAGTCGCCGGCGATAGCCTGATCCTGTTTGCCGAAGGCACCAGCAATGATGGCTCGCGGGTGCTGCCTTTCCGTTCTGCCTTTCTGGCGGCGGCGGCGGATGCCAAGGCGGTGCAGCCGATATCGCTCGTTTATGATCGCTTGGGCGGGCTGCCGGCCTGCCGGCGGGATCGGCCGTTTTTCGCCTGGTATGGCGATATGGATATCGCTTCCCATTTCTGGCGCATCGCCAGGCGGTCCGGCGCGCGCGCCACGGTTTTGCTGCACGAACCCGCCGACCCGGCCACCATCCCTGATCGCAAGGCCCTGACCGTTGCTGTCAGCGATGTGGTCGCCTCAGGCGCCGCGCAGCTCAGGCAAAACCGCCCCCCGACGCCGCTTTTCCTGAATGCGGCGCAGTAAAAGCTTGACCCGACGGGGCAAGAGACTTCAGGCTCCTTTTATGATCCTTGGCTCCATGATTCGCGCTTTCGGGTCTCGCCGCGCTTGACCAGCGCGGGCAGCCTGCGCATCTGCCTCATTTGGCCCCGCTATCCTGGGGCGTCAGAGGCTTATTCCCATGAGTGATACAACCGGCACCCCTCCCCGGAAGCGGCTTTTGATCCGCACCTGGGGCTGCCAGATGAATGTCTATGACAGCGCACGCATGGCGGATGTGCTGGCGCCGCTTGGCTATGCGCCAACGGAAGTGGCGGAGGATGCCGATATGGTCATCCTCAATACCTGCCACATCCGCGAAAAAGCGACCGAGAAGGTGTTTTCCGATCTGGGCCGCTTGCGGGAGGCCAAGGTTGCGCGCGGCGGGAAGATGATTGTCGCGGTGGCGGGCTGTGTGGCCCAGGCGGAAGGGGCGGAAATCATCACCCGCGCGCCCTGGGTGGATATTGTGCTGGGGCCGCAATCCTATCACCGCCTGCCGGAGATGGTGGCGCGTGCCTCCCGCGCGGCGGGTGCCGTGATCGAAACCGAATTCCCGGTGGATGGGAAATTCGATCATTTACCGGAACAGTCGGCGCCCCAGGGCGTGACTGCCTTCCTGACGGTGCAGGAAGGCTGCGACAAATTCTGTTCCTTCTGCGTGGTGCCTTACACGCGCGGTGCGGAATATTCCCGCCCCGCGGCGGCGGTGATTGCCGAAGCCAAGCGCCTGGTTTCACTCGGCGCGCGAGAAATCACTTTGCTTGGGCAGAATGTGAATGCCTATCACGGCGAAGGGCCGGATGGCGGGGCTTGGTCGCTCGCGCGGCTTTTGCTGGCTTTGGCTGAAATCCCAGGGCTTGATCGCTTGCGCTATACCACGTCCCACCCGCGCGACATGGGCGATGATCTGATCGCGGCGCATCGCGACATCCCCGCGCTGATGCCGTTTTTGCATCTGCCGGTGCAGTCGGGGTCTGATCGCATCCTGAAGGCGATGAATCGTGGCCATACGGTAGCGGATTATCTGGCGCTGATTGAAAAGCTGCGCGCGGCGCGGCCTGATCTGGCGCTGTCTTCCGATTTCATCGCAGGCCATCCCGGTGAGAGTGATGCGGATCACCGCGCGACGCTGAAGCTGATTGAAGATATCGGCTTTGCCTCTGCCTTTTCCTTCCGCTATTCCGCGCGCCCCGGCACGCCGGCAGCCGGCATGGCGGGGATTGTGGATGAAGCGGTAGCCGATCAGCGCTTGCGGGAAATCCAGGCGCTGCTGAGTGATCAGCAATACCGTTTCAATCGAAGCCGCATGGGCATGGATATCCCCGTTCTGGTGACCGGCCCTGGCCGGCTTCCAGGGCAGATGTCCGGGCGTTCCCCCTGGTTGGAGCCGGTGCATTTCCCTTCCTCGGGCGACCTGACCGGTCAGACCGTCACCATCCGCGTCACCGTGACCAGGCCTAATTCCCTCAGCGGGGAGCTCCTCGCCCCGCCCAAACCCCAAGCATCGGAGAAAGACGCCGCTTG
>CAIYMY010000154.1 GCA_903927465.1 uncultured Rhodospirillales bacterium | reverse complement strand
GGCCATGGCTGAAGGATTGGCGGACGCTACCCGCATCCACCGTCTTGCCAAGCTCGAGGCGTCCGCCGGGCCGAAGGCTCAGCCTGCTTTTACCCGCGTCCTGCTCGTTCTGGTCACTCATTCGCCGCTTCGAACCCGATCATCTGTTACGCATGGAGCAGCCGAAACATCCGGCAACCCTTAGGATTTAGCCACTTCCGGCGGGAAAAGGCCAGAAAGCCTGCCCGCCTCGGACCAGATGGCCTCCGCCAAACGGCCCGGCCCAACCGCCACATGAACAATGCGGTCACGCCCAAAAACCTGCCCCAATTCAGCGGCGGTCAACGGCATCACTGCCGCTGTAATACCGCCCGAGAGGCGTTCACGCTCTGCTGGGCTGCCATCCTTGGCCTGCACCAACAGCGCGATACAATTAGCGCTACGCCATTCCCGCACCGCCTGCCAGCCCGCCACCGCCTGCCCTGCCCGGCGCGCAAGCCCCAGCAGATCAATAATCCTGGTGCGGAGGCCCCGTTGCAGTAACGCCGCAAGACCGGGCGGAACAACCACAGGACCGCGCGCCGCGCGCGTGAAAGCCCCCCGGCTGATGGCGCTTTCTAGCACATCGCCCCGCGCGCTCAACCACATTCCCCGCCCCGGCAGCCTTTCGGCCAAATCCGGTACGATTTCTCGCCCCGGGCCAAGCACAAAACGGACCATTTCCGCCTTGGGCAGGCTTTCGCGCGAGACAATGCAGCGGCGAAGCGGACCCTTTTCGGGCTCATCTTCCTCCGGCAGGGCGAGGGCTTCGGCCAGGGCTATGGCTTATGCGTCATCGCCGAGCCAACCGGCACGACGACGCGCTTCCATGACGATCGCATTGGCCGTTTCCTCGTCCAGCGCTTCGGCGCCAAGGATTTCCAACAGCTCATCCCCGGCGAGATCCGCCAGATCTTCCAGCGACTTCACGCCCTTTTCGCCAAGCGTGACCATCATGGCCGGCGTGAAGCCACCCACATCCATCAGCACATCATCCACGCCCAGGCTGCGGCGCTTCTCATCCATCTCTGCATCCCGCTTTTCAATGAAGGTTTCAGCGCGGCGCTTCAATTCAGCGGCGACACTTTCATCAAAACCTTCGATTTCGGCCAATTCCTCATCCGGTGCCTGCACGATGTCTTCGATGGAACCGAAGCCTTCCTGCACCAGAAGCCCCGCGATCACGTCATCCACATCCAGCGCTTCCACAAAAAGCCCGGTACGGCGGCGGAATTCTTCCTGGCGACGTTCGCTTTCCTCGGCTTCCGTGAGGATATCCACATCATAGCGCGTAAGCTGCGACGCCAGGCGCACATTCTGCCCGCGACGACCAATGGCCAGGCTCAGTTGATCATCCGGCACCACCACTTCCACGCGGCGGCCTTCATCATCCAGCACCACCTTGCTGACTTCAGCGGGGGCGAGTGCATTCACGATGAAGGTGGCCTGGTCCTGCGACCAGGGGATGATGTCAATCTTCTCGCCCTGTAATTCAGCAACCACCGCCTGCACGCGGGAGCCGCGCATACCAACGCAGGCACCGACGGGGTCAATGGAGCTATCGCGGCTGATCACCGCCATCTTGGCGCGGCTGCCGGGATCACGCGCCACGGCCTTGATTTCGATGATGCCATCATAGATTTCCGGCACTTCCTGCGCGAAAAGCTTCGCCAGAAACCCAGGATGGGTGCGAGAGAGGAAAATCTGCGGCCCGCGCGGTTCTTCGCGCACATCATAGATATAGGCACGCACGCGATCGCCATTGCGGAAGGCTTCGCGCGGAATAGTTTCATCACGCCGCAGCAGCGCTTCGGCGCGGCCCAGTTCGACCATCAGGTTTCCGTATTCGGTGCGCTTGACCGTGCCATTGATGATTTCACCAACGCGGTCTTTGTATTCTTCGAATTGCTTGCGGCGTTCCACTTCGCGCACGCGCTGGACAATTACCTGCTTCGCGGTTTGCGCGGCGATGCGGCCGAAATCAATCGGCGGCAGCGGGTCCACAATGAATTCGCCAAGCCCAATGCCGGGCTTGATCTTTTGCGCGATACGGAAAGGAATTTGCGTTGCTTCGTTTTCAACGGGTTCGGCTTCCACCACTTCGGTGAAGCGTTCAAGCTTCACGCGGCCATCCTTGCGGTCAATGGTGGCGCGGATATCCTTCTCAAGCCCGTATTTGGCGCGGCCAGCCTTCTGGATCGCCTGTTCCATGGCTTCCAGCACTTCCTCACGCTCGATCATTTTTTCGCGCGCGACGGCTTCGGCCACTTGCAGCAATTCTGGACGGGCAATGGCGATGTCAACGGCCATGGCGCATTCTCCTTAATGGGTCATCGTTGTTGGGCCAGCGGCTTTCGCCGTCGCCGCGATCAATTCGTCGGTCAGCACCAGCTTGGCGCGGCGGATATTGCCGCGCGGCAGCGCCAATTCAGTACCATCATCCAGCCGAAGCCGCGCTTCCTGTTCATCAGCGCCAAGCGCCGTGCCACGAAAACGCTTGCGGCCATCAAACGGGATTGAAAGCTCCACCGTGGCCACATGGCCGGCAAAGCGGTTCCAATCCTTGGTCCGCGTCAGCGGGCGATCAATGCCGGCAGAGGATACTTCCAGCATCCATTCCCCGCGGATCGGTTCCGCAACATCCAACACAGCGCCCACGGCATGGCTGATCGCTTCACAATCTTCCACGGTGAAAGGTGCTTCATCGGCGCGTTCAGCCATGATCTGCACCACCGGGCGTTCCTTGCCGGAAACCTGCACGCGCACCAGTTCATAGCCAAGCTGCGTTAGGCTTGGCAGGATCGCTTCCGCGATGCGGGCTTCAAGCCCTTCGTGATGTGGCAAATCAGGCTGCAAAAACAAAAAAGGCGGCCTTTTTCAAGGCCACCCCCCGTAAACTCGGATGGTGTGGATAATTTGTTTTAGCGCTGGCACGGCCAGAAGGCAAGGGCTGAACGAAAAATTTGAGAAATGACGGGGGCGCGCCATATGGTGGCTAGGAACGGATCATATGATGATGACGCCCAATCAGTTGCTGATGCCGCGCCGCGCCTTGGCTGGCGCGGTGCTTCCCCTGCTGGGCCTGGCGCCCCTGCCGGCCCGGGCAGCGCGCGTGTTTCGCTTTGACCAAAGCCAGGGCAGGCTTGAATTCAGTGCGCGGCATTTGATGGTGCTGACCTCAACGGGGCAGTTTTCGCGCTTTTCCTGCGAATTGATCCTTGATCCCGAAAGGCCGGAGACCGCTCGCGTGGCGGTGCAGGTGGAAACTGGTTCCATCACCCACGCCTATCCGGGGGCGGCGGATTTGCTGCGCTCGGCTGCCTATTTTGATGCCGAACGCTGGCCGCTGGCGCGGTTTTCCGGCAACGCCGCACCGGGTGGGCGGGTCGAGGCCTTCGACCTGGCCGGGCCGTTGGAAATGCGCGGCGTGAGGCAGCCCTTTACCCTTCAGGCGAAGCTTGCGCGGCGGCGGCGCGATGCCGCGACGGGGGCAGAGATTGTGGATTGCACCGCGCGCGGCGAGATCAGCCGCACAGCTTTCGGTATGGTGGCAGACATGGCAGCCACGGGGGATCGCGTGCAATTGGCGGTATCGGTCAGTCTGGTGATTGGATAGGCGAATGCAGGCGGCGTGGTCGGCGGCGCAACGGCGCCTGCATTGGGCCATGGCCGCCCTGGTTCTTGTCAATTTCCTGCTGGCGCTTGTGATGGTGGCGCTGCCGCTCTCGGCCCTTTTGGCAAAAATTCTAACCTATCAACTGCATAAAAGCCTCGGTCTTTTGCTGATACCGCTTTGGGCCTGGCGGTTATGGCTGTTGGGGCAGCATGGTCGGCCTGCCCAGCCGGCGCTACCCCCCTGGCAGCAGGGCGCGGCGCGGTTGGGTCAGGGTGCGCTTTATGCGCTGCTGATCGCCGTGCCGGTGCTGGGTTTTTTGAGTGCGGCGGCGGCACCGATTGGCGTTGAGACAGTGTTATTCCTAATCTTGCCCATTCCGCACCCCTTCCCGCCGGATCAGGCCTTGTATGATGTGTTGCGCCCTTTGCATCAGGGCGCGGCTTGGGGGTTGGTTTTGCTGGCGCTGGGGCATGGGGCGCTGGCGATCCATCATCATCGGCGCGGGCTGCCGATATTGCGGCTTATGTGGCGCGGGCACTAATCAGCGCCTGATCGGTGGAGGCGGGCAGCCGGAACCGTGAATCAGTTGCTCGAATCAGCGCCTGATCGGCGGAGGCGGCATCGCCGAAGCCGTGAATCAGTCGCTCAAATCAGCGCCTGATCCATTCCCAATAAAGCGGCTGGCGCCCTTCGCGCAGCGCCTTGGCCTCATAGCGCGTGGGCGGCCAGCCTTCGGGGCGCGACTCGGCAAGACTTCCAAGGGTAAAGAAGGCCTGCGCGCCCATGCATTCGCGCACCCATGCCTGATAGGTCGGATCATCGGACGCGATGCGCCAAACCCCACCCGGCTTCACGGCACGCGCCACCATGGGCAGCAATTCCGGGTGCACAAAGCGCCTTTTGGCGTGCCGCGCCTTGGGCCAGGGGTCGGGGAACATCAGGAACAGGCGATCCAAAGCGGCTGCCGGCAAAGCGCGCAGCAAATGCCGAGCATCCTGCGGCCAAAGCCTGAGATTACGCGGCAGTGCGCCGGTGGCCTCCGCCTCTTCCGGCACCAGGCGCGTGAGCAAAGCGCAAAGCCCATTCTCGAATACTTCTGACGCAATATAAGCAACCTCAGGATACGCCGCGATTTGATCGAGCGTATGTTCGCCCCCACCAAACCCTACTTCCAGCCAGACCGGCACATCACCCATGCCGAAGGCCGCGCGCGGATCAGCCGCTTGTGCCTGGGTCAGGCGCAGTCGCGGTAGGGTTTCTTCCAGCAGGCGTTGCTGGCGCGGACGCAAGGGATGGCCTCGGCGCCGGCCATAAAGCCTGTCCGGCACACCATCAGCCAACGGGGGGCGATCAGCGGTCATGCGCAGTCCTGAAAAGAAAAAGGCGGCAGGCTCACACCCGCCGCCCCAAAGATAATCCGATCAGCGTTTCAGCGCCCGAAAGCGCGCTTCAGCTCATCGGCCAGATCGGTCATTTCCCAGGTGAAGGTGCCCTTCGCCACATCCGGCACGCGGCCGAAATGGCCATAGGCGCTGGTCGGCACATAGATAGGGCGGTTCAGCTTCAGATGCTCACGAATGCCGCGCGGGGAGAGATTGACCATGCCGTCAATCACCTTCGCCAACTTCGCCTCATCCACATCCTTTCCCGTGCCATGCAGGTCGAAATAGACCGACAGCGGCTTGGAAACACCGATCGCGTAGCTCACCTGAATGGTGCATTTATCGGCCAGGCCAGACGCCACCACATTCTTCGCCACATAGCGCGCAGCATAGGCAGCGGAACGGTCCACCTTGGTGGGGTCCTTGCCGGAGAATGCGCCACCGCCATGCGGCGCCGCACCGCCGTAAGTATCCACAATGATCTTCCGCCCGGTCAGGCCGCAATCGCCATCGGGCCCGCCGATCACGAATTTGCCCGTGGGGTTCACGTAGAATTCATTGTCCGAGCACATCCAGCCCTTGGGCAGTACCGCTTCCACAATCGGGCGCAGGATGCGCTTGATTTCGGCCTGCTCCAGCGCTTCTTCATGCTGCGTGGACACAACGATGGAGGTCGCACCCACTGGCTTGCCATCCACATAGCGCAAAGTCACCTGGCTTTTCGCATCCGGCAGCAGCCCGGCCACGGCCTTGTCCTTGGCGTGGCGCAATTCGTTCACGCGACGCAGGATTTCATGCGCATAATATAGCGGCGCCGGCATCAGCTCCGGCGTTTCGCGGCAGGCGTAACCGAACATGATGCCCTGGTCGCCCGCGCCTTCATCCTTGTTGCCGGCGGCGTCCACGCCCTGGGCAATATGCGCCGATTGGGCATGCAGATGGCATTCAATATCGGCATGCTGCCAATGAAAGCCTTCCTGTTCATAGCCAATATCGCGAATGGCGAGCCGCGCCAGATGGATCAGATATTCCGGCGTGATTTCCGCGGGGCCGCGCACTTCGCCCGCCAGCACCACACGATTGGTGGTGACCAGCGTTTCGCAGGCGACGCGGGAATAGGGATCAGCGGTCAGGAATGCGTCCAGAACGGTATCTGAGATGCGGTCCGCCACCTTGTCCGGATGGCCTTCGGAAACGGATTCCGAGGTGAAAAGATATTCGCCGGTATCGCGCATGGCTTGGTTCGGCCTCTTGTCGCGGGATTCGCCGGTTTAGCCCGACGATGCTCTGCCCCGGATTGCCCAGGGCGGAGCGCGTATTGCAGGGGGGTGTGGCGGGGTCAAGGCAGGGCAGGCCAGCCGCCCCCCATTTTTGTCAGCGCGGCGGCAGCACCCGCGCGGCGCGATAGCCTTCAATCTGCTCAGCGAACATGGCCCAACTATCCTTGAAGCCGGTAAAGCCGGCCTGCCGCGCCGCGGTCATGGAAGCCAGCACATCGTAGTCCATATTCAGCGCGAAATCGGCGAATTCCCAGCTTGCCACCTGGTCAATCGGCAGGATCAGGCCGTGGCGCGCGCGAATTCTCTCCCAGACCGGGGCCTTATCCGCCATCCAGCGCGCCATCGACAGGGTCCTTACCCCGCCCGGCGCCACGCCGAGCAGCCCGGCCAAATGGGGCCACATGTCGCACCAGCGAAAGGCATCGCCATTCGTGACATTAAAAGCACAATTAGCGGCGCGGGGTTCGCCCAGCATCCACAGAATGGCCTCGGCCAGTAATTTGGCGTCCGAGACCTCATGCAAAGCAGTGAAGGCGCCTGGCTTGCCCGGAAAGTCAAAAGCTACGCCCAATTCCCGGCAAATGGCGGCATAGGCACCAAGGGTCGAGACCATGTTGCGCGCCCGCCCCGGGGCGACATCCAGCACGAAATTGGGCCGGCTGGCGGACCAGGACCAGGCTTTGCCGCGCTGGCGTTCGGCCACCATATCCTGTTGTTCATAATAGAAATTGGGCGGCAAATGCCGCGGGTCATCTTCCCGCGCCGGGGTGCGGAAGGGCCCGATATGCAGCCCGTACCATTTGCCGCCATGGATCATGTGCAGATGCTGAAAGCGCGGCAGCGATGCCTCCGCCGCATCCAGCAAATTACGCAGCATGGTGGCATTGCCCGCCACATCCTCAACCCCGGTTTCGCCATGTGGCGCGCGGGAGGCATAGACAATATGCGTAATGTCAGGCCGTGCCGCGATGGCGCGCGTGAGCGCTGTGCCATCCCAAAGATCGGCGGTGATCCAGGGGATGCCCGCACCCGGGTCGCGCCTGGTCAGGCCAATGGGCGTGAAGCCCGGGTCATCCTGGGCGGCTTCCATCACGCGGCTGGCGGCAGCGCCGCTGGCGCCGACAATCAGGGTGACACGAGTATTGGCCATAGTGATTTCCTCCGGGTGCGATGAACCCATGGGCGCGGCTGCGATGCAAGCCATCCTGCATTCTTGACCTGCGGGCGCATCATGCCCTATGTTTCAATCATCAGTTGCAAAACTGATCCTCGCGATTTGTCCGGTCTTCTTGCGGCGAGGTCTCGAAAGGGCGTGGATGGCGACATCCTCGAAAACAAACGCGCTAAAGGGCCGCGGGGCATAATGCCCCGTTCCCGCTAGGGGCTGGACGCTGTCATTGTGTGAGAGGTTCCAGCCGTGCCAAAAAATTCTCGCCCCACTCGCCCCCTTCGCCCCGCGACGCAGCTTGTCCGCGGTGGGCTCATGCGCTCCAACTTCGATGAGCTATCGGAAGCGATGTATCTGACCTCGGGCTTTGTCTATGACAGCGCAGCCCAGGCGGAAGCGACTTTTGCGGGCACGGAAGTACATTACCAATATTCGCGCTTCGGCAACCCGACCGTCAGCATGCTGGAAGGCCGCTTGGCTGCTTTGGAAGGGGCGGAAGCCTGCCGCGCGACGGCTACCGGCATGGCCGCGGTGCATTCGGCCATGCTGTCCCATCTGAAAGCCGGCGACCGCGTGGTGGCATCCCGCGCGCTATTCGGGTCCTGCCATTGGATCGTCTCCACCCTGCTGCCGCGCTATGGCATCTCAACCGAATTCGTGGATGGCAGCGATCTGGCGCAATGGCGCGCGGCCCTGTCGCGCCCGACGACCATGGTGCTGTTGGAAACACCTTCCAACCCCATGCTGGAAATCGTGGATCTGCGCGCCGTGTGCGATCTGGCGCATGAGGCCGGCGCTTTGGTGGTGGTGGATAATGTCTTCGCCACCCCCTTGCTGCAAAAGCCCATGGATTTCGGCGCCGATATCGTTGTTTATTCCGCAACCAAGCATTTTGACGGCCAGGGCCGCGTTTTGGGCGGCTGCGTGATGGGGTCAAAGAAATGGGTGGATGAGGTGCTGCAACCCTTCATCCGCAATACCGGCCCTTCCATCAGCGCCTTCAATGCCTGGGTTATCCTGAAGGGCCTTGAAACCCTTCATCTGCGCGTACCCGCCATGTGCCGTAGCGCTTCCACCATTGCTGATATGCTGGCGGAACGGGCTGAGGTTGCGCGCGTGCTCTACCCCTTCCGGGCGGATCATCCGCAGCAGAAGCTGGCCATGGCGCAAATGTCTGCCGGCGGCACCTTGGTTAGTTTTGACATCAAGGGCGGCAAGGAAGCCTGTTTCCGCTTCATGGATGCGCTGAAGCTGATTGATATCGCCAATAATTTGGGTGATGCGAAATCCATGGCGACCCACCCGGCCACGACCACCCATATGCGGGTTGGCGCAGAAGAACGCGCCAAGCTTGGCATTACCGATGGCACGGTGCGACTTTCCGTGGGGCTTGAGGATGTGGCCGACCTGATTGACGATTTGGCCGAAGCATTGGATGCTGCGGCTCCATGAGGGCAAGCTTATAAAAAACTTTACAAAAGGCCCGATTGCTGTGCTGAATTGGCGGCGAGGAAGGCTAAAATGACCAAAGATGGTTCATTCATCGCGACGACGCGGGGGATAAGGGTTGCTGTACGCGCCTTTTATCTGGCTGAACAATCTATGCCCGAAAACGCTCAATTCGTCTGGGCCTATCAGGTAGAAATCGCCAATCTGGGCCCGGAGACGGTGCAGCTTATCCGCCGTACCTGGCAGATCATGGACGGCACCGGGCGCACCCAACAGGTGCAAGGGGCGGGCGTAGTCGGTGAACAGCCCATCCTGGAACCTGGTGGGCGGTTTGAATATACTTCTGGCACGCCATTAGGCACATCATCGGGCTTCATGAGCGGCGCCTATCACATGGTGGTGCGCGAAACCGGTGAGGCGTTTGATGTCGCCATCCCGGATTTCAGCCTGGACAGCCCGCATCTGCCTTCAGCGCGGCTGCATTAGAACCTGCCTAATGCGCATGCGCGCATCAGCCTGTTCGCTCTTTCCAATCCGAACCGCAGAGACAACGCATGAGCGACGCTGATGATCGCTTTGTCATTCGGGCACGCAATGCATCCGACGCCGGGGGGTTAACGCAACTCGTCAACCTTCCCGGCTATCGCTACGGGACGATGCGTGTGCCATTTCATTCTGTGGACGAAGTCACGGGCTGGATTCAGAACACCCCATCCTCGAATCTGGAGCTTGTCGCGGCGGCTGAGGACCAGATCATT
>CAIYMY010000153.1 GCA_903927465.1 uncultured Rhodospirillales bacterium | reverse complement strand
GGCACTTTTGGGGGCGGAGATTGATCTGGCGCAGGAAATTTGCGCCGCCGCCGCGACCAACCCCGAAACCAACAAGGCTGAGGTGGTGGAAGCCGCGAACGACAATGGCGGTGGCCAGGTGGTGATTTCCGGCGCCAAGGCGGCTGTTGAGCGCGCCATTGAAATCGCCAAGGAAAAGGGCGTGAAGCGCGCCATGCTGCTGCCGGTCTCGGCGCCCTTCCATTGCGCTTTGATGGCCCCCGCGGCGGATGCCATGGCGGAGGCACTTGCCCAGGCGACCATGCAGGCGCCAGCCGTTCCGGTGGTGGCCAATGTGAGCGCCGCCAAAGCGACCGACCCCGCCGAAATCCGCGATTTGCTGGTGCGGCAAGTGACCGGCACGGTGCGCTGGCGCGAATGCGTCGCCGCCATGGCCGCCATGGGCTGCGACAAGTTTGTTGAGGTCGGCTCGGGCAAGGTGCTGACCGGCCTCATGAAGCGCAATGCGCCGGAAGCCACTGCGCTTTCCATCGGCAATCCGGCCGAGCTGGAAGCCTTCCTGAAGTCGCTCTGATCATGGCCGAGATCTCACTTTCGGAAATTGATGATGATCCCGCCGCCAAGGTGGCTCTGGCTGGGCTCGAAGCCCTGAATGCGCCCTTCATCGGCAGCCATGGATATAAGCCGCTGTCACTGGTCGTGCGTCGTTCTGCTGAAGCTGAACCCGTTGGCGGCGCTTTCGGCTGGTGCTGGGGCGCCTGGTATCAATTGCACTACCTGTTTTTGCCTGAGGATCTGCGTGGTGGGGGACTTGGTTCAAGCCTGCTGAGACGATTGGAGGCTGAAGCCCGCGCCAGGGGCTGCATCGGCGTCTGGCTTGATACCCTTTCCTTCCAGGCGCGGCCTTTTTACGAAAAGCACGGCTATGCGCTTTTCGGCAGTATCGAGGATCATCCGCCCGGCCATGCGCGGTATTTCCTGTCCAAACGCTTCAACCAGGGATGAGAGATATGTTTGATCTGACCGGCAAGACCGCGCTTGTCACCGGCGCCACGGGCGGCATTGGGGCTGGCGTGGCCCGCGCGCTCCACGCCCAGGGTGCGACGGTTGCCATCACCGGCCGCCGCGCCGCGGAATTGGAAGCACTCGCCGCTGAACTTGGCTCACGCGTCATTGTAGCACCTGCTGATCTGGCGGACCCGGAAGCGCCGGCCAAGCTGGTTGAAAAAATCGAAACCGAGGCAGGGGGTCTGGATATTCTGGTGAATAATGCCGGCTTCACGCGGGATATGCTGGCGCTGCGCATGGGTGATGCGGATTGGAATGCGGTGCTGGAAGTGGATTTGACCGCGCCCTTCCGCCTGGCGCGCGCCGCTTTGCGCGGCATGATGAAAAAGCGCCAGGGGCGGATTATTTCCATCGCGTCCATCGTCGGCGTCACCGGCAATGCCGGCCAGGCGAATTACGCCGCCGCCAAGGCGGGCTTGATTGGCATGTCCAAGTCCTTGGCGCAGGAAGTGGCGACGCGCGGTGTCACGGTGAATGTGGTGGCGCCCGGCTTCGTGAAGACCGCCATGACGGACGCGCTGAATGAGGCGCAAAAAACCGCGCTGCTGACGCGCATCCCAACGCAGCGCATGGGCTCGCCCGAGGATATCGCTGCCGCCGTGGTCTATCTGGCGAGCAATGAGGCCGGTTGGGTCACTGGCCAGACTTTGCATGTCAATGGCGGCATGGCGATGATCTGACGCCATGGTGGAAAAACTCAACGCCACGGAACGGGCCGGGCTTTCGGCCACGCTGCCGGCATGGAAGCTGGTTGAAGGCCGCGATGCCATCACTCGCAGCTTCCGCTTCAAGGATTTTTCCGAAGCCTGGGGTTTTCTGGCGCGCGTGGCTTTGCTTGCCGAAGCGCAGGACCATCACCCGGAATGGTTCAATGTCTGGAACCGGGTGGAGATTACGCTCTCCACCCATGACGCAGGCGGGCTTTCCGCGCGTGATGTCAGGCTGGCGCGGGCGATAGATGCCATCGCCTGAGGCAGGAGCCTTCGCCGCCTTGGCGCGGCAAAGGCTCTGCTTGAGGCTCTAACTCAACCGCTTCCACCAGCCCAGCCGCTTGGGCCGCGCCACCTCAGCCCCATCGCCCAGCACCACCGGCTGAATCGCCGGCCCAATCACCGGCTCAGCCTTTTCCGGCTGAGGCGCCGGGGCAGGTTCAGCGGCAACAGGCACCGGCACAGGTTCCGGCGCTGGCGGCTCAACGGGCGCCGACACTTCCGCAACAGGCACCGCTTCCGTCACCACCGGCGCAGCCTCAGCCACCGGCGCGGCTTCCGCCACAGGCTCCGGCGCTGGCGCGGCGGGCGCAATCCGCCGCGCGGTTGCGGCAGCGCGTTCCGCCGCTTCCTCGGCTGCCGCCATGGCGGCGAACACATCATCAATCTGCCCGGCAAAGGGGTCCGCCGGGGTCGGCCCCACATAGCGCGGCGCCGGGGCTTCTTCCGTCATTTCCGGCGCGGCTTCCTCGGCCAGGCGCTCACGCGGGCCATCCTCACGGCGCCGACGCCCACCACGGCGGCCTCGGCGGCGCGGACGATCCTCACCCTCGGCGGCGCCTTCAGCGGCTTGGGCTTCTTCCCCGGCAGGCTGGGCTTCGCCTTCCGGCATATCGCCGGCTTCTGCTGCCGCTTCGGCGCCTTCTTCGCCTTCGCCATCACCCTCGGCGCCACCCTCAGCGCCCTGCGGCCCACCCTCACGGCGGCCACCACGGCGGCGACGACGACGGCGGCGACGGCGCTCTCCTTCCTCGGCGGTTTCCTCACGCGCTTCGGCGCTTGGGCTATCCGCTTCCTCTTCCTCGATCTCCGGCGCGATGTCTTCCACTTCCGGCGCGTAATCCATGCGCAGCGCCGAAGGCCCGGCGGCCACTGCCATGGGCTCAGCCGCGCGCAGGCGTTCAATGCGCAGCGCCGGCCCCATCAGCTTTTCATCGGGCTGGAGGAAAACACTCATGCCGAAACGCGCTTCAATCTCAGAAAGCCGATCACGCTTGCGGTTCAGCAGCCACAGCGCAACTTCGCTCGCGACATGCACGTTGATTTCCGCGGCGCGGCGCTTCGCACCTTCTTCCTCAATGGCGCGCAGCACCTGCAGCGCGCTGCTTTCCACACCGCGAATCGTGCCGCGGCCCAGGCAATGCGGGCATGTGATGAAGGTCTGTTCTGCGATGGAAGGGCGCAGGCGCTGGCGGCTCATTTCCAGCAGGCCGAAATGGCTTATCCGCCCCACCTGAATGCGCGCGCGGTCGTGGCGGAGCGATTCCTTGATCCGCCTTTCCACCATGGCGTTGTTGCGGTTTGATTCCATATCAATGAAATCAATCACAATCAGCCCGGCCAGATCGCGCAGGCGAAGCTGGCGCGCGATTTCATCCGCCGCTTCCATATTGGTGCGCAAGGCCGTGTCTTCGATGTGCCTGTCACGTGTGGCGCGGCCCGAATTCACGTCAATCGCAACCAAAGCTTCGGTCTGATTAATCACGATGTAGCCGCCGGAGCGCAGCTGCACCACGGGCGAATGCATCGCATCCAATTGGGCATCAACATTATGGCGCGCGAAAAGCGGCACGGCATCGCGGTGCAT
>CAIYMY010000152.1 GCA_903927465.1 uncultured Rhodospirillales bacterium | reverse complement strand
CGCCGAAGCCCATTTGGGTGAGAAAGTTTCCCAGGCTGTGATCACCGTTCCGGCCTATTTCAATGACGCCCAGCGCCAAGCCACCAAGGAAGCCGGCACCGTTGCCGGGTTGGAAGTGCTGCGCATCATCAATGAACCGACCGCCGCCGCGCTGGCCTACGGTATGGAACAGAAAAAGGGCGGCACCATCGCGGTTTATGACCTTGGTGGCGGCACTTTCGACGTTTCCGTGCTGGAAATTGGCGATGGTGTGTTTGAAGTGAAATCCACCAATGGTGACACCTTCCTGGGTGGTGAGGATTTCGACCAGCGCATCATTGACTATCTGGCCGATGAATTTCGCAAGGAACAAGGCATTGACCTGCGCGGCGATAAGCTTGCGCTGCAACGCCTGAAGGAAGCTGCGGAAAAGGCGAAGATCGAACTTTCCTCTTCCAAGGAAACCGAGGTCAACCTGCCCTTCATCACGGCGGATGCCTCTGGCCCCAAGCATTTGGTGATGAAGGTCACCCGCTCAAAGCTGGAAGCTTTGGTGGATGATCTGATCAGCCGCACACTGGAACCCTGCCGCCAGGCGCTGAAGGATGCCGGCCTTGCCGCCAATGAGGTGGATGAGGTGATCCTGGTCGGCGGCATGACCCGTATGCCGAAAGTGGTGGAAGCGGTTCGCCAATTCTTCGGCAAGGAACCCGCGCGCAACGTCAACCCCGATGAAGTCGTCGCCATTGGCGCGGCCATTCAGGGCGGTGTGCTGAAAGGCGATGTCAAGGATGTGCTGCTGCTGGATGTGACGCCGCTCAGCCTTGGTATTGAAACGCTCGGCGGTGTCTTCACGCGGCTGATTGATCGCAACACGACGATCCCGACGAAGAAGAGCCAGACCTTCTCCACCGCCGATGACAATCAAACCGCGGTTACCATCAAGGTCTATCAGGGCGAACGTGAAATGGCTGCTGATAACAAGCAGCTTGGCACTTTCGACCTGACGGGCCTCCCCCCCGCGCCGCGTGGCGTGCCGCAGGTGGAAGTGACCTTTGATATTGACGCGAACGGCATTGTGAGCGTCAGCGCGAAGGACAAGGCAACCGGCAAGGAACAGCAAATCCGTATCCAGGCGAAATCGGGTCTTTTGGACGCCGATATCGAACGCATGGTGAAGGATGCCGAAGCCAATTCGGAAGCTGACCGCAAGCGGCGTGAAGCCGTGGAAGCGCGCAACCAGCTTGATGCGCTGGTGCATTCCACGGACAAAACGCTGAAGGAAAGCGGGGACAAGGTGCCGCCGGCTGAAAAAATGGAAGTGGAATCGGCGCTTGCCGCTGCCCGCACTGCCATGGAAGGCCAGGACGCTGATGTGATCCGCGAAGCTTCTGAGAAACTGTCCCAGGCTTCGATGAAGATGGGTGAGGCGCTGTACAAGGCTGAACAGGCTGCGCCAAAGCCGGAAGAAGGCGCGGCAGGTGCCGCTGGCGCCTCCAAGGACAAGGTGGTTGACGCCGAGTTCGAGGAAGTGGACCCGAACAAGAAGAAGCCTTCCTGATCCCTTCGGGGTGGTAGCTCCTTTGACCAAAGCGTTCCCCTGGTGCCTGTCGGCAACAGGGGAATTCTTGTGTCCGAAACGGTAGCCCGATCATGGCAAAACGCGATTATTATGAGGTTCTCGGCGTCGCGCGCGACGCGGGGGAGGATGACCTCAAGAAAACCTACCGCAAGCTCGCGATGCAATGGCACCCTGATCGCAATCAGGGTAATGCCGATGCGGAAGCCAAATTCAAGGAATTGAATGAAGCTTACGATGTGCTGAAGGATGCCGAAAAGCGCGCCGCCTATGACCGCTTCGGCCATGCTGCCTTTGAACAGGGCGGGCCTGGCGGTGGTGGCGGCGGCGGCGGTCCCTTCGGTGGCGGCGGGTTCGAGGATATTTTTGAGGAAATGTTCGGCCGCTTCGGCGGCGGCGGGCGTGGTCAGCGCGCGGCGGCGGGCCGAGGTGCAGATTTGCGCACACAGGTGGAGGTTTCGCTGGAAGAAGCCTTTGCGGGTGCCAAGAAAAATATCCGGTTCGCAACAAGTGTTTCCTGCGAAGCCTGCAAGGGCACCGGCGCGGAAGGCGGCGCGGCATCTGGCGCGCAGACCTGCGGTACCTGTCAGGGTAGCGGCAAGGTCAGGGCGCAGCAGGGGTTTTTCCTGGTGGAGCGCACCTGCCCCACCTGCGGCGGCCAGGGCCGCATCATCAAGAACCCTTGCAAGATTTGCCGTGGCGCGGGGCGTGTGCAGCGCGAACGCAACCTGAATGTCTCGGTCCCTGCCGGCGTTGATGATGGCACGCGCATTCGCCTGACTGGCGAGGGTGAGGCCGGGCAGCGCGGCGCGCCGGCGGGTGATTTGTATGTGGATATCGCGGTCAGGCCGCATCCGATTTTCCAGCGCGATGGCGGGAATATTCTGGTGCGCGTGCCGCTGCGGATGACGCAGGCAGCCCTTGGTGGCCATGTGGAAGTGCCAAGCATTGATGGCGGGCGTTCAAAAGTGACAATCCCCGCCGGGACCCAGACGGGCGATCAATTCCGCCTGCGCGGCAAGGGCTTTTCCGTGCTGCGGTCAGCCGCGCGCGGCGATATGTATGTGCAGGTCATGGTGGAAACGCCGCAGAACCTGTCGCCCAAGCAGCGCGAATTGCTGGAGCAATTCGAAGCCGAGGCGGAGAAGGGCGGTCGCACCAGCCCGGAAAGCGAAGGCTTCTTCGCCAAGGTCAAGGAATTCTGGGACGGGTTGGGGCGTTAGGGTTTACGCCTTCGTCGTAACCCGCCAGCGGTTTCAGCCGTCGCGCCAGGTCGGGAATGGGTCGGGCAGGCGCGCCCAGGTGCGTGGCCCGGCGCGCCATTCCTCATCGGTCAAAAGCGTGTTCTGCAATGCCGCGCGCAGCCCTGCCTCATCCATGCCGATGCCGATAAAGACGATTTCCTGGCGACGGTCGCCATGGGGTTCCTGCCAATTCGCCTCGATCGTGGCGCGCCAATCGGGATCATCCGGCCAACGAGAGGCAGGCTGCGCGGCCCACCAGAATCCTGCCGCTTCATGCCGGCCAATGGCG
>CAIYMY010000151.1 GCA_903927465.1 uncultured Rhodospirillales bacterium | reverse complement strand
GGCTCGCGGATGGGGAAGGGCGCCGTTTTGCCGATTTGCGCGTAGCCGCGCCCGCCGCGCCGGGCGATATGGTGGCGGCGATTTCCTGGGGTTATATGCCGGAGCCCCTGAAGACCCGCGTGACCAGCCGGCTGCCGCGCCAGGCGGCCACGGTTTCCTATCGCTGTGCCGCGCATGAATATCGGCTGGCCGCCGGCGGGCATGCGCATTTGCTGGTCTATAACAAGCTGATGCCCTGGGATCATGCGCCGGGCTGGCTGTTGCACCGTGAAGCGGGCGGCTATTCAGCGCGGTTTGATGGCAGCGATTACGGCCCGCATCTGACCAGCGGCGGGCTGATCTGCGCCCCTGATCGCGTCAGTTGGGAAGCCGCTCAGGAGGCGCTTTTCACCCCATGAGTGGCGCCGATGAGGATGCGGAGGCTGGCCCGCCCGGCCTGCCCCCCGGCACGCCCTTTTACATGACCTCCGCCGGCGCCACCGCTTTGCGTGCCGAGGTAAGGCGGTTGTGGGAAGAAGAACGCCCGAAGGTGGTGGAGATTGTGTCCTGGGCGGCGGCGCTTGGCGACCGGTCCGAGAATGCCGATTACAAATATGGCAAGCGGCGGCTCCGCGAAATTGACCGGCGCGTGCGCTTCCTGACCAAGCGGCTTGAGAAGGTGCAGGTGGTGGACCCGGCGCAGCAGACACGCCGCGACCAGGTGTTTTTCGGCGCGAGCGTAACCTATGCTCGCGCTTCCGATGACGCCGAAGTGACCATCACCATTGTCGGCGTGGATGAGGCAGAGGCCGAGGCAGGGCGGATTTCCTGGGTGGCGCCGGTGGCGCGTGCGCTTTTGGGCGCGCGGGTGGGCGATATGCGACGGCTAC
The DNA here is from genome assembly GCA_903927465.1 of uncultured Rhodospirillales bacterium. Lineage (GTDB taxonomy): Bacteria > Pseudomonadota > Alphaproteobacteria > Acetobacterales > Acetobacteraceae > Neoroseomonas. Next base: position 3,467 of record CAIYMY010000151.1, on the reverse strand, counting down.
GCACGCCTGCCGGGATGGAGGAGATTGAGGTGGTAGGGATTAGGTATCCGGGCTCCTAAAATAACGTAATTTCAGATGATTGAGAGCGTTTTCTCATTTTTCGCCGCGCTTTGCCTGCACCCACAACGCCTCCATCTCCTCTAGGCTCATATCATTCAGGCTTTTTCCTACAAGATCAGCTTGTTGCTCGATATAGCCAAAGCGGCGGGTGAATTTCTGGTTGGCGTGGCGCAAGGCCGCTTCCGGGTCTAAATCCAGCTTGCGCGCCAGATTGGCCAGCACGAAAAGCAGGTCGCCCACCTCATCCTGAAGTCTTGCCTTATCAGCGTCTTGCAACTCGGCACGGAGTTCCGCCGCTTCTTCTTCCAGCTTATCCAGCACCGCGCCAGCATCCGGCCAATCAAAACCAACCCGCGCGGCGCGGCGTGTGAGTTTGGTGGCGCGGGTTAGGGCAGGGAGGCCATCCGGGATTCCCGCCAGTACGCCACTTTCCGCCCGCGCGGCCCGTTCGGCGGCTTTTTGCGCTTCCCAGGCGCTGGTTTGGGCAGCAGCGTCGCGCGCAGCAGCCTCACCAAAGACATGAGGATGGCGGCGGATCATCTTGTCAGATATGGATTGTGCGATTTCAGCAAAGCCGAACCAGCCGCGCTCAGCCGCCATTTGCGCGTGATAGACCACCTGGAACAGCAAATCGCCCAATTCATCCAAAAGTTTGTCCGGGTCATTGGCGGCGATGGCATCCGCGACCTCATAGCCTTCCTCAATTGTGTAAGGCGCGATGGAGGCGAAATCCTGCACCAAATCCCAGGGGCAGCCACCATTGGGATCGCGCAGCTTGGCCATGATGGTGAGCAGGGCGGCAAGCGCGGTTTCAGGCGAATTTTGCTTCGGGGTTTGGGTCATCTATATCCCGCATAAGGTATATTATGGAAAATAAACTGGCTGTACGGGAGCCGCACTAAAACTCCTCTACCTGCGCCACACCTGGCACCACCCGCATGGCCTGCATCAGTCGCGGCCCCACATTGAAGCCGCCAGGCAGCGCGATTTCCACTTCCTGTTCACCGCCCAGCCGCGGCACCAGGATCACGCGGCCACGCCCGCGGCCTTCGCGCGTCAGCAAGGCGCGGATCGGGTCAAGTGTTGCGGTAGCCTCCAGCCATAGCTTAATCCCACCACCGGCATTGGCGGCGACCTTGTCCAGGCTTTCAAGCTCGGTCGCGGTCAGGCGCAAAGCTTCGCCTTCCATGCGCAAATCCGCCGTCACCAGAATGGCGCTGCCTTCGGCCAGCAGCTCTCGGCTGCGGTTCAGCACCTCAGAAAAGCAGGTCACTTCGAAACTGCCATGGGTATCGGAAACCCGAACCCAGGCCATGCGGCTGCCGGTCTTGGTCGTGCGTTCCTTGGAATTCACCACCGTACCGGCCAGCTTGACCCGCCCGCTGCCACGGCTGGCGCGATCAGCAATGGCGGATGATGGCACCACACCAATGCGCTTCAGCGCCTGGCGATAGGCATCCAAAGGATGGGCGGAAAGGTGAAAGCCAATCGCCTCCGCTTCTTGGGTCAGCCGATCCAAGGGCTGCCAATCCGGCACATCCGGCAGGCGGAGCGCTTCCGCTTTGCCGGGTTCCGCGCCGAAAAGGCCAATCTGGCCGCTATCGCGTTCCTCGGCGCTGGCTTGGGCACGGCGCAGAATGGTCTCGGCGCCAGCCATGACGCGGGCGCGATTGCCATCAAGGCATTCAAAGGCGCCGGCGCGGCCCAGGTTTTCGATCTGCATCTTATTGAGAAGCTTTGGGTCCACCCGCGCGGCGAATTCCGCGAGCGATGCAAAATCCCCCCCAGCATCACGCGCCGCCACCAGGTCGCGCATCGCGCCTTCGCCCACGCGCTTCACGGCAGCCAGAGCAAAGCGTATGGCCTGCTTGCCATCATCCCGCGCTTCGACGCGGAAATCAGCACCGCTCCGGTTGATATCCGGCGGCAGCACGGCAATCCCAAGGCGCGCTGCTTCCTGCATATGGCCGGCGAGCTTATCCGTATTGGAAAGATCAAGCGTCATGGAAGCCGCGAGGAAGGCCACAGTGTGATTGGCTTTGAGCCAAGCGGTTTGATAACTCACCAGCGCATAGGCCGCCGCATGTGATTTATTGAAGCCGTAATCGGCGAAGCGTTCCATCAGGTCAAAAATCTCGGCGGCCTTGGCGGCTTCAATGCCGCGCGCCTCTGCGCCATCGCAGAAAATCTTGCGTTGGGCTTCCATTTCGCTGCGGATCTTCTTGCCCATGGCGCGACGCAGCAGATCAGCGGCGCCCAGCGAATAGCCCGCCAGGTCCTGCGCAATCTGCATGACCTGTTCCTGATAGACCATGATGCCATAGGTCTCAGACAATATGTGCCGGATCGCCTCATGCGGCGGCTCCCAAGCCTCGCCATGTTTGCGGGCGCAATAGGCCGGGATATTCGCCATGGGGCCTGGGCGATAAAGGGCGACGGCGGCCACCAAATCCTCAAAACGGTTCGCGCGCATCTGCCGCAGGCAGTCGCGCATCCCCTGCCCTTCAAACTGGAATACGCCGGCAGCATCACCGCGCCCGAGCATTTCATAGGTTTTCAGATCATCCAGCGGGATGGCGGCGATATCTACCTCAATCCCCTGCCCTTTCAGGATGTACAGCGCGCGTTCAATGACGGTGAGTGTCTTCAGGCCCAGGAAGTCGAACTTCACCAGGCTCGCCATCTCCGCGTATTTCATCGAATATTGCGTGACCAGCATTTCAGAACGCGGGTCGCGATACAAAGGCACGGTTTCAATCAAGGGCCTGCGCCCGATCACCACGCCGGCAGCATGGGTGGAGGCATTTCGGTAAAGCCCTTCCACCTGCAGCGCGATAACCAAAAGCCGCGCCACTTGCTCATCGCTATCGCGCATTTCCTGCAAACGCGCTTCGCCTTCAATCGCCTGCGAAAGCGTCACGGGCTTCGCCGGATTGTTCGGAATGAGGGAGGCGATCTTGTCCACCTGCCCATAAGGCATGCCCAGCACGCGCCCGACATCACGCACCGCGGCCTTGGCTTGCAGCTTGCCGAAGGTGATGATTTGCGCGACGCGATCCTCGCCATATTCCCGCCGGACATAGGCAATTACTTCGTCGCGCCGGTCCTGGCAGAAATCAATATCGAAATCCGGCATGGAAACGCGTTCGGGGTTGAGGAATCGTTCAAATAGCAAGCCGAAGCGGATTGGGTCCAAATCCGTGATCAGCAGCGCCCAGGCGGCCACGGAACCCGCGCCCGAACCGCGCCCAGGCCCCACCGGAATGGGCGGCGTTTGCGCCTTGGCCCATTGGATGAAATCGGCAACAATCAAGAAATAGCCTGGGAAACCCATTTTCTCGATAACGCCAATTTCGTAGGCTAGGCGTTCGCGATATTGCACGCGGGTTGCCTCATCCGGCGCGGGG
>CAIYMY010000150.1 GCA_903927465.1 uncultured Rhodospirillales bacterium | reverse complement strand
TTCCATGGATGACCATATCCGCATCTGCCAGGAATTGTTTTCTGCCGCGCGTGGTGAATTCAAGCATCTGGAATTCTACTACTTCCATAACTGCCCCTATGAACGGCTCTGGCGTGAAAATCGCCGCCGCAAGGAAACCGAGAAATCCACGCAGGAGGTCTTGCGCACCTATGGCCCGGATTGGCGCCTGGTGCTGGTGGGTGATGCCACGATGGGGCCTTATGAAATCTCTCAGCCCGGCGGTTCGGTTGAACATTGGAATGAGGAATCCGGCGTGGTCTGGCTGGGCCGCCTGACGCGGCATTTCCGCCGCGCGGCCTGGCTCAATCCTGTGGATCGGCAGCATTGGCGCTATACCCATTCCATCGGCATGATGCAGGGGTTGATGGAAAACCGCATGCACCCGCTGACATTGGCGGGGCTTGAATCCATGGCGCGGGAATTGGCGAAATGACGCCTGCGCCACAAACAAATCATCGCAAGAAGGAAACGCTGTTTCATGGCCAGTAAGCCTCGTCTGCCGCGCGGGCGGCAATTCTTTGCCAATCCGGGCCCGACCAATATTCCGGATTCCGTGCTGCTTGCGGTGGCGCATGTCACGGTGGATTTCAACGATCCGGCTTTCATGCCTGTCTATGAAAAATGCGTCGCGGGGCTGAAGCGCATTTTGAAGACGGAACAGGAAGTCTTCATGTATACTGGCTCCGGCCACGCAGCCTGGGAAGCGAGCCTGGTCAATCTGTTTTCGCCCGGCGATACGGTGGCTATCATTGAAACCGGCCATTTTTCGCAAAGCTGGGCGCAAATGGCCGAGGATTTGTCCCTGAAGGCTGAAGTGATCAGTGCCGATTGGCACCGTGGTGTTGATTTCGCCGCGCTGCGCGCAACCCTGGCCGCGGATAAGGACCATCGCATCAAGGCGATTTGCGCCGTGCATAACGAAACAGCCACGGGTATGGAATTACCGCTGAAGGATGTGCGGGCTGCGCTGGATGCCACGAAGCATCCTGCCTTGTTGTTGAGTGATACGATTTCCTCGCTCGGCTCATTTGATTTCCGTATGGATGAATGGGGTGTGGATGTTGCTGTGGGCGGCAGCCAGAAGGGCTTGATGCTACCCACCGGCATGTCCTTCACCGGCGTTTCGGCCAAGGCGATGGAAGCGCATAAAACATCACGCCTGCCGAAATCCTATCTGTCCTGGACGAATATGCTGACGCGCAAGCATAAATCCTTCGTCGGAACTGTACCCACTTCCTTCTTCTATGGCTTGCAGGAAAGCCTGCGCTTGCTGGAAGAAGAAGGCCTGGATCAGGTCTTCGCGCGCCATTCGCGCTTGGCGGAAGCGGTACGGCGTTGCGTGCGGCATTGGTCTGGCAATGCGGGGCCGCAGCTTTTCTGCATGAACCCTGATCGGTATTCGGATAGCGTCACCGCGATTTTGATGCCCGAAGGCCATGACGCGGAAGCGGTGCGCCGCACGGCGCTGCAAAGCTTCAATGTCTCGCTCGGTGGCGGGCTTGGGCCATTAGGCGGCAAGGTGTTCCGCATCGGCCATTTGGGCGATTTGAATGAACCGATGATCCTGGGCACGCTTTCCGTTGTGGAAATGGCGCTGAAGCTGAATGGCGTGCCGCATGCGCCTGGCGGTGTGGCGGCGGCGATGGAATATCTGGCGGAAGCCGCGCGTTGAAGTGGAGCATTTCCAAGCCAAGTGGCATCACTTGGCGGCTCGGGAAATGCGACCAAACATGCACTGAATTAGGGGCGCGCCGTCAAGCGCGCCCTTCATAGACCAGACCGGCGCATCAAGCCGGCAGAGCAGGAGGAAGCAAGGTAATGTCCATCACCCATCGCGGCGTCTATCGCCATGCCGATATGCAGCGGCTGTTCAACCCTGCCTCAATCGCCGTGATCGGCGCCTCCCCCCGCGTGGGTTCCTTCGCGGATCGCACCATCAGCGCGCTGTCTGGCTATACGGGCCGGCTGCATTTGGTGAATAGCCGCTATGAAAAGATTGGTGAGCGGCCCTGCTACCCTGCTGTTGCCGCACTGCCGGAAGTGCCGGATTGCTGCATTGTGGTCGCTGCCAAGGATGCGGTGGAAGAAATCGCGACCGATTGCGCCAAGGCCGGTGTCGGCGGCTTGATGATGTATGCGTCTGGCTTTTCGGAAACCGGGCGCGCGGAAGATATCGCGGCCCAGATTCGTCTGGCTGAAATTGGGCGCAATGCGGGTATGCGCATTGTCGGGCCGAATTGTATCGGCATGCTGAATTTCGCCAGCAAGGCCGGTGTCACCTTCATGATCCCGCCGCCCATGGAAGCGCCCTTGCCGCATGCGCTTGGCCTGGTCAGCCAATCCGGCGCGCTTGGGTTTTCCTTGGCGCAATCGGTGATGCGCGGGGTGTCGGTCAGCCACCTTCTCACCACCGGCAATTCTTCCGATATTGATGTGGCGGATTGCGTTTCCTTCCTGGCTGATGATCCGGCGTGCCGCGCGATTGCTTGCGTGTTTGAAGGCATGCCGGACCCGATGCGCTTCATTGAAGCGGCGCAAATCGCCGATGCCGCCGACAAGCCGCTGATTGTCTTCAAGCTTGGCACGGGTGAACAGGGTGCTGCCGCTGCCATGTCTCATACGGGGTCACTCGCGGGTTCTCAGGCTGCCTATCGCGCGGCGTTTGAACGCGCGGGCGCGATCCTGGTGGATAATTTCGAAGCCTTGGTTGAAACCGCGTCCTTTATGGCGAAGGCACCAAAGCCCAAGGCGCGCGGTGTGGCGGTGGTGGCGGTCTCCGGCGGCGCCGCCATCATGTCGGCTGATCGTGCGGAAGAACGCGGTATTCCGCTGCCGCAGCCAACACCGCCGGTACAGGCCATTTTGGAATCGCGCATTCCGGATTTTGGTTCGGCACGCAATCCTTGCGATGTCACCGCGCAAGTTGCGAATGACCCAGAAAGCCTGACGGCGTGCGCTTCCGCGATGCTGGGTGAAGACCATTACGGCACGCTGCTTTATGCACAGATTTATTCGACCGAGGCTTCCGCCAAACGCCCGGGCGAATTGGCCGCCATCGCAGAACAGCACAATAAGCCGATTTGCGTCGTTTGGACCACGGAATGGCTGGAAGGCTTCGGTTCGAAGGAGGCGGAGCAGAACCCGCGCATCGGCCTGTTCCGGTCCATGGATCGTTGCTTTGCGACGCTCGATCATTGGCATAAGCGCGAAGAAAGGCGCAGCGCCGGCCCACGCCAATATCAGCGGGTAGCGCGCCCCGAAGCCGCGCAGGAAGCGGCAAAGCTGATTGCCGCCGCGCAGGATCGCACGCTGACGGAACGCGAAGCGAAGCAGGTGCTGGCGGCCTATGGCGTGCCGGTGGTGCCGGAGCGGCTGACCACGACAGAAGATGAGGCACTAGCTGCTGCCAAGGCGCTTGGCTGGCCGGTCGCGATCAAGGTGGAAAGCCCGGATTTGCCGCATAAGACCGAAGCGGGGGTCATTCGCCTGAAGTTGAAGGATGAAGCCGAATTGCGCGAAGCCTTCCGCGCCGTCATGGCCAATGCGAAGCATCACGCACCCAATGCGCGCATCAATGGTGTGCTGGTGCAGCCCATGGCGAAGCCGGGCGTGGAGATCATGGTCGGCGCGCGCATTGATCCGCTGATGGGGCCGCTGGTGGTGGTGGGCTTGGGCGGTGTGCTGGTGGAATTGATGCGCGATTCAGCGCTGGCGCTGGCGCCTGTCACCAAGACGGAAGCGCGTGATTTGCTCGGCCGCCTGAAAGGCCGCGCGGCGCTGGAAGGGTTTCGCGGTGCGCCCGCCGCCGATATGGACAGGCTGTCGGATATCATCGTCCGGCTTTCAGAATTCGCCGCCGATCAACGCGACCTGATCGTTGAGCTTGATGTGAACCCCATCATCATCGCCGGCAGCGACGCTGTCGCGGTGGATGCGCTGATTGTGAAAGCCTGAGGCAACACCATGACCAAACCGCTTTTCCTGCTTTGGACCGATGGCGCGGATGCCTATCGCAAGGCGATCACAGATACCGGCCTGGACCAGCGCATCCGGCTTGAGGAATTACCGCGCAACGCGACACCCAGTGCCGCGCAAATGGAGGAGGCGGAGGCGATGCTGACCTGGGGGCCACCCGCCGGGATGCTCGCGCAGATGCCGAAGCTCCGCTGGGCGCAGGCGCTGACGGCAGGCGTGGAACATTGGCTGGCGCGGGCTGATCTGCCGCCAGGCATGACGCTGACCTGCGCGCGCGGCACGCATCGCGTGCAAATGCCGGAAAATATCCTGGGCGCGCTGTTTCACATCACCAAACCCTATGCCGCGATTGTCGGCGACAATGCCGCCAGCACCTGGACGCGGCGGGTTTCCTCAACGCTTGCGGGGCAGACGCTTGGCATTCTAGGCCTTGGCGCCATCGGGCAGGAATTGGCGCGCAAGGCGGCAGCTCTTGAAATGCGTGTCATCGGCACGCGCCGCGCTGCTGGCAAGCTGCCGCATGTGGAACGCGTTTACTCACCCGCCGAAACCGATGAAGTGCTGGCGGAATCCGATTTTGTTGTGCTGCTGCTGCCGGCCACGCCCGAGACCGAGAACATCATCAATGCCGCGCGGCTTTCGCGCATGAAGAAAAACGCTTGGCTGCTCAATTTCGGGCGCGGCGCGCTGATTGATGATGCGGCCTTGGTCGCTGCTGCGAAGGCCGGCACCATTGCCGGCGCCATCCTGGATGTGTTCCGCCAGGAACCTTTGCCCAAGGAAGACCCCTTCTGGAGTACGGAAAACATCCTGGTGCTGCCGCATATTGGCGGGCTGCATCCAGCGCGGGATTCCATGGTGGCGGCGCTGCTGGTTGAAAATCTACGCCGCTTTCTGGATGGCGCGCCGCTCAAGGAAGTGGTGGACCGGCAAGTCGGCTATTGAGCGCCATGGCTTACGCGTCCTTCGATCTTCGCGGCAAGGTGGCGCTGGTAATTGATGGTGGCTATTGCCTGTGCCGCCCCCCTCTGGACCCCGGCCCCCGGCTTGGGTTAGGAAGGCTTTGCGTTGCCCCTGTGGCGGAACGGTAGACGCAGACGACTCAAAATCGTCCGCCCGTGAGGGCATGGGAGTTCGAGTCTCCCTGGGGGCATTCCTTTCAAGTAATGCGTTATCGTTGATGCCGCCCAGCGCCAGCCGAGCTTCGGGTGATGCTTGGGATCATAACGGCACCCTGCGCCCGGCAGCGCGCGACAGGCGCGCCGACGTGATGAATGTCAAGGAAAGTGCGTTTTGGGCAGAATTTCGCGCGATTTCACGGGCTTCCGGCATTTCGCTCTGGACAAGCGACTCGAGAGTTGATTCTTTAGGCCCCACTTCATTTTGCGGGGTAATCGCGCCAATGGCGCTGCTTTCAACTTTCAAGCGACTCCTGAAGGGGGTACTGGTGCCGGCAGGCTTCCTGGCCGTGTCCGGGTATTTCGCCTGGCATGCCATGCATGGGGAACGCGGGCTGATGGCGCGTGACAAGCGCCAGGCGGATATCGTCGCGGCACGGGCCGAGCTGACCCGGGCCGAGTCCGAGCGTGACACGATGGAACGCCGCGTGGCTGGCCTCAGGGGCGACAGGCTTGATCGGGACCAGCTTGAAGAACGCGCCCGGTCGCTGCTGAACATGGTTGGGCGGGATGAGGTAATTGTGCCCTATGGGCCGGAGCGCCGTCTTTATTGAACCCTGGCGCCCGACGCCATTTTTGCTGGTTTTTCAAGCCTTACGGAACACAGCCTGCTGCGCCGGGGGTGATACCACACCAGCCTCAGCATGATGGAACAAGCACTTAACTGATTTATGGTTAATTTCATTATTGCATTGCAAAAACACGATTTTTTAGCTTTTCAAGCCTTGTATTTTAATCAAACTCGTCTCTTATTGGATTTGGAAGCTAAGTCACGGAGGACCAACCCCCATGCCCCAGGCCGCAGAAATACCTGCCAAACGTCGCGGAAAAGCCAAGGCCCCTGCGATATCGCGCGATGAATTGCAGCGCGCCTATCGCGACATGTTGCTGATCCGCAGGTTCGAAGAAAAGGCCGGCCAGCTTTACGGCATGGGGCTGATTGGCGGCTTTTGCCACCTTTATATCGGCCAGGAAGCGGTCGTGGTTGGCATGCAAATGTGCCTGAAGCCGGGGGATCAGGTGATCACCTCCTACCGCGACCATGGGCATATGCTGGCTACCGGCATGGAAGCCCGCGGCGTGATGGCGGAACTCACGGGGCGCATCGGCGGCTATTCCAAGGGCAAGGGTGGGTCCATGCATATGTTCAGCCGCGAGAAGGGCTTTTATGGCGGGCATGGGATTGTCGGCGCGCAGGTCTCGCTCGGCAATGGGCTCGCTTTCGCCAATTGGTATCGGCAGGATGGAAGGGTGGCGCTGACCTATTTCGGGGAAGGCGCTTCCAACCAGGGTCAGGTTTTTGAAAGCCTTAACCTGGCCGCGCTTTTCAAGCTGCCCTGCATTTTTATCATCGAAAACAATAAATACGGCATGGGCACAAGCGTTGATCGTGCCTCGGCTTCGCGTGATCTGTCGCAGAATGGCGCGCCCTGGGGCATCCCCGGTGAGCAGGTGAATGGTATGGATGTGATTGCCGTGCGTGAAGCCGGCGAACGCGCTGTGGCGCATTGTCGTGCCGGCAAGGGGCCGTATCTGCTTGAGATGAAGACCTATCGCTATCGCGGCCATTCCATGTCTGACCCGGCGAAGTATCGCACGCGCGAAGAAGTGCAGAAAATGCGCGAAACATCGGATTGCATTGAAACGGCGCGTAAGCTGCTGATGGATGATTTCGGCGTGACCGAGGCGGATCTTAAGTTGATTGACGATGAGGTGAAGGCGATTGTCCAGGACAGCGCCGATTTCGCGCAGGAAAGCCCGGAACCGCCCGAGAGCGAATTAATGACCGATATTCTGGTGGAGGTTGGCTGAAATGGGTGCCGTTATTCTGATGCCCGCGCTTTCCCCCACCATGACGGAAGGCAAGCTGGCCCGCTGGCTGAAAAAGGCTGGCGATAAGGTGAAATCCGGCGAAGTGATCGCCGAGATCGAAACCGATAAGGCGACCATGGAAGTGGAAGCAGTGGATGAAGGTGTGTTGACTGCCATTCTGGTGCCGGAAGGCACGGAAAATGTCGCAGTGAATACCATGATTGCGGAATTGGATGGCGGTACTGGCGGCGCCAAAGCTGCGCCCGCGCCCATGGTAGCACCTGCACCAGCCTCCCCTGCCCCAGCATCCGTGCCCGCCGCGCCACGCGCCGCTACGCCCGAGAAGGATTGGGGCCCGACCAAATCCATGACGGTGCGCGAAGCGCTGCGTGATGCCATGGCGGCTGAAATGCGCGCCGATGCGGATGTATTCCTGATTGGCGAAGAAGTCGCGCAATACCAGGGCGCCTATAAAATCAGCCAAGGCTTGCTGGAAGAATTTGGCCCACGTCGCGTGATGGATATGCCGATCACGGAGCATGGCTTTACCGGCATGGCGGTGGGGGCGGCCTTTACTGGCTTGAAGCCGATCGTTGAATTCATGACGTTCAACTTCTCCATGCAGGCGATTGACCAGATCATCAATTCTGCCTCCAAAACGCTGTATATGTCGGGCGGTCAATTGGGCTGCCCCATCGTCTTCCGCGGCCCGAATGGAGCGGCTTCCCGCGTCGCAGCGCAGCATTCGCAATGCTACGCATCCTGGTATGCGCATTGCCCTGGGCTGAAGGTGGTATCGCCTTGGTCGGCGGCGGATGCGAAGGGCCTGTTGCGCGCAGCCATCCGCGACCCGAACCCGGTGATCGTGCTGGAAAATGAAATTCTCTATGGGCAAAGTTTCGAATGCCCGACGGCGGATGATTTCATCTTGGAGATCGGCAAAGCCAAGGTGGAACGCGAAGGCAGCGATGTTACCATCGTTGCTTTCTCCATCATGGTTAGCATGGCGATGCAGGCGGCGGAAAAGCTTGCCGAACAGGGCATCAGCGCGGAAGTGATCAATCTGCGCTCCATTAGGCCCTTGGATACGGAAACCATCGCGGCTTCCGTGCGCAAGACCAATCGCCTGGTGACTTTGGAAGAAGGCTGGCCCTATGCCGGCATTGGCGCGGAAGTGGCCATGCAAATCATGGAAACCGCCTTTGATCATCTGGATGCGCCGCCGGTCCGCGTGACCGGGCTGGATGTGCCCATGCCTTATGCGGCTAATCTGGAAAAACTCGCCTTGCCGCGCCTGGAACAGGTGGTGGAAGCAGCGCGTTCCGTGACCTATCGTCGGTAAGGGGAAAGATCATGGCCACAAATATTCTGATGCCCGCGCTTTCGCCCACCATGACAGAGGGCAATCTGGCGCGCTGGCTGAAGCAGGAAGGCGAGCGGGTCAAGGCCGGCGATGTGATCGCTGAAATCGAAACCGATAAGGCAACGATGGAAGTGGAAGCAGTGGATGAAGGCATTCTGGGCCGCATCCTGGTGCCCGCCGGCACGCAAGGCGTGAAGGTGAATGATGTAATTGCCGTGCTGGTGGAAGCGGGTGAAGCCGTGCCCGCCGCTGGCGCCGCGCCGAAAGCCGCCCCCGCTGCTGTGCCTGCACCTGCTGCACCCGCGCCAATTGCCGCCGCGCCTGTCGCTATTGCGCCGGCACCCGCCGCTGCTTCTGGTGATCGCGTGTTTGCGAGCCCGCTCGCGCGGCGCATGGCGGCACAGGCTGGTTTGGATATCGGCCAAATCGCCGGTTCCGGCCCCAATGGGCGGATTGTGAAGGCGGATGTGGATGCGGCGCTGTCGCGCGGTCCTGCGCCTGCGCCGGTGGCCACCGTGCCGGCGCCTGCCGCCGCCCCGCGCCCCGCCGCGCCGGTGGCGATTACCGCGCCACATACCGCCGTGCCGAATAGCAGCATCCGCAAGGTGATTGCGCGGCGGCTTGCCGAATCCAAGGCAACAATCCCGCATTTCTATGTCAGCACCGATGTGGAAATTGATGCGCTGCTGAAAATCCGCGCTGATTTGAATGCGCGCAGCCCGAAGGATGGCCCCGGCGCCTATAAGCTTTCGGTGAATGATCTGGTGATCAAGGCAACGGCGGTGACTTTGCGCCGCTTCCCCAATGTGAATGCGATGTGGACCGAAGATGCCATCCTGCAATTGCATGATGTTGATATCTCGGTCGCGGTATCCATCCCCGATGGGCTGATCACGCCGATTGTGAAAAACGCCGATATCAAGGGCCTGGCTGCCATCAGCACTGAAATGAAGGATCTGGCTGCGCGCGCTAAAACCGGCAAGCTGAAGCCCGAAGAATTTCAGGGTGGTGGTTTTTCCATCTCCAATATGGGGATGTATGGCGTGCGGGATTTCGCCGCCATCATCAACCCACCCCAGGCCGGTATCCTTGCGGTATCCGCCGGCGAACAGCGCCCGGTAGTGAAGAATGGCGCACTGGCCATCGCAACGGTGATGACACTGACGCTTTCCGTGGATCATCGCGTGATTGATGGCGCGCTTGCGGCGGAATTCCTGCAAGCGCTCAAGCGCAAAATCGAGGATCCGCTGAGCCTGATGCTGTAATGGCGGGCAACTTCACGCTGCGCGATGCCACACCGGCCGATGTGCCGGTGGTGGTGCATTTCGTGCGCGCCTTGGCCGAATACGAAAAGCTGCTGCATGAGGCAAAGGGAACCGAGGCTGATTTCGCTGCGGCACTTTTTGGGCCGACGCCGCGTGCTGCCGCCATCATTGCCGAAGCGGATGGCAAGCCGGTTGGGCTTTGTATTTGGTATCGTACCTTTTCCACCTTCACCGGGCGCCATGGCATATGGGTGGAAGATGTATTTGTGGAGCCCGCCTATCGCGGCCGCGGCATTGCGCGCGCCATCTTCCGGCGCCTTGCTCGGCAGGTGAAGGATGAAGGTGGAGCAAGGCTGGAATGGAATGTGCTGGATTGGAATGAGCCCGCGATTGGCGCCTATCGCGCCATGGGTGCGCGCGGGCTCGACGAATGGACCATGCAACTTGTTGACGGCGCGGCGCTCGATCGCCTAGCCGAATAGAGGAAGGAGCCTGAGACATGGCTGAGGCATTTGATCTGGTGGTGGTGGGCGGTGGGCCTGGCGGCTATGTCTCGGCCATTCGCGCCAGCCAATTAAAGATGAAGGTCGCGCTGGTGGAGCGTGAAAACCTTGGCGGTATTTGCCTGAATTGGGGCTGCATCCCAACCAAGGCGCTGCTGCGTGCCTCTGAAATCAATCATTTGCTGCATAGCCTGGATGCCTATGGCTTCGCCGCTGATAATATCCGCTTTGATTTTGCCAAGGTTGTGAAGCGATCGCGCAGCGTGGCGGGGCAGCTTTCGGGTGGCGTGAAGCATTTGCTGCGCAAGAACAAGGTCACGGTGTTTGATGGGCACGCCAAGCTTGCTGGCGCCGGCAAGCTTGCGGTGAGCAAGGATGGCAAGCCGGTGGCGGAGCTGGTGGCCAAGCACATCATTCTGGCAACCGGTGCGCGGGCGCGTGTGCTGCCAGGGATTGAACCGGATGGCAAACTGATCTGGTCCTATCGCGAAGCCATGACAGCACCTGCTTTGCCGAAGCGGCTGATTGTGATTGGGTCCGGTGCGATTGGGTCTGAATTCGCGTCCTTCTATCGCAATATGGGGTCCGAAGTGACGCTGATTGAAGCGATGGATCGCATTCTGCCGGTCGAGGACGCGGAGGTTTCTGCCTTTGTGCATAAGGCGTTTGAAAAACAGGGCATGAAGGTGCTGGTCGGCGCCAAGCTGCAAGGCGTGCGCAAGGAAGGCGACACCGTGGCCGCGATTGTGGAGGCCGGCGGCAAGGTAACCGAGATCAAGGCGGATCGGCTGATCAGCGCCGTTGGCATTGTCGGTAATGTCGAAGATCTTGGCCTTGAAGGCACAAAGATTCAGGTGGACCGCACGCATATCATCACGGATGCCTTTGGCCGCACCGGGGAGCCTGGCATTTACGCCATTGGCGACCTGACTGGCCCGCCTTGGCTCGCGCATAAGGCATCGCATGAGGGGATTATTTGCGTTGAAGCCATCGCCGGGCTGCATCCGCATGCCATGGATACGCTGAATATTCCGGGCTGCACCTATTGCCGGCCTCAGGTGGCCTCGGTCGGGCTCACAGAAGCTGCCGCCAAGGCCCGCGGGCATGAGGTGAAGGTCGGACGCTTCCCCTTCATCGGCAATGGCAAGGCAATCGCGATGGGTGAGCCGGAAGGCTTTGTGAAGACGGTGTTTGACGCCAAGACGGGCGCTTTGCTCGGCGCCCATATGGTAGGACCGGAGGTCACGGAAATGATCCAAGGCTACGGCATCGCCCGGACGCTGGAGACAACCGAGGTTGAATTGATGCACACTGTCTTCCCGCACCCCACGGTTTCGGAGGCCATGCATGAAAGCGTGCTTGATGCTTACGGCCGGGTGATACACATCTAACCCTATCATGTCGCCGACTCGCATCGAAATTGACCATCGCGCCGCCAAGACGGGTGCCGAAAGGCATCCGGAAAAGGCGCATCGCCCGGACAACCCCATCCAGCGCAAACCCGCTTGGATCCGGGTGAAGGCGCCGACGCATCCGGTTTATCTGGAAACCCGCGCCCTGATGCGGGAGAAGAAACTGGTCACGGTATGCGAAGAAGCGGCCTGCCCGAATATCGGCGAATGCTGGTCTCAGCGCCACGCCACCATGATGATCATGGGCGACACCTGCACCCGCGCCTGCTCCTTCTGCAATGTCGCAACCGGCATTCCGAAGCCTTTGGATGCGGATGAACCGCGCCGCGTCGCGGAAGCGGTGGCTGCCCTTGGCCTACGCCATGTGGTGATCACCAGTGTGGATCGTGATGATCTGGCCGATGGCGGTGCTGCGCATTTCGCGGCCACCATCAGCGCCATTCGCGTGGCGGCCCCTGGCACGACGATTGAAGTGCTGACGCCGGATTTCCTGCGCAAGGATGGCGCTTTGGAGGTGGTGGTGGCGGCGCGGCCTGATGTGTTCAACCATAATTTGGAAACCGTGCCGGCGCTTTATCCCAGCATCCGGCCTGGCGCGCGGTATTATCATTCTCTGCGGTTGCTGGATCGCGTGAAGCAGCTTGATCCTTCCATCTTCACCAAATCCGGCATCATGGTGGGGCTTGGCGAAAAGCGCATTGAAGTGCTGCAAGTGATGGATGATCTGCGGTCTGCCGAGGTGGATTTCCTGACCATCGGCCAATACCTGCAACCATCGGTGAAGCATGCCGCCGTTGATCGCTTCGTCACCCCGGATGAGTTTGAGGATTACGCCAAGGCAGCGCGCGGCAAGGGTTTTCTGTTGGTGTCCGCCACACCTTTGACCCGTTCTTCCTATCACGCGGATCGCGATTTCGCAGCGCTGAGTGCCGCGCGCAACGCGCAACTGGCCGCGCCAAGCTAATATGCCAACACATGCGGAAAAGAAGGTGCTCCGTTATTCGCAGGAGCAGCTTTTCGATATGGTCGCGGATGTGGCGCGCTATCCCGAATTCTTGCCCTGGTGTGTGGGCGCGCGGGTGCTCACCCGCGATGACCAACTACTGACTGCGGATTTGACTATCGGCTTTCGCATGTTTCGGGAAAGTTTTCGGTCTCGGGTGGGCTTGGATAAGCCCGGTCATATCCATGTGACCTACGAAAACGGCCCTTTCCGATATTTGAATAATCACTGGCGCTTCGCGCCGGTGGCTGGCGGGACGGAAGTGGATTTCTTCGTGGATTTCGAATTCCGCAGCCGCATTCTGCAAGTGGCAATCGGCGTTGTCTTCAATGAGGCAGTGCGGCTGATGGTGCGCGCCTTCGAGAGGCGCGCGCTGCATCTTTATGGGCGGCCAGGCGCGGCTGGCATTGGCAAGCCGGCCTCGGCCTGATCCCATGCTACTGCAATTTGATGTTGCGCGCCTGAATCATGTTGCGCCATTTCGCGTTTTCCGCCGCGAAATAAGCCGGCCATTCAGCGCTACTGCCAATGGTGGGTACCACGGCAAGCGCGCTCAGGCGTTCCCGCGTATCGGGCGCTTCCATCGCCGCCTTGGTCAGCGCATGCATGCGCGCTGCGATATCGGCAGGCACGCCGGTGGGCGCTTGCAAGGCGATATGTTCCACCACCTCCACGCCCGGGAAGCCTTGTTCGGTAAAGGTGGGGATTTCGGGCGTCAGCGGGCTTCTTTCCTTGGTGGCAACCGCCAAGGCGCGCAGGGAGCCAGACCGGATATGCGGCAAGATGCCTGATGCTGCCTGGAAAACCATCGGCGTTTCATTGGCAAGAACCGCCTGCACCGCCGGCGCGCCGCCGCGATAGCCTACATCCTGAATGGTCAGCCGCGCTTCCTGCAAGAACAGCTCGGTCGCCAAATGCGTTGAAGACCCCGTGCCGGAATTGGCATAGGTCAGGTTGCTGTTCGGCCTGCGTGCAATTTCCACATATTCCGCAAGTGTGCGCGCGGGGAAGCTTGGATTGACCACCATGATGATCGGCATGGAAGCGATCAGTCCGATACCAACAAAATCCTTTTCATTGTCATAGGGCAGCGGCATCAGATGCGGTGCCATCGCATAGGTGCTGACCGTGCTGACCAGCAAGGTGTAGCCATCGGGCCGCGCGCGGGCGACGCTATTGAACCCGATCGTGCCATTGGCGCCGGTGCGGTTGTCCACCACGAAGCTCCGCCCCGTATCGATGGAAAGCTTCTGCGCCAGAATGCGCGCGACCGCATCCGTGGAACCGCCCGCGGCCCAGGGCACCACTAGCGTGACAGGGCGGCTTGGCCAGGCATCCTGTGCGCGCGCGACGGCGGGCAGCAGCGCAGGGGCGGCAAGCAGGGCAAGGTGACGGCGAGAGATCATGGCATCCTCCTTCGTGATTGTTGTGCGTTCAATAAGGTTGACCGCGCGTACATGGCAAGCGCCTTTTCCAGCCCATAGGTTTTTCTTGCTTTCTGGTGCCTTCCTGAAGAAGACTAGGCGCTCCCTAAGCGCAGGAGACAGGATATGGGCGGGTTTCTGACAGATGATGATCTGAACCAATTGCAGCCGGCGGATGAGGTGATGTTCCCATCACCCATACCAACGCAGGTGGTTTCATCCGATGAATTCTGGCCGATGCCGCAGACCGAAAAGCAGAAGGCGGTCGAGGCGCGCATCAAGGAAATGGCCGATGAAATCGGTGCCAAGCAAGGCCTGGGGCGGCGGCGCTTTCTGCAAACCGCTTCCGGCATGGCGGCAGCCTTCCTGGCCATGAATGAAGTCCATGGACCGCTGTATGCCGTGAGCCGTGCCGAGGCGCAGCAGCCGGATGCAGCGGCAGCGCGTGCCGCGGCACTCAAAGATCAGTTTATTATGGATGTGCACACGCATTTCCTGCGCCCCGATACGCGCATCATGACCTTCGTGAACGCGCGCCGTGCAGTAGGGCGGGCCGGGTGGAATCCTGATCTGGTCGGCAAGGAACAGACCATTCAGGATTTGATGGAAGCAAGCTGGTTCAAGGAAGTGTTTCTTGATTCGGATACCAAGGTGGCGCTGATCAGCGGCGCACCTTCTGAAGAACCGATTGACTGGTTCCTGACCAATGACATGAAGTTCGATGCGCGCAAGCGCGTGAATGACGCATCAGGCACCAAGCGCGTTCTGTCCCACGCCATTTTCACACCCGGTCGGCCAGGCTGGATGGAGGAGGTGGAGCGTGCCATCGAACAGCTCAAGCCCGATAGCTTCAAGGGCTATACAATTGGCGACAATACCAACAAGCATTTGGCCATCCACCCATGGCGGATGGATGATGAAAAGCTGCTCTATCCCTTCTATGAAAGGCTGCTGAAGGCCGGCATTAATACTGTCTGCGTGCATAAGGGGCTTTTCCCGCAGCAAGTGACGCAGCAATTCCCGCATCTTCTGCCCTTTGCCGGCGTGGATGATGTCGGCAAGGCCGCCAAGGATTGGCCGCAGATCAATTTCGTCATCTACCATTCCGCCTATCGCTGGACCGGCGGTGGCGGTGCCGGCATGGGTGTTGAGCAATTCGCGCGTACCGGCCGCGTGGATTGGACCACGGATTTGTCGGAAATTCCGGCAAAACATGGTGTTACGAATGTCTATGGTGATCTTGGCCAAATCTTCGCGCAGACAACGGTGATTGAACCCGGGCTTTGCGCTGCGCTGATGGGTACCCTCATTCGCGGCCTTGGCGCTGATCATGTGGTTTGGGGCACGGATGCGATCTGGACGGGTTCTCCGCAATGGCAGATTGAAGCGCTGCGGCGGTTAGAAATTCCGGAAGACATGCAACGCCGCCACGGTTTCGCGCCGCTTGGCGCTGCGGATGGGCCGGTGAAGACTGCGATTTTCGGCGGAAATTCAGCGAAAATGTATCGCTATGATCAGCGCCGCGCAGGGCTTGATGGCGATGGTGTGGGGCGTGTGAAAGCGCAATACGCCGAGGCCGGCGGCGATCGCAGCAATAAAGCCTATGGCTATGTGCTGGCCGGGTAAGGAAGAACGGGCGCAGGCGTGAACCTGCGCCCAGCTTAGTTATTCAGCCGCTCGGAGCGCCGTTTGGCTGCGCAGCTTCACAATGCCAGGCAATGCAGCGCCCTTCCACAGCGCTTCCAGCAGTGCCTTGGCTTCCTGCACGCCGATGGCATCCGCCGTCAGTTCCAGGAATTTATCGGACAGATCAGCATCCGAAAGCGGCGCATCCGGGTCGCCCTTGCGCGTATGCTGATGGCGGTTCAGTACGCGCCCATCACGCAGCTTGATTTCCACCTTTGCTGAACGCTTGGATGGAAAGGCTGCCGCGCATTCCGGATCAAGCGCCACCGTTACCTTCGGCATCACCGCGCGGATCGCGGGATCGGTCAGGCGTTCTGGTTCAAACGCTGCCAGCCGCACACCGCCATAAAGCAGCATGGTCGCAACGGTGAATTGCGTGGAAAAGCGGCAATCCTGTTCTGTCGCAGCAGTCGGGCGATCACAGACATCCTTGGTCGCCTTATAGCCGCCGACATGCACGCCAAGCACATCGTCCGCGCTGAAGCCGGCTTCGCGTTGCAAATCGCGCACGGCATCAAGCGCTGCGAAAATATGCCCGCAGCAGCCGTGATTCTTGAAAGTCATATCCGTGATGGCATAGGGCTTACCGATATTGGCCAGCGGCTTTTCCCATTTGCCGGTATCTTCGCTGGTAGCGGCTGCAAAACCTGCTGGACCATGCAGCACATCCAGCGCGCCCGTCATGCCGCGTGCGGCCGCCATCGCCGCCATGGCGCCGGCTTCCGCCGCATGGCCGGGATGCAAAGGCTTCGACATGCCCTCTCCCCGGAACGCCTGTTGCAGGCCGCTTGCCATGGTGGCGCAGGTGGCGATGGCATGCGCCGTGCGTTCCGCATCGCAATTCAGCGCGACGGCCACCGCCGCCGCCGCACCGAAAGTGCCGACCGTGCCGGTGGTATGCCAGAAATCGTAGTGAGAGGGCTGCACCGCCACCCCGATGCGGCAGGAAACCTCATACCCCGCAATCATCGCGCGCAGCAGCAAATCCATATCTGCGCCCCGCGTTTGCGCCGCCGCCAGTGCCGCCGCAATGGTTGGGCAGCCGGGATGATAGACGGCGTAGCGATAGATATCGTCGAATTCCACGGTATGAGACGCCGTGCCATTCAACAGCGCCGCGTGACGGAGCGGCACCTGACGGCCGCTCACGTAACAGACCGCACCGCCGCCGCCGCGCGTTTCATCCTCAAGCGCGGCTGACATCAATGTCGCGGGCGCGCGGGATGCGCCCGGAAGCAAGGCCGCGAACCAATCCACCAAAGCGCGGCGCGCGTGATGCGCAACCTCGGCATCTACCGCGCGGCTGCGCCAAGAAGCAGCGTGATCGGCCAGAATCAGCAGGGGATTTTCCATGATTGTTGCTGCTACGCGTTGCCGCGCAGCACCTCCTTATTGATCACAACATCGGGATCGAGTTGACCCTTGAAATGGCTGATGATGCTTTCCGCACAGGAAAGCCCCATGCGGCGCATGCCCTGTTCCGTCGCGGCGGCGGAATGCGGAGATACCACAACATTCGGCAGATCAAGCAGTGGCAGGCGCGTGGTGACGGGTTCTTCCCAGAACACATCAAGCCCGGCGGTCGCCAAATGTCCGGTCTTCAGCGCCGCCGTCAGCGCCGCTTCATCCACCAAAGTGCCGCGCGCGGTATTGATATAGGTGCCGCCTGGCTTCATCGCCGCCAAGAAAGTGCCATTCACCATCCCGCGCGTTTCTTCATTGCTTGGGCAATGGGTGGTGACGATATCGGCTTCCGCCAGGCCTTCATGCAGTACCTTCACCGGGCGGAAGCCTGCGCCCTTGATGGTGTTCTGCGGGATATAGGGGTCATGGACCAGCACCTCCATCCCGAAGGCTGCGCATAGCCGCGCCACGCGGCCACCAATGCGCCCGAAGCC
>CAIYMY010000149.1 GCA_903927465.1 uncultured Rhodospirillales bacterium | reverse complement strand
GATTGGGGTGCGGCGGAACTCACCACAGAACAAATGGCCTATGCCGCTTCTGATGTGCTGCATTTGCATGCGCTGTGGGCGAAGCTTGAGGGGTTGTTAAAGCGTGAAGGCCGGTTGGATTTGGCGGAGGCCTGTTTCCGCTTTTTGCCGGCGCGCGGGCGGCTTGATCTGCTGGGTTATGAGGACCCGGATATTTTCCACCACTAGTACTTGTTCGGTTCACTTTCGTTCACCGGACAAGCACCAGTTGAATGTTTGGTCGCATGTCCCGAGTCGCCAAGTGATTCCACTTGGCTTGGCCATGCTCCGGCAAGCTCTGGCATTTTTTTTGCAGGGGGAGCGCCAGAATTTATTGACCCTTGAGGGTCGCCGCCTCATACAAGGTGGCGTGAATACCGTTGCTCCTCATCCTGACCTTGCCGAAGGCCGCCGCGTGCTGGCGCTGGAAGCGGATGCGCTGCGTGCGCTGTCAGACAGTTTGGATGATGGCTTTGTCCGGGCTGTAGGATTGCTGGCGGGTGTTACGGGCCGCGTTGTGGTTTCCGGCATGGGGAAATCGGGCCATGTGGCGCGCAAGATTGCCGCGACCATGGCTTCCACCGGCACGCCGGCGCTGTTTGTGCATCCGGCGGAAGCGTCCCATGGCGATTTGGGGATGATCCTGGCCGGGGATGCGGTGCTGGCCTTGTCCAATTCTGGGGAAACGCCGGAATTGGCGGATTTGATCGCGCATTCAAGGCGCTTCAGCCTGCCGCTGATTGGCATTATTGGCCGCGCGGAAAGCACCTTGGCGCGGGCTGCTGATGTGGCGCTGGTTTTGCCGGCAGCGGCTGAGGCCTGCCCGATGGGGCTCGCCCCCACAACCTCCACCACCATGCAAATGGCGCTGGGGGATGCTTTGGCGGTGGCGTTGCTCTCGCGGCGGGGGTTCACGGCGTCTGATTTTCGCGTGTTTC
This sequence comes from uncultured Rhodospirillales bacterium, assembly GCA_903927465.1. Taxonomy (GTDB): domain Bacteria; phylum Pseudomonadota; class Alphaproteobacteria; order Acetobacterales; family Acetobacteraceae; genus Neoroseomonas. Next base: position 47,444 of record CAIYMY010000149.1, on the reverse strand, counting down.
ATCCAGGGGGCAAGTTGGGGGCGCGGCTGTCGCGCGTGCGGGATCTGATGCATGGCGCGGCGGAATTGCCCTTGGCGCCGCCCGATATGCCAATGGAAGCCGCGATTTTGGCCATGACCGCGCGGCGCTTTGGCTGCCTTGGCGTGGTGGGCGCGGATGGCGTGCTGGCCGGCGTGATCACGGATGGCGATTTGCGCCGGTCGCTGGAAGTCTCGGGCGGAGCGGGTTTGCTCGCGCGTCCGGCCGGTGAGGTGATGACCAAGAACCCCCGCGCTATCACCGGCGATGCGCTGGCGGCGGAAGCGCTTGGGCTCATGAACAAGCACGGCATTACCGCGCTTTTCGTGGTGGATGAAGCGCGCCGGCCAATCGGTATTCTGCATATCCATGATTTGTTGCGCGCAGGTGTGGCGTGAAGAACCGCGCGCCTGAAGCATCGATCATCGCAGCCCCGCGCGCGCCGCGGCGCATCACGCCGCCATCGCGCGAACGCTGGTCGCCCTCCGCAGGGCAGATGGCGCGCCGTAGGGTGATGGTGGGCGCGCTGAAATGGTTGGTGCCAGGCGCGGGTGTTGCGTTGCTGCTGACGATTGCCATCTGGCCGGAATTGGAAGGCGCTGAAGAACGCGCGCGGGTTTCCTTCCGCCGTGTGGCGCAAACCGCGCCCGAGGCTATTCGGATCGTCAGCCCCCGCTATCAGGGCGTGGATGAACAGAACCGGCCCTATACGGTCACGGCTTCGGTTGCGACTCAGGGACAAAACCAGGACATTGTAGACCTGACAGCACCGCGCGCCGATTTGGTGATGACCGATGGCTGGGTGCTGCTGGAATCGCGCGAAGGCCGGCTGAACAAGGCACGCAATCATCTTGATCTGCGCGGAGAGGTGACGCTGTGGCATGATGGCGGCAATCTGCTGGTGACCGAAGAAGCCGCGATTGAATTGAAGGAAGGGGCGGCCTCAGGCGACAAGCCCGTGGCCGCGCAAGGCCCCTTCGGCACGCTGGTGAGTGAGGGTTTCCGCCTTTATGACAAAGGGGCGGTGGTGGTTTTCACAGGCCGTTCGCGCGCCCTTTTGGAAGGCACACAATGAAGCGGCGTTTTGCATTGGCGCTTTCCCTGCTGGCGGGGGCTGCTTGGGCGCAGGGTGTGGACCTAAATCAAGGTGGCCCCATCGAAGTCACAGCGCGTGATGGCATTGAATGGCGCCAGAATGAACAGTTGGTGATCGCGCGCGACGCGGCGCGGGCGGTGCGCGGCGGGGTCACGATTGATTCTGATTTGCTACTGGCGCGCTATCGCCCACGCGGCGGCACGCCGGCTGAGCCTCGCCCACAAAGTGAAGGCCCCGGCGGCGCCAGTGAGGTTTGGCGCCTGGAAGCCGAAGGAACTGTCGTGATCACCACCGCGACAGACCGCGCTGAAGGCGATCGCGCGATTTACGATACAGATCAGGCGGTGATGGTGCTGACAGGGCGTAATCTGCGCCTGACCTCACCGGATAATGTGCTGACCGCCCGTGACAGCTTGGAATACTGGCCGCAAAAGCGCATGGCGGTGGCACGCGGCGATGCCGTGGTGGTAACCAAGGATGACAAGCGCGTGCGCGCCGATGTGCTGGTGGCGTATTTCCGTGAAGCACCCACGCAAGCGGCCAGCGCGCCACGCCCACAACCGGCACGCCCCGCCGCTGAGGCGACCCCCGGGTCGGACAGCACTCTGGAAAAGGTGGAAGCCTATGGCCGCGTTGAAATCCGCACACCAACCGAAGTCGTGCGCGGGGACACCGGTGTCTATACGCCGCCCAATGGGCTGGCGCTGTTGCGGGGCAATGTCACCATCGTACGCGGCGACAATACGCTGACGGGGTGTGAGGCCATCGTGAATATGCAAACCGGCATTTCGCAGCTTGTGGCATGCCCGGGCGATCGGGTGCGCGGCATCATCGTGCCAGGTCAGGACCAAAACCTTCCCACGCCGGGGGCGCCTCAGCGATGAATGACGCGTCCCAAATGAAGGTCATTCCCGGCGCTGGCGGGCTTTACGCAACCGGGCTCGGCAAGCGCTACAAAAAGCGGCCTGTGGTGCGTAATGTGTCGCTTTCAGTCCAGCGCGGCGAAGCGGTGGGGCTGCTTGGGCCGAATGGCGCCGGCAAGACGACAACTTTCTACATGATCACCGGTCTGGTGCAGCCCGATGAAGGGCGCGTGATGATGGATGGGCATGATGTGACCATGCTGCCCATGTATCGCCGCGCGCGACTTGGGCTTGGCTATCTGCCGCAGGAAGCCAGCATCTTTCGCGGCTTGACTGTGGAACAGAATATCAGCGCTGCGCTTGAGGTGGTGGAACCGGAAAGTGATCGCCGCGCCGCGATGCTGGATGAATTACTGGCGGAATTCGGCATTGCGCATTTGCGCCGCGCCCCCGCGCTGGCACTTTCTGGCGGTGAACGCCGGCGCTGCGAAATTGCACGCGCCTTGGCCACGCACCCTTCCTATGTCCTGTTGGATGAACCACTGGCCGGCATTGACCCCATCGCGGTCGGCGAAATCCGCGATCTGGTCAAACATTTGAAGGATCGCGGCATTGGCGTGCTGATCACGGACCATAATGTGCGCGAAACGCTGGAAATCATCGACCGCGCCTATATCATGCATGATGGAAAGGTGCTGATGGAAGGCAATCCGCAGGAAATCGTGGCGAATGAGGATGTGCGCCGCGTCTATCTTGGCGAAAAATTCAGCCTGTAATCGGATATTGGCGCCGTATGTTCCCCGCCTTCCTTTCCGCCAAGCTTTGTGAGCAACGCTGATGGCGATCGGCCCGCGTCTCGATCTGCGGCAATCGCAGCAGCTGGTGATGACACCGCAGCTGCGCCAGGCGATCAAGCTGCTGCAATCTTCCAATATGGAAGTCTCGGCCTTTGTCGAGGAAGAACTCGAACGCAACCCGCTACTGGAACGCGACGAACGCGCGCTGGCTGGCCCAGACGCTGGGCGCAGCACGGACCCATTGCCGGTGGCAAGCGAACCGGCCGACGCTGCCACTGCCGCCGCTTCCGATGCGCTGCCTTCGGAAAATGCCGCGCCGCTCGATGCCGAATGGGATAATGTTTACGACAATGGCCTGCCGCCGATTGGCCGTGGCGGCAACCGCGATTTCGATGATGATCTTTCCGGCATTGACGCCATGGAAGCGCCGGAACGGTCTTTGCGGGATCATTTGGCGGAACAGATCAGGCTTAACCTTACCTCTCCGCAAGAACGCCTGATTGCCGGCAATCTGCTGGCAATTGTGGATGCTGCCGGGCGGCTGCATGTGCGCGCGCAAGTGATTGCGGATGCGCTTGGGTGTGACATCGCGTTGGTGGAACGCGTGCGCCTGGCCATGGCGCGCTTCGATCCCGTTGGCATGTTTTGCCATGATTTGGCAGAGTGCCTTGCGGTGCAATTGCAGGATCGCAATCGCTATGACCCCGCCATGGCGGCGCTGCTGGCAAATCTGGAATTGCTCGCCAAGCGGGACCTGAAGGGCTTACAGGCAATCTGCGGCGTTGATGCCGAAGACATGGCGGAAATGGTCGCAGAGCTTCGCCGGCTGGACCCGAAGCCCGGCGCTTCCTTTGATGCGCCGCCAGCGCCAACCCTGATACCGGATGTGCTGATGCGCCGCGGGCCGGATGATGACTGGATTGTAGAGCTCAATCTGGAAACCCTGCCGCGTGTGCTCGTGAATAAAGGCTTCTTCGCCTCGGCCAATGTCAGCGCGTGCGGCAAGGAAGACAAAACCTGGATCGCGGAACGCTTTCAAACCGCGTCATGGTTGGTGAAGTCGCTTGAACAGCGCGCCAATACCATCCTGAAAGTGGCGGCCGAAATTGTGCGCCGCCAGGATGGCTTTTTCCGCCACGGGGTTGGGCATTTGCGCCCGCTGATCCTGCGCGATGTCGCGGATGAGGTCTCGTTACATGAAAGCACCGTATCCCGCGTTACATCCAACAAGGCGATGGCAACGCCGCGCGGCACTTTTGAACTGAAATATTTCTTCACCACCGCCATTGCCGGCACCCGCGGCGGGGAAGCCCATAGCGCAGAGGCCGTGCGTTACCGCATCAAGGCCATGGTGGAGGCCGAAAGCCCGGCGGATATCCTGTCCGACGATGCGATTGTGGCCCGCCTACGTGAAGAAGGTGTGGACATTGCCCGGCGAACTGTGGCGAAATACCGGGACGCGCTGCGCATCCCATCATCCGTGCAGCGCAAACGGGAGAAGGCCGCCTCGGCCTGATCCGGACAGAAAGGCGACCCGGGAGAAAGGCATAGGGTCGCACGCCCGGTCGCCTTGGGGCGGCTCCTCCACTTTTGGAAAAAGGGAGGGCATAGGCCAATGCTTATCACAGTTGCCGGCAAGCAAGTTGAAACTGGTGAAGCGCTGAAAACCCATGTGAGCGACGGGTTGACCGCGATCACCGCCAAGTATTTTGATCACGCGCTTGAAGCCAATGTGACCTTCCACAAACATCGAAGCCAGTTCAATTGTGACATCAACCTGAAGGCCGGGCGCGGGCTGATGATGCGCGCTGAGGGTGAAGGTGCCGATGCGCATCGCGCTTTTGAGGTGGCCGCCGAGCATTTGGCCAAGCGCATGCGTCGCTATCGCCGGCGCGTGAATGAACATGCGCGGTCCTTCGCCGGCAATCGGGAAGCGCTGGCAGAAGAAGCGCCTTCTGGCCGCCGCTATGTGATTGAAGCCCCGAGTGAGGAGGAAGCGCCAGAACAGGGCGACCACGGCGCCATCATTGCCGAAAACCCGACGCATATTGAGAAGCTGAGTGTGGGTGAGGCCGTGATGCGGCTCGATCTGGCCCAAGCCCAGGTGGTGATGTTTCGCAACAAGAAGGGCGGCGGGCTGAACGTGGTTTATCGCCGCGCCGATGGGAATATCGGCTGGATTGATCCGGGGTAGGGGTAGGTCAGGCCTGGAGGAGCCAGACTTCCGTGGCTCGACTTTCGAACCAGAGCCCTACGGCTTTTCGCGCTTGAGCATCGCAATAGCCGCAGGGCTCCCAACAAGCCTTGGCCTAACGCCTTCCATATCCATAGGGATTGGACTGAGGTGCGCGGTATGTGTTTCCATAAGAATTAGAACCATAGCTTGGAGGGCGATAAGGGTCCACGCTCCCTCTTTGGCCAGTGTAGGGGTTCACATTAGGCTGAGAGGACCAGTTGTTATAACGGTTTGCATCTGGAGCGGTTCTATAGTGAGGCGCAACGTATGTGCCGTCGCGCCGCATATAACCTGGCTGAGTAACGGTACCTTGGGCCAATGTGTCCGCGGCAAAAAGGAACACACCCATCAGCGTTAGAAACACCAACCTCATTGCGGTAAACCCCTTGCTGAAGATTTATTATTACATTGAGGGTGCGTGAACTTCAAGCAATCATTGGTTGAGCGACGCACAACCAATGATAGTAATTCAGATGACGGGCGATTGCGCAATTTGCCACGGAGGCCCCAAGAATCATCATGCCGGATATCAACCAATTCTTCCTTTACCTCGCGGCAGCACTGCTGCTGGCGGTCACACCCGGCCCCGGGATTTTCTATGTCGCGGCGCGCAGCCTGGCAGGCGGGCGGGCTGAGGGCATTGCCTCCAGCTTCGGCACTGCACTCGGCGGCTTGGTGCATGTGCTGGCCGGGGCGCTGGGTGTTTCCGCGCTTGTATTGGCGAGTGCGGAGCTTTTCACGGCGCTGAAATGGCTCGGCGCGGCTTATTTGGTTTGGCTCGGCCTGCGCACCATCATCGCTGCGCGGCACGAAGCGGCGCAGGGTTTGGCTGGCGCCGACCCGGCCCCCGCCATGGGGGCGCGGCGCGCATTCCGGGAAGGTGTGGTGGTGGAGGCGCTGAACCCCAAAACCGCAGCCTTCTTCCTGGCCTTCATTCCGCAGTTTCTTGACCCCAGCGCGGGCGCGGTAGCGCTGCCCTTTATTCTGCTGGGCGCAATTTCCGTCACGTTGAATACGCTGGCAGATATTGTGGTGGCGATCGGCGCCAGCCGTATCCGGGAAGGTGCGGCATCGCGGCCCGCCTTCATTCGGCGGCTGCGCGAAATCTCCGGCGCATCAATGATTGCTTTAGGGGCCGGCTTGGCCTTGGCCAAGCGGCAATAGGGCTGAAGGACGGCGCGCAGCGATTGGCGCGCCGTCCTTTCTAGTTAGGCGCTTTCGTAAAGCCGCGTCAGGCTGAATTCGCGGTGGCCGAGCAATTCAGCCGCGGTCAATTCGCCATCAGCCGTGCGGATGATACAATCAAGCAAGGCTTCGCCCGCCTCATCCATATTCATCTGCCGCTGCAATAGCCCAGTCACATCCACATCAATATGTTCAGACATGGTGCGCTGGGTGCGCGGGTTGGCGGTAAGCTTGATCACCGGCAGGATTGGGTTGCCGATGACATTGCCCTGCCCGGTCGGGAAGGTATGCACCGCAAAGCCGGACGCGGCGCAAAGCGTCACCATTTCCGCCGCGGCCGAGCTTGAATCCATGAACCAAAGTCCCGAATGGGTCGGCGCTTCGGCCTTGTCCAGCACGCCATCCACCAGGCACTTCTTCCCGATTTTCTGGATATTGCCCAGCGCCTTTTCTTCGATGGTGGTCAAGCCGCCTTCGATATTGCCCTTGGTGGGCTGGCTTTCGGAAAGATCATTGGTCTTGTTGGTTTCGACCACGCGCTGGTAACGGTCAAACATCGCCTGGAATTGCGCGCGAATTTCTGGCGTGCGGCAACGTTCAGCGACCAAGTGTTCGCCGCCCGTGAGTTCGGTGGTTTCACCGAAAACGAGCGTGTTACCGTTTTGCCAAAGCTTGTCGAAGGAATCACCGACCGTCGGGCAGGAAGCCAAGCCCGATGTGGTATCGCTTTCGCCGCATTTCGTAGAAACCCAAAGCTCCTGCATTGAAGCGCGGGTCTTCTTCAGGCGCGAAGCGTGCTTCACCATGCGATAGGCCGCGCGGGAGGCATTGGCGATGGTGTTGATGTCGCCATTCTGTTCGATGGCGAAGCCTTCCACTGGCTTGCCGGATTTGGCGATGCCTTCAACAATGCGGCCTGTCCAGCCTGGTTCAATGCCAATCACCACCACGCCGGCAACATTGGGGTTGCTGCCCGTGCCGATCAGCGTGCGGAAGTGCAAATCCAGATCGGCGCCGAATTGCAGGCGGCCATAGGCGTGCGGAATGGCCAGCGCGCCTTTGATGTTGTTCGCGACCGCTTCGCAGGCAGCGTTGGAAAGATCATCAACCGGCAGGATGATCACGTGGTTGCGCACACCCATGCGGCCATTTTCGCGGCGCCAGCCTTCAAAGGCGGCGTTTTTCAGATTGATGCCCATGGCGCTTACCACCGCTTCGTTTTGACGTTGTGGACATGCAAGTGTTCGCCGGCAGCGATATTCTTCACCGCTTTGCCGATATCAACGCCGTATTTGATGATGGTGTCACCGGCAGCGATGGCGCGAACGGCAAGCTTATGGCCGATCGGAATATCCGACTTGGCGTTGAAGGCGATCATCTTATCCTGATCCATGATCCAGCCATTCAACGCCTGGCCGGATTTGATCCCTTCGACAACGACGACGCCGACGGAATCGCCTTCGTCATGCACACAGAAATGCACGGTCATGCCGGCATATCCTCCCTTTTTTTGATGCTACCGAAGGCTAGGGCGCAGGCCCTTCCGGGTCAATTGGCAAGCAGGCTCTAGATAGGAAGCGCGGTTGTGGATTTCACGCATTCCATGGCAAAGCGAGATGTTACCTTGCGCAGGCTGGAAACCCGGGCGGTCAGTTTGCGATAAAAGCCATCATAGGCGGTCATGTCGGAAACAACGACGCGCAGCAGGTAATCGACATCGCCGCCAAGCCGCCAACATTCGACTATTTCCGGCATATCCGCGACTGTTTTCGCGAAGCTTTCGATCCAGGCGGCGGAATGGTCGCCGGTTTCAATCGCGACAAAAACCGAAATGCCAAGGCCGAGCTTTTCAGCATTCACCAGCGTCACGCGCCCGGTGATGATCCCAGTTTCCTCCATGCGGCGGATGCGTTTCCAGCACGGGGTTTGCGTCAGCCCCACCTCCTTCGCGATATCGCCGAGGGAGAGCGAGGCATCCGCCTGGATCAGGCGGAGGATGGCAAGATCAGTGGCATCCAGATCATTGAGTTTGGACAAGGTAAGCTCCCAGGTGTGAGGGGGGCGTTATGCTTCGGGCATCAACAGGCGGATCAGGCCATCAAGCTGATCAAGATCATTATAGCTGATGGTGACCTGTCCGCCCTTGCCGAAATGCTTGATGGCAACTTGCAGGCCGAGCCGTTCAAGCAATTGGCGTTCAAGCGCCAGCGTATCGGAATCCTTGGCGTTAGTGCGCCGCGCTTCGGGGTTTTTCGGTTGCGCCGCGGCCATAGCTTCGGCCTGACGGACCGAAAGTCCGCGCGTCAGGATTTGCGCGGCGAGTTTTTCGGGCTCTTCCGCACCCAGCAGGGCGCGGGCGTGGCCGGCACTGAGGCGACCGGCGCGCAGATGCTCCCGGATTGTGGTGGGTAGATTTAGCAGGCGAAGCGTATTGGCGACGTGGCTGCGTGATTTTCCGACAGCACGCGCGAGGCTTTCCTGATTAAGGCCGAATTGTTCGATCAGGCGGGAGAAGCCTTCGGCTTCCTCGATGGCGTTCAGGTCTTCGCGTTGCAGGTTTTCAACCAGGCCGGCAGCCATCGCCATGCGGTCATCGAAATCACGAATGATGACAGGAACATCATGCAGCTTGGCGATCTGTGCCGCGCGCCAGCGGCGCTCACCACCGATGATCTGGTAGCGCCCCACAGCACCTGGTTTCGGGCGCACGAGCAGGGGCTGCAAAATGCCGTGTTCAGTGATGGAAGCGGCCAATTCCTGCAGCGCTTGGCGGTCCGGTTCCATGCGCGGTTGAAAGGGGCCGGGTTCGATCATAGTAATCGGCAAGCTGCGCGGCGGGCCAGCTTGGGGCGCGCTTGGCGCCGCCGGCGCATCGCCCATAAGGGCGGAGAGACCCATGCCGAGCCGGGCGGGCTTTTTCATTGGGCCGTTTCCTTCAGTTGCTTTTCTCGGCGGATCCATTCCTGCGCGAGTGCGACATAGGCTTCCGCACCCGCCGAGCGATGATCATAAACCAGCACGGGCAGGCCGTGGGATGGTGCCTCCGTGATGCGAATGTTTCGAGGAATAACTGTTTCATAGACCTTGTCGCCAAAAAAGGCGCGGACATCGGCAGCGACAAGTTCAGAAAGATTGTTTCGTTTATCGAACATAGTCAGAACAATGCCGCCGAGCTTGAGATTTGGGTTCAAGCTTTTGCTGACGCGTTCAATGGTGCGTGTGATTTGGGAAACGCCTTCAAGCGCAAAGAATTCGCATTGCAGCGGCACCAAAACCTCATCCGCCGCGACCAAGGCATTCAATGTGATAAGGCCGAGCGATGGCGGGCAATCAATGATGATAAGATCTGTGCCAGTCAGAACGTCTCCGGCGGCGTCCAGAGCGTTCAGCAGGCGCCTTTCGCGGGCCTCGACATCGATGAGCTCGATCTCGGCACCGGCCAAATCGGCATCGGCAGGCAGCAAGCCAAGCTGCGGGATGCGTGATGGCCTGATCAATTCTGCCAGGGGCGCGGCACCAACCAACAGCGCATAGCTGCCCTGACCCCGTTCCTGCCGCGGCAAGCCAAGCCCGGTTGAGGCATTACCCTGCGGGTCCAGGTCAATCAACAAAACTTTGCGCGTGGTGGCGAGTGCAGTCGCGAGGTTGATCGCAGTCGTGGTTTTGCCCACCCCGCCTTTTTGATTGGCGATGGCGATGATTTTCGGCCTGGCAGGCTTAGGGCTGGACACGATGGATATTACTCAGGCGCAAGATGGTTGCTTCGGGATTGGTGGTGCTCGGAATGCGCTCACAAGTGAAGTGCCAGCCCAGGGCGGCTTCCGTCAACTCTTTCTCGGCGGTCTTGCCTTTCGGGAATACCGCGACGCCGCTTGGGGCCAGGAAATCCACTGCGTAGGGCAGCAGCACCATAAGGGGGGCAAGGGCGCGGGCGGTGATAGCGGAAAGCGGGGGGAGCTTCGCGTTTTCTGCTCGGCAAACATGCACGCGTACCAAGGGCAGCTTCAATTGGGCGCTTGCTTCGATCAGAAAGGCGGCCTTGCGCTTGTCTGATTCCACAAGGTGTATTTCACGCTCCGGCTCTAGAATGGCAAGCACCAAGCCCGGTAAACCAGCACCTGAGCCTAAATCGGCAATCGGTCCATCCTGGGGCAAGAGCGGCTGCAATTGCGCGCAATCCGCGATGTGGCGCAGGTCTATTTCGTTGGCAGTTTCGGCTGAAATCAAGTTGATACGGGTATTCCAGCGCAGCAGCAGATCGCGATACGCAGCGAGCCGTGCGGTGGTTTCTGGGGAGTGTTTCACGTGAAACGCTGAGCGTCGCGCCGCAAATGCACCGCAAGCGCCGCCAAGGCGGCCGGCGTGACACCCTGAACACGCCCAGCCGCGCCGAGTGTGGCGGGCCGCGCGGCTTTCAAACGCTGCCGCATTTCGGCTGAAAGCCCATCCACGGCATCGAAATCGAGCGTTGTGGCGATGTTTGCTTTCTCTTCTCGCTCCAGAAGGCGCCGCTCGGCCTCCTGCCGGCGCAGATAAGGCGCATAGAGTGCTTCGGCTTCCAATTGTGTGCGGATTGGCGGGCCTAAGTCCCGCAGCCAAGGGAAGGCAGCTTCAATCTTTTCCAACGCCAAGCTTGGCAAAGCCAGCACCTCAAGCACCGAACGGCGCCGTCCATCTTGATTGACCGTAATCCCAAAGCCGGAAAGCGCCGCGGGAGAGGCGCCATCCGTAGCAGCACGCGCCAAGGCAGCGGAAACCGCTGTCGCAAAGGCACGGTGGCGCGCAGCACGCTCAGACCCGACACAGCCCCAAGCGATACCGCGTTCAGTGAGCCGAAGCCCAGCATTGTCCGCCCGAAGTGAAAGCCGATGCTCTGCCCGCGCGGTCAGCATGCGATAAGGTTCAGACACACCCTGTAGCGTCAAATCATCCACCAGAACGCCGATATAGGCTTCACTACGCGTCAGTGACGCGTCGGGATCGCCGCCAGAAGCGCGCCGCGCCGCATTGATCCCAGCCATCAGCCCCTGGGCACCGGCTTCCTCATACCCTGTGGTGCCGTTGATTTGCCCAGCAAGAAACAGCCGCGGCACCTCCCGCATTTCGAGTGCCAGGGTCAGTGCGCGGGGATCTATGTGATCATATTCAATGGCGTAGCCAGGCCGCAGGATGCGGGCCTTGGTCAGCCCTGGGATCGAGGCCACCACCTGCTCCTGCACAGCTTCTGAAAGGCTGGTCGAAATCCCGTTGGGATAGACCGTCGGGTCATCAAGCCCCTCAGGTTCAAGGAAAATCTGGTGCCGCTCCCGATCAGCAAAGCGCACCACCTTATCTTCAATGGAGGGGCAATAACGTGGGCCAACGCCCTGAATGCGACCACCATAGACAGCGCTTGATTCAAGATTAGCGCGGATGATGGCGTGGGTTTCTGGCGTCGTCGCCGTGATGCCGCAAGATACCTGGCGATTGGTGATGCGCTCCGTCATCCAGGAAAGCGGCTCAGGCGGGTCATCCCCCGGCTGCGCTTCCAGCGCAGCCCAATCGATGGTCCGCCCGTCCAGCCTAGGTGGTGTCCCGGTCTTGAGGCGCGCAAGCGGCAAGCCTAACCGCTCAAAGGCCAGGGCCAGACCGATGGCTGGCGCATCGCCAACCCGGCCAGCCGGGAAGCGCTTTTCGCCGATATGGATCTCGCCACGCAGGAAGGTGCCGGTAGTGATGATCGCCGCCCCACAACGGATACGCTGGCCATCGGCGGTAATGATCGCGGCAAGCCCGCCCGCCTGGTCAAGTTCAAGCCCTTCAGCCCCGCCGGCCATAATCGTGAGGCCAGGCTGGTCGCGCAGCAGCGCCTGCACCGCTTCGCGATAAAGCCGCCGATCCGCCTGCGCGCGCGGCCCCCGAACCGCTGGTCCCTTCGACAAATTGAGCATCTTGACGTGAATGGCCGCTGCATCCGCGGCGCGGGCCATGATGCCATCAAGCGCATCAATTTCGCGGACCAGATGCCCCTTGCCCACCCCGCCAATGGCTGGGTTGCATGACATTTCCCCAATGGTTTCAATCTTATGGGTCAGCAGAAGCGTGCGCGCCCCACAGCGGGCTGCCGCAGCCGCAGCCTCACAGCCGGCATGGCCGCCGCCCACGACCACAACATCAAAGGTCAAATCCGCGCCTGTCATGTGCCGCCTATATCAGCATTACTTGCCGATACAGAAGTCCCGGAAGACGATATCGAGAATTTCCTCGACACCCACGCGCCCGGTCAGCCGGCCAAGGGCGAAAAGCGCTGCGCGCAGTGCCTCCGCCGTCAGCTCAGGAAGGGCCGCCCCCTCAGCCTCGGCCAGCAGCGTCGCCGCCTCGGTCAATGCTGCGCGATGGCGCGGGCGGGTCAGTTGATTGCCCTGCCCGGCGCCCGTTAGGCGGAGTGCCGCTTCAGCAAGCCGGTCCCGTAGCGTGGCCAGCCCAATACCCTCGCGCGCCGAAACCGCTATGACTGGAACCTCTGCGATCGCGGCAGGCGCTGGGGCCAGGTCGCATTTATTGACCAGCACAAGCGCCTCTGGCCCCACCCAGCGGAGTGTTTCTGCATCGGGGGGCTGGTCAGCAGCGAAAACCGTGAGCACTAGCTGCGCTTCCTGCGCTCTGCGCTCGGCACGCTTGATGCCCTCTGCTTCGATCTCATCACCAGCCTCTCTCAAGCCCGCCGTGTCGGAAAGCGTCACGGGCACGCCGGCTAGATCGAGCCGCGCCTCCACAATATCTCGCGTGGTACCCGCCCGCGCTGACACAATCGCCGCGTCCCGGCCCACCAGGGCATTCAGAAGGGATGATTTTCCAGCATTCGGCGCGCCGATGATGGCAAAGACCAAGCCCTCGCGCAGCAATTCGCCGCGCCGTGCATCGGCCAAATGGGCCTCGATTTCCGCGCGCAATTCCCCTGCCCCGGCGCGCGCCTTCGCGTCCAGGTCGGTGGGAAGGCCATCTTCGGCGAATTCAATCGCGGCCTCCTGATGCGCCAACAGCCGCGCCAGGCGCTCAGCCCAACCGCCATAAAGCTTGGCCAAGCCGCCATCTGCCTGATGCAGTGCCTGGCGCCGCTGCGCCGCAGTCTCGGCCGCGACCAGATCAGCGATGCCCTCAGCGGCAGTCAAATCCATCTTGCCGTGAAGGAAGGCGCGGCGCGTGAATTCGCCGGGTTCTGCCTCGCGCAGCCCGGCAGCCGTCAAGGCCTCCATCACCCCGGCAATAACGCTACGTCCACCATGCAATTGCAGCTCAGCCGCGTCTTCGCCGGTATAGGAAGCCGGCCCTGGAAACCAAAGAATAAGGGCGTGATCCAAAATTTCCCCATCCGGGGCGCGCAGCCGGCGCAAACTGGCGCGGCGGGCGGGCGGCAGGCTGCCAGCCAGGCCCCTCAGCGCCTCACCTGTGCCCGGGCCCGACAGGCGCAGCACTGCTACCGCGCCAGCCGCTGCGCCGCTTGCCAGGGCGTAGATCGTGTCGGCCGCGCTCACCTATCACCTCGTTTCACGTGAAACACTCGCCATAGCCCTATCCCTTTGCGGGTGGGACATCGCCTTCGGTCAGCATCAGGCGCGTCACGCGACCTTTTTGGCGAAGATGCGTGTCCAGCACTTCATCAATATCGGACTGCGTTACGATTTTATACCAAATACCCTCGGGGTAAATCACCATGGTCGGGCCGAATTCGCAGCGATCCAGGCAACCCGCCATATTCACCCGCACCCCAGGAAGCCCCAATTCCTTGCCCCGCGCCTTCATATAGTCGCGCAATGCCTCGCTACCGCGCGCCGCGCAGGACCCGCGCTTATGCCCCTCCGGACGACGATTGCAGCACACGAAGACATGCGCCTCAAAATAAGGTGGGGGGTCTGAGGCAACTTTCCCCTTCGTTTCTAGATCGCTCATGCTCACCCCCAATTGCTTGACCACGTTTCCTTGGCGCCTAACCGGCCATTCGTCAAAACGGCGCCGCTTGACGCTACACGGCCTTGGTGCCAATTCGATTGCGCGTCATGCCGCAACTCTCTCTCCATACCCCCCTTGGTGAGGTCACCATCTCAGAAGATGGCGACGCTATTGTCGCGCTTGATTGGGGCCGCGGCCGGGACCAGGAGGCTACGCCCTTGCTCCGCGAGGCGCGGGATCAATTACAAGACTATTTCGACGGCAAGCGGATGAGTTTCGACCTGCCACTCGCACCCGAAGGCTCTGAGTTCCAAAAGCGTGTCTGGGCCGCGCTTTGCGCCATTCCCCCGGGCGAAACCCGCAGCTACGCGGATATCGCCCGCACCATCGGCTCCGCTCCACGCGCGGTCGGCGGCGCCAACGGGGCCAACCCCATTCCGCTTTTCATCCCCTGCCATCGCGTCATCGCTGCCGATGGGACTCTGGGCGGCTATTCCGGTGGCGACGGACCGGCTACAAAGCGCTATCTGCTGGACCATGAGAGCCGCGCGCTTCTTCTCCCCCTCAACATCTGATGGATACACCCATGAATCACGCTATCCGCATCCATGAACCCGGCGGCCCGGAGAAAATGGTTTGGGAAGAAGTGCCCCTTCCTTCACCCAAGCCAGGCGAAGCGCTGGTGCGGCATAAGGCCGTTGGCCTGAACTATATTGACGTCTATTTCCGCACCGGCCTCTACAAAGCCCCCAGCATGCCGGCCATCATCGGTATGGAAGCGTCTGGTATTGTGGAAGCAATTGGCGATGGCGTGACCGAGGTGAAGATCGGTGACCGCGTCGCTTACGCCACAGGCCCGATCGGCGCTTATGCTGAAGCACGCACCATCAAGGCTGATCGCCTGGTGAAAATGCCGGATGCGATTAGCTTCGAACAAGGTGCCGCGATGATGCTGCAAGGCATGACAGCCGCCTTCCTCATCAAGAAATGCTACGCCGCCAAGGCAGGTCAGACCGTGCTGATCCACGCGGCGGCTGGCGGTGTTGGCCTTATCCTCAGCCAATGGGCCAAGCATCTTGGCTGCACCGTGATTGGTGTGGTCAGCACGCCGGAAAAAGCGGCGCTCGTGAAGGATCACGGCGTGGATCATGCCTTGCTCACCAGCGATGATATCCCTGCCCGCGTGAAAGACATCACCAAGGGTGCCATGCTGCCCGTGGTGTATGACAGCGTCGGCAAGGACAGTTTCCTGACCTCGCTTGATTGCTTGGCGCCCTATGGCCTCATGATTTCCTACGGGAATGCCTCAGGCCCCGTTGCCATTCCGGATCTTGGCATTCTGGCCGCCAAGGGCTCGCTTTATGTGACGCGCCCAACGCTTGCGACCTATACGGCGCAGCGTGAGGATCTGGTGGCCCGCGCCAATGATTTGTTTGAGGTTGTGGCCTCGGGCGCTGTCAAGATTCGCGTCAATCAAAGCTACGCGCTGAAAGATGCGGGTTCCGCGCATATTGCGCTTGAAGCGCGCAAGACTACGGGCAGCACGGTTCTCATTCCGTAAGATTACTACCTGGGCTTCAGAATCCTTAACCTGAAGCCCGGGTGCCCACCATCACCCAAAGTGCAATGCTGCCACCTTGTCCTGTGGCCTGACAAAATACACATAACGATAGGCTTCCCGCATGCCGAGGCTTTGCTGCGCTGCGCAGGAAGCCTGATTGGTTGAGGCCACTTGCGCCCATAGCCATTCCGCGCCCTGCGCCGCGGCCCATTGCGCTGCCGCGCGGGTGATGCGGGACCCGAGGCCCTGGCGCCGCGCTTCAGGCACAACCGCCAGATCAAAAAACCCGGCCAGCAGCCCATCGGCCACCACTGAAATACAGGCCACTGGCTTAGCCTTCTCGTACAACACCAGCCAGGCCGCCGGCACCATCAACATGCTGACGGCGCGTTCCTTCTCGGTTCGCCGCGCTGGCACCTGATGTTCGGCTGTGGCTGTGACCGCCATCCAGTCCTCATCAGGGGCAGCTAGTACGCGCACAGCATCGTCAGAGCGAGCGACGCCCTGAACCGTCGCGAGAAAAATGATCGTCTCATCCTTCGATACATAGCCGCGCGCCGTGAGCGCCTCTTCCATGCCCGGCGGATCAAGCGGCGTGGACCGAAACCGCACCGGTAGCCTGAGCGCCTCATAGCGGCTCTCAATACGCGCAATGCGTGCCAATAATTCCGGGTCAGCCTCAGCACTCAAACTGCTCGCTGCATTGGCGCGGCCTGTACCTCCCAAAAATGCGCGCACGACAAAATTACCATCAAAGGCGACCCGTTGAGCGGGTACCGCGCTCAAGCAAGCGCGCTCCAGGGCCGCAATACTCGGTTGGTCTTCTGTCACCAATGTCAGACCTTCCCGATCACACCTGCAGCAGGGTCTTCAGGCGGGGCGGCCGCTTTGGTCTCCCGCCGCCGAGCATGCCAGGCTTCCATCAATTGCAGGATAGTGGCTGCGGTTTCCTCAATACTGCGCCGTGTCACATCAATCACAGGCCAGCCTTGGCTCGTACAAAGCCGGCGCGCCGCCACGATCTCCGCCTTCACCGCTTCAGGATCAATATAATCTGTCGTGTCTTGCCGCACACCTTGACCGCCAATGATCTTCAAGCGGTGCCGGCGAATATCAATCAGCGCATTCGCCTCAATATAAAGCCCGACCACAGGGCAGGGCGGATCATTCAAAATCTCGGGCAGTGTGGCGCCTGGCACAATCGGCACATTGGCAGCCTTGATCCCGCGGTTGGCCAGATAAAAGCATGTGGGCGTTTTACTGCTCCGCGAAACCCCAACCAGCACCACATCAGCGTTACGAATGCCGACAGTGCCTTGCCCATCATCATGGGACAACACGTAATGCATCGCATCAATACGCCGGAAGTAATCCGCATCCATCACATGCTGCGCAGCGCGCTTTTCACGGGCCTGTACACCGGTTGCTTCCTGCAATAGCCCCATGACAGGGTCGAGCGGCGATAGACACGTGACCCCCATACGCTGGCAGGCTTCTTCCAAGACATGCCGCAGACTTGAATCAACCAGGGTGTACAACACTGGCCCTGGTTCATGCTGAATACCCTCCAACACGCGATCCAATTGCAGGCGGGATCGGATCAGGCTCCAGCGATGATCCACCACATGGTGATCATCAAACCGCGCCAGCGTCGCGCGCGCGATGGATTGCAGCGTCTCTCCGGTTGAATCGGATACCAAATGCAAATCAATGTGCCTGTTGACCATGCCGGTAGAATTCCGTGACTCAATGTGGATAACGGGGGTGGATTCCAATTTGGATGCCGCCCGGTCTCATAATGGGGATGAAACCCCCTCATCGCGCAAGCCTGAATAGTTTTACCGAGCGGTGTTTGACTACAAGCGCAACTCCTATCACCCCCGACAGAATCACCAAGACCCTTGGATTAGCTATCGGGAGAACCCTGTGGATGGAACGCGCGTCACTTGCCTCCCCATGATTCACAGGCCCTACAAGCTACCTCATCTTTCAGAAACTTAGATTCAATGCTTAGGTGAGGGTCATGGAAATGGAAAACGAGCCCAGCAGGGCAAAACCCTTTTTGCGCGTCTTGGCCGGAGAACCCGTCTGGCCGCCCCCCGTATGGCTGATGCGCCAGGCCGGCCGGTATCTTCCCGAATATCGCGCTACCCGCGCCATCGCAGGAGATTTCATCTCCCTCTGCACCACGCCAGATTTGGCGGCGGAGGTCACGCTGCAACCTATCCGCCGCTATGGCATGGATGCCGCAATCCTGTTTTCCGATATCCTGATCGTGCCTTGGGCGCTCGGCCAAGGGCTACGCTTTGCCGAAGGTGAAGGCCCGCTGCTTGACCCGATACGCTCGGCTGAAGGCATCGCGGCCCTCAATCTGGATGGCTTGCTCGCGAAAGCCGCGCCGATTTTCGAAACCGTCCGCCTAACCCGCGCCGGGCTTAATCAGGAACACCCGAAAACCGCGCTGATCGGCTTTGCCGGCTCACCCTTCACCGTCGCCTGCTACATGGTGGAAGGTCGCGGCAGCAAGGATTTCGCCGCCACCCGCGGCATGGCCTACAGTGACCCCGCCAGCTTTGGCCGACTGATCCGCATTTTGCAGGATGCCACCGTCGAATATCTGGTCGCTCAGGTAGAAGCAGGCGCCGAGGCGCTGATGCTGTTCGACACCTGGGCTGGCCTCCTTCCCCCCAGCCAATTCCGCCGCTGGGTGATAGAACCCTCAGCCGCCATCGCCCGCGCGGTGCGCAAGCGCTGCCCGACCACGCCCATTATCGGCTTCCCACGCTTGGCCGGCCCCATGCTGCCCGATTACGCCAGCCGGGCCGCAGTGGATGGGGTTGCCATGGATACCAGCATGGACCCGCGCTGGGCCGCCCAGGCGGTGCCCCCAACCATGCCCCTGCAAGGCAATCTGGACCCGCTGGCGCTAGTCGCTGGTGGTGCTGCTTTGGAAGCTGAGGCACGCAGCATTCTGGCTGCCATGCGCGGCCGGCCTTTTATTTTTAATCTGGGCCACGGCATCATCCCGCCAACGCCGCCTGAACATGTCGCGCAGCTTATGCGCATCATTCGCAGCAGTTAACCCGGCCTAGGAATTACCGTCCTGCGAGAAGGGAGGCTTCAGCCAAAGCGCTTCCTTAACCTTTCCGGAAACGAACACCCCATGCGCGGCCAGTGCTGCCGCGGATGGGCTGATCAGCACCGCGTCACGCTCCACCACTTCCACATCAAGATTGACAATGCGCGGTGCGGATCTAGCGGCCAATTCCAGCCCCGGCTGCTTGCCGCCCATCATTTCCAGATAGACCTGCGCCAAAAGCTGGCAGTCAAGCACGGCATTGTGGTTGCCACGCATAGAATTATCCACGCCAAGCCGACGACACAGCGCATCCAGATTATTCGGCATGCCGGGGAAGCGCAGCTTCGCCATCGCCAGGCTGTCAATCATGCGGCGGCGATCCAAGGGCGGGCGCTGACACCGAAATAACTCAGCATCCAGAAAGCCAAAATCGAAGGGCGCGTTATGCGCAATGATGTCGGCATCACCCAAGAATTTCAGCAACTGCCCAGCAATTGCGGCGAATTTCGGCTTGCCGGCGACATCACCATTGGTGAAGCCGTGAATGCGCGAGGCCTCAGCAGGGATATCGCGCTCCGGATCAATCACGCTGTGAAACGCCTCACCCGTTGGCAGCAGATTGAATAATTCCACCGCCGCCACTTCAATCACGCGGTCGCCTGTCAGTGGATCGAGCCCCGTCGTTTCCGTATCCAGAACAATCTGGCGCATCAGCCCGCTTCCCTGAGCCGGCGCAGCAAGCGCCGAATGGCAGCAACGGCAAAATGCCGCGACAACCCGCTATGCATCACCACATCCGCGCGTCGGCGCTTTTCGGCATCTGGCATTTGCCGCGCGCGAATGGCGGCGAGCCTTTCCCGCGTCATCCCCGGCCGGCGCATCACGCGCGCCGCCTGCACCGCTGCAGGCGCCGAAACCACCACCACCAGGTCAACCTGTTTCTCGCCGCCCGTTTCCAACAGCAAAGGGACATCCAAAACGACCAAGGATTTCCCCGCGCGTCGCGCCGCCGCCAGAAAACGCTTCTCGGCCTCGCGCACCAAGGGGTGGACGATGCGTTCCAGAATCTTCAAGGCTGCCGGATTGCCCAGCACGGCCCGACGAAGCGCTTCCCGATCCACTGCGCCGTTTTGTGTGGTGCCTGGGAAAGCCGCTTCAATCGGTCGCACTGCCCGCCCGCCCACCGCCTGCAATTCATGCACGGCTTGATCGGCATCGAATATCGGCACCCTATGGCGGCGAAACGTGGCGGAGGCTGTGGATTTCCCCATCCCGATCCCGCCCGTGAGGCCGATGATCTTCATGCGCCATCATACTTCGGGATATCGGCCGCCACCTCATCGCGCAACGTCTGATCCACCTGCGGTGCCACGCCGAACCAGGCCTCAAAGCCCGGCCGCGCCTGATGCAGCAACATGCCAAGCCCATCCACCGCAACCAGGCCTCGCGCACGCGCAGCCGCCAGAAGGCGGGTTTCAAGCGGCACATAGACAATATCCGCCACCACCGCACTCGCCGGCAAAGGCGCCAAATCCACTTCCAGCCCCGGCTGACCCTGCATGCCGAGCGAGGTCGTATTCACGAGCAAAGCTGCGTCTTCCAAAGGTGGCCGATCCGCCACATGGATCGGGCCGCCAAGATCACGCGCCAAAGCCTCAGCCTTTGCAGCGGTGCGATTTACCAACGTCACACGCGGCGCGCCGGCGTCGAGCAACGCGGCGGCAATGGCGCGCGCCGCACCGCCCGCGCCCAACAGTACGGCGGGTCCGGCATCCGCCCGCCAGCCGGGTGCCGCTTCGCGGATGCTTTCCAGAAAGCCGAAGCCATCAGTATTTGACCCCTCAATCCGCCCATCGCGAAAAATCAGCGTATTCACCGCCCCTGCGCGGCGCGCGAAGGGCGCAACCACATCACAAATCTCGAAAGCCGCGAGCTTATGGGGGATGGTGACATTGGCGCCGCGAAAGCCGAGATCCACCAGTGCACGCACCGCCGCAGCAAAGCCGCCAGGCGCCACGCCAAGCGGGATATAGGCACCATCAATGCCATAGCGTTGCAGCCAGAACCCATGGAGCCTGGGCGAACGTGAATGGGTGATCGGGTGGCCGAAAACCCCGGCGAGGCGGGCATGACCGGAAAGCAGCTTCATGACACCAGAAAGCACTGCACGCGGGCGGAAAGCAAGGCTTTAGCTAGCTACTTGGCGGAGCCATTCCGGCAAATTGTAATACATGGTGACACGGCTGATCCGCCCATCCTTCAGGCTAAAAAACGCCCCAGCCGGCAGCGCATAGCGCTGGCCGTGCGCCGGCGGCAACCCGGCATCCTGCGCCAGATATTCGCCGTGCACCTGAAATTCCGCCGCCGCTCGGGCGCCATCAGCGCTGACCATGATCACGATATCGCGCAATTCTTCCCGGTAGCAGCGCGCCATCCGATCAAGAAAGGCAGCAAAGGCCGGCTTGCCGTGCTCTGCGCCTCCTTGGTTGATGTCATGCACCACATCATCCGCCAGCAGGGCCAGCATGCCCGACCAATCCCCGCGATTGAAGGCGGCCAGATAGGCGGCGATGATGTCTTGCGCGGTGTTCATGATGGCTTTCCTTGCCGGGTCCGGGTGGCCTGCCTATACAGCACCCCGCACGAGCCTTACGCCAGAGCACAGAACCGCCATGACCGCTAAGCCCCCCAGTTTTCAGGACATCATCCTGCGCCTGCATCGCTTTTGGGCGGATCAGGGCTGCGTGATCCTGCAGCCCTATGACATGGAAGTGGGCGCGGGCACTTTCCACCCGGCGACCACATTGCGCGCCCTTGGCCCGAAGCCCTGGAAGGCCGCTTATGTGCAGCCATCGCGCCGCCCCGCCGATGGCCGCTACGGCGAAAACCCCAATCGGCTGCAGCATTATTACCAATATCAGGTGATCTTGAAGCCATCACCGGCGGACCCGCAGGCGCTGCTGATTGAAAGCTATCGCGCGCTTGGCATTGACCCCGCTTTGCATGACATCCGCTTTGTGGAAGACGATTGGGAAAGCCCGACGCTCGGCGCCTGGGGCCTGGGCTGGGAAGTCTGGTGCGATGGGATGGAGGTGGGACAATTCACCTATTTCCAGCAAGTGGGCGGCATTGCCTGCGAAAGGCCGAGCGCTGAATTGACCTACGGGCTGGAACGCCTGGCCATGTATATCCAGGGGGTCGAGAATGTTTATGACCTGGATTTCAATAATGAGGGCGTGAAATACGGCGATGTGTTTCTGCGCGCCGAACGCGAATACAGCGCGCATAACTTCGAAGCCGCCGACATTAAAATGCTGTTCCGCCATTTTGAGGATGCAGAAGCCGAATGCGCCGCGCTTTTGGAACGGAAGCTCGCTTTGCCGGCCTATGACCAATGTATCAAGGCATCGCATCGCTTCAACCTGCTAGACGCGCGGGGCGCCATCAGCGTGACGGAACGCGCTGCCTATATCGGCCGGGTGCGGACGCTGGCGAAGGGGTGTTGCGAGGCCTGGCTGGCCGGTGAGGCGGGCTGACCTTGCGCTTGTCGCCCCACTCTACCATATCTGGCACGGTTTCTACCAAAGGTGCGCCATGGGCCAGTTGAACATCAAGGATGCCGTACTGATTGCTGAAGCTAAGGAGCTTGCGGCAATGCTCCACACCAGCATGACGGGCGCCTTGCGTGTAGCGGTGCAGGAAAAGCTGGCGGCCACCAAGGAAGCGCGGGCGCGGAAGGTGGCGGCCATCATGGAAATTGGTGAGCGCGCTTCCAAACTGGTCCCACCCGGAACCACAAGTGATCACAGCGACCTTTATGATGAGATGGGCCTTCCGCGATGATCCTTGATTCATCAGCTTTGGCCGCCATCCTATTCAAGGAAGCTGATGCGCAGCGTTTCGCCGATGCGATAGGCGAGGCCGATGAGGTGGCGATTGCAGCGCCAACCCTGGTGGAAATCACCATGGTGACCGAAGGTCGCGCACGTCCCGGGATGGCCGAAAAACTCGATGCACTGATTGAGACGGCCGGTGCGGAAATCGTGCCATTCACTGCGGAACATGCCAGCCTTGCCCGCGATGCCTGGCGTCGCTTCGGTAAGGGTCGCCATAAGGCAGGGCTGAACTTGGGCGATTGCTTTTCTTATGCGCTGGCCAAGGAACGTGGCCAGCCATTACTGTTCAAGGGCGAAGATTTCGCCGCAACCGATATAGAGCCGGCAATCAAACCCCATGGCTGACTTACTGCTTGAATTATTCTGCGAAGAAATCCCGGCGCGCATGCAGGCGCGTGCGGCAGAGGATTTGGCAAAGCTATTCAGCGATGGCTGCGCCGCACTGCTGGAAGCGCCGCCGCGTGTATTTTTCGGGCCGCGCCGCATTGGCCTGACCGCCAGCCTGAAGGCGCGCGTCACGACGGAAGCCAAGGAAGAACGCGGCCCGCGCATTGGTGCGCCAGATCAAGCGATTGAAGGATTTTTGCGCAAGCACGGCGCCACCCGCGATGCCCTGACCGAACAGGGGCAATTCTGGGTGCTGATGAAGCCCGGCCAAAGCGTGGAAGCCCGCGCTTTGGTGGCCGCTGCTATCCCTGCTTTGCTGCGAGGCTTCCCCTGGCCAAAATCTATGCGCTGGGGTGGCACATCCTCCATGGTTTGGGTGCGCCCTTTGAAACGCATCCTATGCGTGCTGGATGGAGAAGTTGTGCCCTTCGATCTGGCGCAGGGCGGTGATGATGGCCATGGCCTTGCCAGCGGCGATCTGACCGAAGGTCATCGTATCATGTCCCCCGGCGCCTTCGCGGTTGGCAATTTTGACGATTACAAGAATGCGCTGACCACCCGCCATGTGGTGCTGGAAGCGGAAGACCGTGCGCGTATGATCCGCGAAGGCATCAATGCACTTGCCAGCGAGGCGGGTTTGGAAGTGGTGCCGGATGAGGCGCTGATCACTGAAGTCGCTGGCCTTGTCGAATGGCCGGTGCCCTTGCTGGGGCGGATTGATGACGCCTTCATGGATCTGCCGCCCGAAGTCATGCGCACCACCATGCGTGTCAATCAGCGTTACTTCGCGCTGCGGAAGCCAGATGGTTTCGCCGCGCCGCGCTTTGCGTTGGTGGCGAATATCGCAGCGCCCGATGGTGGTGCTGCCATTGTCGCCGGCAATGAATGCGTGTTGCGCGCGCGGCTTTCAGATGCGCGTTTTTTCTGGGATTTGGACCGCAAGCAAAAGTTGGAAAGCTTCCTGCCCAAGCTGGATAGTGTGGTGTTCCACGCGAAGCTCGGCACGCAAGGCCAGCGTGTGGCGCGGCTTGAAAACCTTGCCGGGCTGATCGCGGAAAAATTGGGCGCCGATGCGGCGCTGGCGCGGCGCGCGGCGCGCTTGGCCAAGGCTGATCTTGCTTCCGGCATGGTGGGTGAATTTCCGGAATTGCAGGGCGTGATGGGGCGGTATTACGCGCTGGGCCAGGGCGAGGATGCCCGCGTGGCGGAAGCCATCGCCGCGCATTATCGTCCGGCCGGCGCGGGTGATGCCGTCCCGCAGGAGCCCATCGCCATTGCGGTGGCGCTGGCGGATAAGATTGACCAATTGGTTGGCTTCTTCGCCGTGGGCGAAAAGCCAACCGGCAGCGGTGATCCCTTTGCGCTCCGCCGTGCGGCTTTGGGTGCCATTCGCATCATTCGGGAGAATGGGCTGCGGCTGGCGCTTGGGGATATCATCGGCGAAGCCTTTTTCGGCTTCCCGCAAGCAACCGGCAGCACCGCGCAGCCAACCTTCGGCATGGACATCGCGGAAGCGAAGCGCGCCAGCGGCTGGCAGGCACCAAGTGGTGCAGCCCATCCCCCGATGGTAGCAGCCTTCGCGGCAGGCTTGCTCGATTTCCTCGCCGAACGCCTACGTGTGCAATTGCGTGGTGAGGGTGCGCGGCATGATGTGGTGGCGGCGGTCTTTGGCGCCACACCAGATGATGATTTGAACCGCCTCCTCTCCCGCGCTGAAGCCGTGCGCGGCTTTGTTGAAAGCGAGGCCGGCGCCAATCTGCTGGCCGCCCATCGCCGCGCGGTGAACATCCTCCGCATTGAGGAAAAGCGCGACGGCCACGCTTTTGATACCGGCTATGAAGCGCACTTGCTGAAACTGCCGGAAGAAGCCGCCCTCGCCGCCGCGCTCGAAGAAGCCGGCAGCCGCATTCGTCTGGATATCGAAGCCGAGGATTTTGAACGCGCCATGGAAGCCATGGCCGGGCTCCGCGCCCCGGTGGATGCTTTTTTCGAAAAAGTGATCGTGAACGACCCGGCGCCGGAACTTCGCCGCAATCGTCTGCGACTGCTTGCTCGTCTTCGTGCCGCCATGGATGCCGTGGCGGATTTCTCCAAGATTGAAGCCTGAGGAACCCCCCCATGACACAATGGGTCTATAGCTTCGGCGCCGGCCACAATGAAGGCCGTGCCGATATGCGGAATCTTCTGGGTGGCAAGGGCGCCAACCTGGCCGAAATGGCCTCGATTGGTTTGCCTGTACCGCCTGGCTTCACCATCACGACCGAAGTTTGCACCGCCTATTACGATAATGGGCAGAAATACCCCGATGCCCTGGCCGCGCAGGTGCGCGCCGCGTTGGCGCTTATTGAGGAAGCGGTGGGTAACCGCTTCGGCGATCATGACCGGCCCTTGCTGGTATCTGTGCGCTCCGGCGCGCGGGTTTCCATGCCGGGCATGATGGATACGGTGCTGAACCTTGGCCTGAATGACCAAACCGTTGAAGGCCTGGTCCTGGCTTCCGGCGATGCGCGCTTTGCTTGGGATTCCTACCGTCGCTTCATCCAGATGTATGGGTCCGTCGTGCTCGACGTTGATCATCATCGCTTTGAGGAAATTATCGAACATGTGAAGCTCGACACCGGGAAGAACGAAGACACCGAACTCACCGCATCCGAATGGCATCGCGTGGTGGATGGCTATAAGGAAATGGTCGCGGAAGTCACCGGCAGGCCCTTCCCGCAAGACCCTGAAACGCAGCTTTGGGGCGCGATTGGCGCGGTGTTTGGCAGTTGGATGAACCAGCGCGCGGTGACGTATCGGCGCCTGCATGACATCCCGGCCGAATGGGGCACGGCTGTGAATGTGCAAGCCATGGTCTTCGGCAATATGGGCGAAGATTGTGCCACGGGCGTGTGCTTCACGCGGGACCCTTCCACCGGTGAAAACATCTTCTACGGCGAATACCTGATCAATGCGCAGGGTGAAGATGTGGTGGCGGGTATTCGCACGCCGCAGCCCATGGCGAAGGAACGGTCCAAACCCACCGAACGCAGCATGGAAGATGCCATGCCGGCAGCCTATGCCGAACTGGTGCAGGTGCGCGCGACGCTTGAACGCCATTACCGTGACATGCAGGACATTGAATTCACGGTGCAGAGCAACAAGCTTTATATGTTGCAAACCCGCAATGGTAAGCGCACCGCCGCAGCATCCTTGAAAATCGCGGTGGATATGGCGCAGGAAGGCTTGATTGATCACACCGAAGCGGTGCGGCGCGTAAACCCTGCAGCGCTTGATCAATTGCTGCACCCAACGCTTGATCCCAAGGCGCCGCGGAAGCTGCTTGCCAAGGGCCTGCCGGCTTCCCCCGGTGCGGCCTGCGGCATTGTTGTTTTCAGCGCGGATGAAGCTGAAGCCCGCGCACAAAAAGGCGAAAGCGTTATTCTGGTGCGGATTGAAACCTCGCCTGAGGATATTCACGGAATGCATGCGGCGCGCGGTGTGCTGACAACGCGCGGCGGCATGACGAGCCACGCGGCGGTTGTCGCGCGCGGCATGGGCCGGCCATGTGTTGCGGGCTGCGGCGGCGTCACGGTGGATTACAACAACCAGTATTTGAGCGCTGGTGGCGTGCGCATTGAAGCCGGCCAGATCATCACGCTGGACGGCGCAACCGGCGAGGTTTTCATCGGCACTGTCGCCATGGTGGAACCGCAGCTTTCGGGCGATTTCTCAACCCTCATGGGTTGGGCCGATAAGGTCCGCCGCTTGCGCGTGCGCGCCAATGCGGAAACGCCCTTGGATGCGGAAACCGCCAGGCGCTTCGGCGCGGAAGGCATCGGGCTTTGCCGCACCGAACACATGTTCTTCGACCCTGAGCGCATCGGCGCGGTGCGCCAGATGATCATGGCGGAAACGGAACAAGGCCGGCGCTCGGCACTCGCGCGTTTGCTGCCTTTCCAGCGCAAGGATTTTCTGGACCTGTTTGAAATCATGGCAGGGCTGCCGGTGACCATCCGCCTGCTTGATCCGCCCTTGCATGAATTCCTGCCGCATAGCGACTATGAAGTCTCGGAAGTCGCGGCCTCGCTCGGTACCGATCTTGAAGTCATGCAGCGACGCATGCAGGAATTATCGGAAGCGAACCCCATGCTGGGGCATCGCGGCTGTCGCTTGGGGATTTCCTTCCCGGAAATCTATGAAATGCAGGCGCGCGCGATTTTTGAAGCGGCCGCCGAGATTGGCCGCAAGACGCATAAGGCGCCGGTGCCGGAGATCATGATTCCCTTGGTTGCGACCAAGCGCGAATTGGAAATCACCCGCGCCATGGTGGATCGCGTCGCGCAGGAGGTTTTCGCCGAAGGCGGCTATCACGCGGTGTATAGCGTTGGCACCATGATTGAATTGCCGCGCGCAGCGCTGACAGCCGATGCGATTGCCACGGTGGCGGATTTCTTTTCCTTCGGCACGAATGACCTGACGCAAACCACCTTCGGCCTTTCGCGCGATGATGCCGGCAAGTTCCTGCCGCTTTACATCGAAAAGGGTATTTTCCCGAAGGACCCGTTTGTCTCCATTGACCCAGACGGCGTGGGCGCTTTGGTGCGCATCGCGGTTGAGAAAGGCCGCAGCGTGAAGCCGGATATCAAGCTTGGTATTTGCGGTGAGCATGGGGGCGATCCGTCTTCCATCCATTTCTGCGAAAGTGTCGGCTTGGATTACGTTTCCTGTTCGCCCTATCGCGTGCCGGTGGCGCGGCTGGCGGCGGCGCAGGCGGCGCTGCAATCGGGTGGGGCTGATCGCACCGCGTAATGGCAGCGGCGCCAAAATCCCCGGGGCGGGAAAAGCGATGCGGGGTATGCGGCCATGAAAGCCGCCAACCAGGCTTTCGCCCACCCATGCCGGAACAGGCGCCCGATCTTGATTTAAGGCCGGGTGAGCCCGTGCGGTCCACCATGGCGCGCTGGCTGGAAGCCTGCCCGCATTGCGGCTATGCCGCGCCCGATATTACTGAATCACATCCCGCCGGGGCTGAAGCAGTGGCGGCGGCCCCCTATCGCGCGCTGATTGCCGATACATCCCACCCGGTTTTGGCGCGGCGCTTCTTGGCCTGGGCACATGTGTTGGAAGAAACCGGCGCCTTGCACGCGGCGGCGGAAGCAACCTTGCACGCCGCTTGGGTGGCGGATGATCTGAACCGCGATGACCTGGCGCGGCAATGGCGGCGCGAAGCGGTGGCGCTGTGGCGAAGCGGGCCTGCTTTGGATGCCGAACAATCCGTCCGCGTGATTGATGCGCTGCGCCGCGCGGCGGATTTCGCTGAAGCGGAAGGCGCGGCGGAAGCGCTTGCTGCGCTCAACCCGCCCGAGGCGGTAGCGCAAGTTGTGGCGTTAGAGGCGCGGCTGATCGCGGCGGAGGATATGGGGCGGCATAGCATCGCCTCGGCCATTGCCCCTCCGGCGCGGCGGCCACATGTGACGCATCAACCAAAAAAAAGGCCGCCCGCGAGGGGCGGCCTGAAATCCTGGCTGCGCAGGATATTCAAAGGTTAGGCAGCGTGGCCGGCCGGCAGGGCACCATCATTGGCGGCTTGCAAGGCGAAGCCCGGTTCAAAAACGCGGCTGATTTCACCGCGCGCCAAGCCGATATCGGCAAGCTGCTGGTCCGAAAGCTGGTCCAGCGCCTTGTAGGCATCGCGCTTGGTCGGCCAGGTGGCAATGGCGGTCAGCACGGCGCCGATGCCGGCCCCGATTACCTTGAAGGCATGGCCGAAGGCGCGGCTGCGCGCGGTGGCGCGGGCGGCGGCCACTTCCTGGTGAATAGCCTCAATCGTCGCGGCGCGGGCCGAGAGGCTGGTTTCAAGATTGGCGAAATGCGGGTTCATGTTTAGCTTTCCTTTGCGGAGGTGCTGGCCGATAGGGTAGCATCACTGTCCGATGCACGATGATATAGAGGCTTCAGGGGCACAGGTGATGCGCGAAGACCACAGTAGAGATATGCGCCTGACGCATGATTCCACAGGAAGCCATGCAACATTTGTGAAATATTTGGTCAGGAGTTGCTCATGAATCGGGCTGAACGCTTGGGCGCCTTGCGCGCTGAACTCGCGCAGATGGGGGTACAGGGCTTCCTGATCCCCCGCGCGGATGAGCATTTGGGGGAATATGTGCCGCGTTCCGCCGAAAGGCTGGCCTGGCTGACTGGCTTCACCGGCAGCGCGGGGTTGGCGATTGTGCTGCCCCAGCAGGCGGCAGTGTTTTCCGATGGCCGGTATACGCTGCAAATTCGCAACCAGATTGATGTAGCGCTTTGGGAACCGCGCCACATCACGGAAGAACCGCCGGCGGAATGGCTGGCCGCCCATGCGGATGGCCTGGTGATTGGCTATGATCCCTGGCTGCATAGCGAACCAGCGCTGGAACGCTTGAAGCGCCCTGGCGTGACCTTCCGCGCGCTGCAAGCCAACCCGATTGACGCCATTTGGGCGGATCGGCCACGCGCACCGGAAGCGCCGGCGCGGGCGCATCCGCTTTCCTATGCCGGCAAGCCATCCGCCGAAAAACGCAGCGAAGCGGCGGCGGCATTGCGCGCCGCCGGCGAAGACGCGGTGGTGTTGGCCGATGCGCATTCCATCGCCTGGCTGTTGAATATCCGTGGTGGCGATCTGGACCATACGCCATTGGCGCTTGGCTTTGCGCTCTTGTTCGCGGATGGCGCGGTGTCACTGTTCATGGAACCGGCGAAGCTGGGTCACGACATCCGCGCGCATTTGGGCAATGCGGTTTCGATTGCGCCGCGTGATGCCATGCCGGCGGCGCTGAACGCGCTCAAGGGCAAGCGTGTGCGGATTGACCAGGAAGCGACCCCTTCCTGGTTCACGGATTGGCTACGCGACGCCGGTGCGGAAATCCGTGCGGGAGAAGACCCCTGCCGTATGCCGCGCGCCTGCAAGAATGCGGTGGAACAACAGGGCGCCCGCGCGGCGCATAAGCGCGATGCGGTGGCGATGGTGCGGTTTCTCCGCTGGTTTGCGGAAGAAGCGCCGAAGGGGGGGCTGAATGAAATCTCGGCCGCTGCGCGCTTGCTGGCGTTTCGGCGAGAGGTGCCGTTGTTTCAGGCGGAAAGCTTCCCCGCTATCAGCGGCGCGGGCGAAAACGGCGCTATCGTGCATTATCGCGCGACGGAAGAGAGCCACCGCGCGATCCACCCCAATGAATGCTATTTGATTGATTCAGGTGGGCAATATTTGGATGGCACCACGGATATCACGCGCACGCTTTGGACCGGGCCGGGTGCAGCACCGTCGCGCTTGCGTGAATGTGTGACCCGCGTGCTGAAGGGGCATATTGCCCTTGCCACGCTCCGCTTCCCCGCTGGTGTCGCCGGGCCGCATTTGGATGCGCTGGCGCGGCGCCCCTTATGGGATGCGGGGTTGGATTATGATCACGGCACGGGCCATGGCGTTGGGTCCTATCTTTCGGTGCATGAAGGCCCAGCGGCTTTCAGCCGAGCAGCGCGTGTGGTGGCTTTGGCTGAGGGTATGATTCTGTCGAATGAGCCCGGCTATTACGCCACTGGTGAATTCGGCATTCGGCTGGAGAATCTGTTGCTGGTGCAAAAGGCCGAAATCGCCGCCGCCACAAAGTCGTTTCTGGAATTCGAAACCCTGACTCTGGCGCCCTTTGATCGCGCGCTGATCGAACCCGCGCTGCTGACGGTGGCGGAACGTGATTGGTTGAATGCCTATCATGCGCGCGTGGTGGCTGAGGTGGCACCGCTGCTGGATGCTGAGACAGCGGCTTGGTTGCGCGCGGCCTGCGCGCCGATTTAGGCGAGACTTCGTTTTGGGCGACTGATTCACCGCTTCGGTCATGCGACCTACGCGGATCAGGCGCCCGCTATTTCCAGCCATTCGGCTTCGGTCAGCACCTTCACGCCAAGTTCTGCCGCCTTGGCAGCTTTGGAACCTGCGTCCGCTCCCACCACCACGAAATCGGTTTTTTTCGAAACCGATTTCGTGACCTTAGCGCCAAGCCGCTCAGCGAGCGCTTCGGCTTCGTCACGCGTCATTTTTTCAAGCGTGCCGGTGAAAACCATTGTCTTGGCAGCGAAGGGGCTATCGGCCGCGCTGGCTTCTTCAACCGGAAGAGGCGAGACTTCGGCGGCGAGATCATCAAGTGCTGCCAAATTGCGCGGTTCGGCGAAGAATTCGACAAGCTCCTCCGCAATGGTGGGGCCGATGCCCTGGATGGAGCCTAATTCCTCCCGCGCTTCTGACCCGATGATATGCGCGGCGATCATGGCAGCGCGCCAGGCTTCCAGGCTGTGATAATGCCGCGCCAAGAGCTTGGCGTTTTGTTCACCGATACGGCGAATGCCGAGCGCGAAGATGAAACGCTCCAGTGCCACACTACGCCGGGCATCAATTGCTTCCAGCAATTTACTGATCTTGCGTTCGCCCCAGCCTTCAAAGCCCGCCAGGGTTTCACGCTTTTGGTGCAGGCGGAAAATATCAGCGGGGCTTTTGATCAGCGCGGCATCGAATAGGAATTGGATGTTTTCCTCACCAAGGCCCTCAATATCGATCGCGCGGCGAAAGACGAAGTGCCTTAAGCGTTCGGTGGTTTGCGCGGGGCAGGTCAGGCCACCGGTGCAGCGGCGCACGACATCCTCTCCGTCGCGGATTGCATGGCTGCCACAGGCGGGGCAGTTTAGCGGAAAGGCATAGGCTTCTGAATCAGCAGGGCGTTTTTCCAGCACCACGCCCAGGATTTGCGGAATGACATCGCCGGCGCGTTGCAGCATGACGGTATCGCCAATGCGTACATCCTTACGCGCGATTTCATCCTCATTATGCAAAGTCGCATGGCGCACTACCACGCCGCCGACATTGACGGGTTCCATCACCGCGCGTGGTGTCAAAGCACCCGTGCGGCCAACCTGGATTTCGATATCGAGCAATTTCGTCACAGCTTGTTCGGCGGGAAATTTCCACGCCACGGCCCAGCGTGGTGCGCGGCCCACAAAACCAAGCCTGCGCTGCCAATCAATCCGGTCAAGCTTATAGACCACGCCATCGATATCATAAGCGAGTGCGGCACGGCCCGCGCCGATTTCGGCCTGAAAATTTCCAGCAGCGTCTTCGCTTTCCAACCGGCGCGAGAGTGGGTTCACCGCAAAGCCCCAGCGGCGTAGTTCATCAAGAAAATCATGGTGCGTTTCGGCTGGTGCTTCGCTCGCCGCGCCCATGGCGTAGGCGAGAAGTTTCAGCGGCCTGGTTGCCGTGATGCGCGCATCAAGCTGACGCAGCGAACCAGCGGCGGCGTTGCGCGGATTGGCGGGGATCACCACGGCCTCGCCCAGTTTTTCGCCCGCGGTGCGGCGTGCTTCGCGGGCTTCGGCGGCTTCTTCCTGCGTGGCGCGGAAGCTGAGGAAATCAGCCTTCTCCATGAAGACCTCGCCGCGAATTTCGATGCTGGCGGGGAAGGGTGGGTTCAGATGCCGCGGCAGGGATGGGATCGTCAGCAGATTGGCGGTGACATCTTCGCCTTCTGCGCCATCGCCGCGCGTTGCACCTTTGATGAAGACGCCGTTTTCATAGAGCAGGTTGATGGAAAGCCCATCAATCTTGGGCTCCCCAACAAAAGCCAGTGCTTCGGTTTCTGCCAGGCCCAGAAAGCGGCGGATGCGTTTGCAGAAATCGCTGAATTCTTCGGGCGAGAATACGTTGTCCAGACTGAGCATCGGCTCGCCATGGCGGGATTTGGTGAAGCCTTCCGCGACTGGTGCGCCGACGCGGCGTGATGGGCTGTCGCTGCGGATCAGTTGTGGGAAGCGCGCTTCAAGCGCGCGGTTGCGTGCCACCAGCGCGTCATATTCCGCGTCTGTGATCTCCGGCTGGTCTTTGCTGTGATAGAGCCTGTCATGCCGCGCGATGTCGCGCGCGAGCGCTGCAAGCTCAATCACCGCATCCAATTCCGTAAGATCCTGTATGGCAGGCGCCTTCACGGCGTACCCCTCATGCGAGGGCGGAAGGATAAAAAAAGGAGGGGGCGCGGGGGAGTTCTCTCCCCCGCCCTTTCTTTGTGTCTCACGCGCTATCCCCCAAAAGGCTCCGCGCCGCCGCCCGCGCCGCTTCGGTTACCTTTTCCCCCGCCAGCATGCGCGCCAGTTCCTCGTATCTTTCCGCCTGATCAAGTATTTCAACCCGCGTCTCCGCGCGCTGCCCTTTTACTTGTTTTGCCACGCGGAAATGTCGTGTGCCGCGCGCCGCGACTTGTGGGCTATGCGTCACCACCAGCACTTGCACGCGGTCTGCAACGCGCGCCAGGCGTTCGCCGACGGCGGCGGCGGTGGCGCCACCAATGCCGCTATCCACTTCGTCGAAGATCAGGGTTGGCACGGGCGACCCGCGTGACAGCACGACTTTGAGTGCGAGCATGAGGCGCGAGAGTTCGCCGCCCGAGGCGATTTTCGCGAGTGGTCCTGGCGTTTGCCCTGGATTGGTCGCGACCAGGAAGCTGACGCGATCCTGCCCATCCGCGCCCCAGGCGTTTTCGTCGCGGGCGGTGATGTCTATCACTAGCCGCGCGCGATCCAGTTTCAGCGGTGGTAGTTCTTCAGCAAGCGCTTTTTCAAGTTCGGCGGCGGATTTGCGTCGTGTGGCGGAAAGCTTGGCGGCGGCGGTGATGTAGCTGCTGCGCGCTTTTGCTTCAGCGGTTTCAAGGGTTGCGACTTCGCCTGCGCCGGCGTCCAGCGCTTCCAGCCGGGTGCGTAGCCTGCCGAGCAAGCTTGCCAGTTCGGAAACTGGCACGCTGTGTTTGCGCCCGCCAGCGCGCAGCGCAAACAGGCGTTCTTCCACCTGTTCCAGCCGGCGCGGATCGGGGCCGGCTTCGTTCATGAGGCGCGTGAGCAGGGTCTCCGCCTCACTCAGCGCATCCTGCGCGGCGGCAAGGGCCTGGATGGCGGGCTGCGCTTCTTCATTGGGTGGCGGCAGGCGTTCCAGCGCGCGGGCCGCTTCGCGGAGCGCGCGCGTCGGGGAGGCAGCGCGGCGGTCGCGTGGCGTGAGTTCCCCAAGGGCGGTGGCGATGGCCTCGGCACGGCGTTCGCCCTGTTGCAGCTTTTGGCGTTCGGCGGCGAGCGTATCTTCCTCGCCTTCTTCTGGGGCCAGGTCAGTCAATTCCCCAACGGCGTGGCGCAGCCATTCTTCTTCGCGCTGCGCGCTGGCAATGGCTTCGCGCGCGGCGGCCAAGCGACGTTTGGCGTCGCGCCAGGCGGCCCAGGCGGTGGCGGTGGCGCTGCGTTCGCCGTCCAAGGCACCGAAAGCGTCCAGCAGCCCGGCATGGGTGGCGGGATCGGCCAGGCCCACTTGTTCGTGCTGGCC
This sequence comes from uncultured Rhodospirillales bacterium, assembly GCA_903927465.1. GTDB lineage: Bacteria > Pseudomonadota > Alphaproteobacteria > Acetobacterales > Acetobacteraceae > Neoroseomonas. The sequence goes on along the minus strand of CAIYMY010000149.1, from coordinate 13,035 downwards.
CTGCACTTCCACCAGTGTCGCGCCCAGACGTTTGAGCAAGGCAACACTGACGGGCTGGTCATTGATAAAGGCGCGGGATTTGCCATCGGCTTGCAGCACGCGGCGCAGCACTAATTCATCCTCGGCGCTGATGCCTTGGTCGCGCAGGATATCGAAACAGGGGTGATCGGGGCTTGGCAGAAAGGCGGCGGCGACACTTGCCTGTGCTTGCCCCGCGCGCACTAACCCTGCTTCCGCGCGCTGCCCGAGGGCAAGGCCCAGGCTATCCAGTAATATGGATTTGCCGGCGCCGGTTTCGCCGGTCAGCACTGCAAGCCCGGCATCGAAGCTCAGGTCGAGCTTTTCAATCAGCACCACATCGCGAATGGCCAGAGAGGCGAGCATCGGCGCGCCGCCCCGTGCTCAGAAAATCTTGTTCAGCATCCGGCTCACAAAGCCGGGACGCTCACCACGGGCTTCGGCGCCGGCGGCAACAAGTAAGGCGTAGCTATCGGCGTACCAATCGCTGCCGGGGTAGTTATAGCCAAGCACGGCGGCGTTGCGGCGCGCTTCTTCTGTCAGGCCAAGGTTCAGGTAGATTTCCACCATCCGATGCAAAGCTTCGGGTACGTGGTTCGTGGTCTGGAAATCCTCCACCACGCGGCGATAACGACCGATGGCTGCCTGATGCAGGCCCTGGCGTTGATAGAAGCGGCCTACGGTCATTTCCTTGCCGGCCAGATGGTCTCGGCCCAGGTCAATCTTTAACCGTGCATCGCGGGCATAGGCACTATCGGGGAAGCGGTTGATGACTTCCTGCAAGGATGCAATGGCGATGGTGGTCTGGCGCTGGTCGCGCTCTGCATCGGTCATTTGTTCATACTGGGACAGGGCGCGCAGGTAATAGGCATAGGCGATGTCGCGATGTGATGGATGGAGTTGGATGAAGCGATCAAGCGCGCCGATGGTTTCCGTGTAGCGGTTGCGCAGATATTCCGTATAGGCCGCCATCAGTTTTGCGCTGGTGGACCAGGCGGAATAGGGATGCTCACGTTCAATGGCATCGAAATATTCCACTGCGCGGGCGTAATTGCGCGCGCGCAGATTTTGCATGCCAAGGGCGTACAGCGCCTGCGGTTCATCATCGGCTGCATTGGCGGTGACGCGCCGTGTGAGCGAGGGGTCCGCGCCTACGCTTTGCTGCGGCGTTGAACTGCCACAAGCCGCCAGGGCTAGGAGTAGGGCTATAGGTAGGAAGCGGCGCATGATTCCCGGATCAACAGAAGGATGCAGTTGATATAGGGCAGATTGGCCGCGGGTGAAATCGCCTTGGCGCAGGGGCTGGATATCAGGCGAAGGCCCGGGCTTTTTGCTTAGCCGGCGCCGCGGCGGCCTCAGCGGGCGTGGAGGCGCCACCGACCCACCGCCAAGCGTCTTTATCGGCGAAAAGGGCGCGGAGAAGCTGATTGTTCAGCGCATGGCCCGAACGATTGCCCCTGAACTGGGCGCGGAGAGGCGCGCCGGCCAGGGCCAGGTCCCCCACCACATCCAGCAGCTTGTGGCGGACAAATTCGTCGGCATGGCGGAGCCCGCCGGGGTTCAGAATGGCCGGGCCATCCACCACCACGGCATTATCCAGGCTACCACCCAGGGCCAGGCCGGCTTGACGCAGCTGCTCCACCTCCTCAGCCAGGGTGAAGGTGCGTGAATCGGCCAGCGCACCCCGGAAGGTCTCGGGCGTGATGCGAAGCGACAGGGATTGCTGACCAATGGCGGTATTGGGGAAATCAATGTCCAAAGACGCATCGAAGGCGGTCTCGGTATTGGGGCGCAATTCGGCAAAGGCGCCGCGGCCATCTTCCACGCGGACCGGGCGCAGCACTTCGATCATCTGGCGCGGCGCGGCACTGGTCGCGATACCGGCGCAGTCAATCAGGAACAGGAAGGGCGCTGCGGAACCATCCAGAATGGGGATTTCCGGCCCATCCACTTCAATTATAGCATCGTCAATGCCGGCGCCGGCCAGCGCGGCCATGACATGTTCAATGGTGCCGATGCGGGCTTCCGGCGCATTCGGATGGGCGATGGCGGTGCAAAGCCGCGTATCGGTCACGAATTCGAAGCGGGCCGGGATATCAACGCCAAGATCGGTGCGGCGGAACTGGATGCCGGCACCAGCCGCGGCCGGGTGCAGCGTAAGGGACATCCTGCGGCCAGTGTGCAGCCCATCGCCCACGCACCCGATGGGTGCCTTGAGCGTCTTGCGCCTGCCATGTTCCGCGGGAAGAAAACCGTCCATCGCATCCTTCATTTCTGGGCCGAAAGCCGCGCAGGAAGCGCCGCCCTCATCAACCCAGTGTTACTTTCTCATGACGATCTGACAAAAGCGATTCAAGCCTTGTTTCTGCATGTTTCATCGCAAGCATCTGATTTTATTGAAATGGTGCAAAGCAAAAAGGGGCGAAATCAAGGCGGGCCTGCCCGGATCATTCCCGCCGCAGCACCTGATCCACCAGCCGATCCGCCCAGGCGTTACTGGAAAAGCTCTCCCGCAAAGCAGCTTCGGAATAGGTATCGCGCACCCAATCCAGGAAGGGGATGCCCGGATTGTCATGCTGGAAGGCGGCGAAGGTCTTGAAGAAAGCGTCCAGAATGCCGGTGCGCGCCGCTGCGACATGGCCGTGGCGGAGCGTAAGCTGGGCCAAGGCTTCGCTTGCCGGGCGGCCTTGCAGCAAAAGCCAGATGCCAGCCGCAAGCCCGGTGCGATCAGCGCCCGATTTGCAATGGATCAGCGCTGGTTCCTCGACTTCCTGGAAAATCCCGGCCAGGCGCAGGATACGGTCCTTATGCGGCGCGCCGCGGCTTTCAAAAGGCGCGTCTATATGGCCAAGACCAAGCCGCGCGGCTTCAGCCCGGCTGAGTGCATCGGCGCCGCAATCGGTGCGATGGCCGCGCAGATTGATGAGGGTTCGGATACCGTAATGCCGCGCCGCCCGGCGCAATTGCCAGGGCAAGGGGTGGTTGCACCGGTAAAGCCGCCCCGGCGCCACAACGCCCCAATTCCGCCAGCCAAAGCGCAGAATGGCGTGGTCAATGAAAAGCGCATTGCCCCAGGTGGAGGCGGCGGTCACCGGCCGCTATTCCAGCCTGGCGCCGGAAACGCGCACCGCTTCCTGCCACATGAGGCGTTCACGCTGCGCGCGGGCGATGGAAGGTGTCGCGAGCAGGGCGGCAGAATAAGGGGCGACGCGTGGTCACGGGCGTTTCTCCGGCGCTGATGTTCCGGCGCATATAGAGAGCCGAACGCCGCCTTGCCAAGCGTGGCGCCCTTCAGCGTTTCTGGTTGGACAGGGGCGGCGAATGCGTCAATAATCCTGTCCAAATGGGGATGCGGGCAATGCCGACACGGGGCAGCACCAATATTGCGGAAATGGCCGAGGCGCGCGCCCTGCCCGCTGGGCGCAATCTGCTGTTCCTGCGGGAAGAAGAACTCCGCCTCGCCCAGGACTTGCTGTTCTTCGGCTATCGCGACTTCACTGCCGGTGCGGATGAAATTCTGGCGACGCTCGATATGGGGCGGGCGCATCATCGCGTGCTGCATTTTGTGGGGCGGCGGCCTGGGATCACGGTTGGCGAATTGCTCGGCATTCTGGGCATCACCAAGCAAAGCCTGGGCCGCGTGCTGCAACCGCTGATGAGCGATGGCTATGTGGTGCAGGCGCCTGGTGAGAGCGACCGACGGCAAAGGCGCCTGACGCTGACGGAAAAAGGCATGGCGCTGGAACGCCGCCTTTTTGAACGCCAGCGAGAGACTGTGATGCGCGCCTATCGCGAAGCAGGCTCGGCCGCGGTGGACGGCTTTCGCCGCGTCATGCGCGGGCTGATGGGGGAAGATGCGCAAGCAAGCCTCGCCCGGCTGGAAGGGCTGGAAGCTGAGGGCGCTAGGCGATGAACGGCCAGGAAGACCCCGCGCATATTCTGGTGGTGGATGATGATGCGCGGCTGCGGGCGCTATTGCAGCGCTTTCTGACCGAACAGGGTTTTCGTGTCAGCACCGCCGAAAATGCCGCCACGGCGCGGGCGGCCTTGGCGGATATGGCGTTTGATCTTTTGGTGCTGGATGTGATGATGCCCGGCGAGACAGGGCTGGAACTGACCGCCGCGCTTCGTGCTGAGGGGCAGGAAGTGCCCATCCTGATGCTGACCGCGCGCGGCGCGCCGGATGATCGGATCGCGGGGTTGGAACAGGGCGTGGATGATTATTTGGCAAAGCCTTTTGATCCGCGTGAATTGGCCTTGCGCATTCGCACCATTCTGCGCCGCGCCGCGCCAGCGCCCGCCGCGCCGCAAAGCCTGGCGCCCATGCAAATCGGCAATCGCTGGTTTGACATTGAACGCGCCGAATTGCGCGGGCCGGATGGCATTATTCGCCTGACGGGCGGAGAGGCTGCCTTGATGCAAGCCCTGGCGCGGCGTGTTGGTGAAATCCTGAGCCGCGAGGACATCGGCGAAGCGCTTGGCACGCCCGATGCCGGCGAACGCGCAATTGATGTGCAGGTCACCAGGCTGCGCCGCAAGGTTGAACCAGACCCGCGGGAGCCGCGCTTCATTCAGACCATTCGCCATCGCGGCTATGTCTTGAGGCCGGGGCCGTGACACCCTTGGACCGGGGCTTGCGCCGGCTGGTGCCGCGCGGGCTTTTGGGCCGTTCGCTGCTGATCATTCTGGTGCCGCTGCTGTTGTTGCAAGCGATTGCCTTGCAGGTATTCTATGGCAGCCATTTGGATGTGATTTCCCGCCGCCTGGCTGCTGGCGTGGCCGGTGACATTGCCATGGTGGTTGGCCTGCTGGAACGCGAAGCTGAGGAGCAGGACCGCACCTGGATTTTCCGCGAAGCTGCCTGGCGGCTTGATCTGTCGCTTGCTTATGAAGCTGGCGCGCAGCTTGCAGCAACCGGTGGGCGTCCAGCCGCCATGCCCCTACTGCCGCTCGAGGAAGATTTGGCGGCGGCCATGCAGGAACGTGTGCGCCTGCCCTTTGATGCGGATTGGCAAAGCGATCCGCGCAGCGTGATCATTCGCGTGCAGATGCCCGATGGCGTCTTGCATGTGGAGGTTGTGCGCAAGCGCCTATTCAGCGGAACGATTTATCTTTTTGTCATATGGGTCGTCGGGTCTTCCCTGCTGCTGTTCCTGGTGGCCGCGATTTTCATGCGCAACCAGGTGCGCGCGCTGCGCAAAATCTCGGCCGCGGCTGAGGCTTTCGGCATGGGCCGCACGGTGGGCCCAATGAAACCGGAAGGAGCGGCAGAAGTGCGACAAGCCGCGACGGCTTTCAACCGTATGGAAGAACGCATTCGTCGTTTCGTGGATAGCCGGACGGAAATGCTAGCCGGTATCAGCCATGATTTGCGCACGCCACTCACGCGGCTTCGACTTGGGCTTGCCATGCTGCCAGAAGCGGCGCGCGAAGATGCTGCGGCGATGACGGAAGATGTGGAGGAAATGGATCGCCTGATCGGTGTTTACTTGGCCTTTGCGCGCGGTGAAGGGCTGGAACAGCCGGAAGAAACCGACCTTGCTGCCTTGCTTCGGGGGGTTGTCGCGCAACAGGCGCGCGGTGGCGCAGCAATACCTTTTGCAGGGCCGGAGACACTTCTGATGGAACTTCGCGCCGGTACCATGCGGCGCTGCTTTGCCAATCTGCTTCATAATGCCCGCAAGCACGCCGCGCGGGTGACGGTGACACTAACGGAGCAGCCACGCGGCCAGAATGGCATTTGGGCTGATATCTCGATTGATGATGACGGTCCGGGGATTCCAGAAGCTGCGCGGGAAGATGCTTTCAAGCCCTTCACCAGCCTGTCCGGCAGTGGCACTGGACTTGGGCTTGCGATTGCCCGTGACATTGCGCGCGCGCATGGCGGCGATGTCTTTTTGGAAGATAGCCCCCTAGGCGGGCTGCGCGCGCGGATCAGGGTGCCGGGCTAGGGCTGGACCAAGCTGGTTTCTTTGGCGATGCTGGTCCCAAGCATTTGAAGGGGAAGGCGCCATGCAATTCAACAGCGGCGATTGGCGGATTGATGTTCTGATCCAGGGCTACCCTGGAAAATCCACACAGCATGGCGGCCTGGGCTGGAGCACGGTGGCGCTGCTGCGCGGCCATGGCCGAACCGTGGTGCTGGATGGTGGCGGCTATGGCATGCGCAAGCCGCTGGTTGATGCCCTCGCCAAGCAGGGCGTGAAACTTTCCGATGTGACCGATCTGCTGGTCAGCCATTTGCACCATGATCATGTGGTGAATTGGCCCATGTTCCGCGATGCGCGGATTCATGTCGGGCGCAAGGAATTGGCCTGGGCGCTTGGTGTGGGTTGGGGCGAAACTGCTGTGCCTGAACACGCGGTGGAAGCGCTCAGCCGCTGGCCGACCATGCAATTGATGGATGATGGGCAGGAAGTGCTGCCCGGCATCACGGCGCATCTTTCGCCTGGCCATACGCCTGGGCATTTGCTGTTCCTGATTGCGGGCGCGCCGCAGGCGGTGGTTCTGTTGCAGGATGCGGTGAAGAACCGCGTGGAACTCACCACACGCACAACGGATATGACCTATGACGCAGCAGTAAGCCGCGCGACGATTGAAATGGTGTGGGAGATTTGCCGCACCCATCCTGGATGCGTGCTGATCCCTGGGCATGATGTGCCGGTGATGGTGGAAAATGGTGTCCCGCGTGCGCTGTCCAGCCATAGCGCCGGCATACGTTCCTGGTTCGGCAAGGATTTGCAGGACACCACGACGTTTTCCCTCGCGCAGCTTTAGCCCATGTCCGCCTCACTTTCGTTCACTGGACATGCGCTAAACCTTAGTTGGGTCGCATTTTCCGAGTCGCCAAGTGTTTCCACTTGGCTTGAAAATGCTCCGAGCCTGACCACGATACGCCCCGAAAGGACAAGATGATGGACCAACAAAAAGCCCATGACGCGCTGCGCGCCGAAGGCCGAGCGGTGATGCATGAAGTGCTCGGCAAGACGTATATGGAAAAGCGCGACGCCGGCACCAATCCCTTCAACGCCGCGGTGCGCCGGCTATCAGAAGAATTCGCCTATGCCACGCTATGGCAAAGGCCGGGGCTTGATCGACGCGAACGCAGCCTGATCACGCTCGCCATGATCTGCGCGCTCAATCGCCCGCATGAGCTTCGCATCCATCTGGTGGCAGCGCTCAATAATGGCTGCACGGCTGAGGAGATTTCGGAGATTTTCACCCATGCCGTTGCCTATTGCGGCTTTCCCGCCGCGATTGATGCGCTGCGCGTGGCGGAAGAAGTGCTGAAGGAACAGGGTAAGCTTTAGAAAGAGTGCTGGCGGCAGGGTTCCAGAAACACGGCTTTTGCGGCAGGGTAGCTGCCGCAGCATGGGGGCGACCATTTCAATGACCGAAGAAGAAATCCTGGCCCGCGCGGCGGGCTTTACCGCTGGGCTCAAGTCTCATCCCAAGGAAGTGGCTGAGGCCATTGCCGCATCGCGGCGCATGGCTGGCGCCTTCACGCGCCCCGCCGATGAAAAGGCGGAACCCATGCCGGCCTATGCCGCGCCACTCCCCGCCAAGGCGTCACGCGCATGAAGGCCCTGCATGAGCTTTCGCTGACCGAAGCCTCCGCCGGCATTGCGCGGCGCCGCTTTTCCCCCGTTGAATACCTCGATGCCCTGCACATGCGGGCCGAGGATGTGGGTGGCAAGGTCAATGCCATTGTCCGCCCGCTTTGGGATGAAGCCCGCGCGCAGGCCTTGAAGGCCGGGCGACGCATTGCCCGCAGCGGGCCGCGTTCGGCGCTGGATGGCCTGCCTGTGGGGCTCAAGGATATTATTGACCTCGCGGGGCACCCCACCACCTGCCATTCGCGCATCTTGCTCGATAACCAAAAAACTGCCGACGCGGCGGTGGTGGCGCGGCTGCGGGCTGCGGGGGCAATTTTCCCGGCCAAGCTCGCGACACATGAATTCGCGATTGGCGGCCCGGCCTTTGATTTGCCCTTCCCGCCCGCGCGCAACCCCTGGAATACGGCGCATCATCCGGGGGGATCGTCTTCCGGTTCTGGTGCGGCGGTGGGGGCGAATATCCTGCCTGCCGCGCTTGGTACCGATACCGGTGGTTCCGTGCGCCACCCGGCCAGCCATTGCGGCATTGTCGGCATGAAGGCGACTTATGGCCTGGTCTCACGCCGCGGCGTTTTCCCGCTTGCCTTCACTTTGGATCATGTGGGGTCCATGACCCGTACGGTCGCCGATAACGCGCTACTGCTTGGCATGATGGCCGGGCATGATCCGGCTGATCCCGGTAGCGCTGCGCATAAGCCAGAAAACTACGCCCGGCAGATGAAGAAGGGGCTGCGCGGCCTCACCATCGGTTATGTCCGGCATTTTCATGAGAAGGATCAGCCGGCCTCGGCCGAAATGGCTGCGGCACTTGATGCCGCCGCAAAATTGCTGGCGAAGGAAGGGGCGAAGATCAAGACCATCACCTTGCCCTCGCTCACGGAATTCGCCGGCGTCAACCGCGCCATTCTGATGTCTGAAGCGGCTGCCATCCATGGCAAATGGTTGCGCGAAAGGCCGGGCGATTACGCTAATATCACTTTGCGCCGCCTGCTGCCCGGGCTTTTCATGCGCGCCGAAGATTACGTGCAGGCGCAGCGCCACCGGCGTGAATTGGTGGCCGCAGTGGAAGCCGCCTTTGGGGAAGTTGACCTGCTGCTCACGGCATCATCCATGGATGCCGCCTGCAAGATTGATGATCCGGAAGCGGTGGAGCTTACCTATCCGCGCCAGGCGCGCACGCCCTTCAATGTCACCGGCCATCCGGCCATGACCATGATGTGCGGCATTTCAAAAGCGGAAGGCCTGCCATTGTCGCTGCAATTGGTCGGCCCAAGCTTTGGGGAGGCGCTGATTTATCGCGCTGCTGCCGCTTATGAACGCGCCGCACCTTGGAAGGATCTGCACCCGGCGCTGTAGTTTCGCGCATGTTCCTCACCCACCTTCTTGATCGGCGCTGGCGCCACCCCGCGCTGGTGCCGCTATTCTTTCTGGTGCTTGCGCTTTTGTTGCGGAGCTTTTCCTTCGTCGCCGCCGTGATTGATACGGATGAGGGGCTTTATATGCTCCAGGCGCGGGAATGGCTGGATGGGAACTGGCCCATTGTCGCGGTCTGGGACATGCACCCAGTTGGCGCGCCGGCGATTTTCGCTGTGTTCATGGCGGTTTTCGGCGATGATATCTGGGTGCTGCGCGTGCTTGGGGCGGTTTGCGTGGCGGCAACGGCCTCCGCCCTATTCAGTGCGGTGCGCTATGCGGGCGGGCCACCGGCGTTAGGGCTGGCTGCGGGCGTGCTCTACATCGCCCATAGCGGCTTATTGGGTGGGCTTGCTACCAATACGGAAATTCTATTTGCGCCAATGGTCGGCTGGGCCATGGCGCTTGGCCTGCGTGGCGCGGTGGATGCGCTGGAACGCAGCAAAGCCCCGCGCTGGCGCGATATGGTGGTGATGGGCGTGCTGATTGGCGCGGCCCTCACACTCAAGCCGGTCACCGTCTTTGAAGGCGCGCTCGCCTGGGTGTTTTTAGTGCTCCCGGCCTTCCGACTTGGGTTGATGAACCTGGGTCGCCTTGCCGCCATGGCCGGCGCTTATGCTTTGCTCTGCGCAGCGCCCAGCTTGCTCTGGGCGCTGGCTTATGCGCTGCGCGGGGAGTTTGCTGTTTTTCTGGAAGGCGCGTTTCTGGCGCCGCTCCGCTATGCGGGATCGCGGCTGAGCCCTGTGGATTCCTTCCGCTTTGCGCTTGTGGCCGTCTTGCTGTTGCTTTGGGCGTTTTTGCTGACGCTGCCCGCCTTGATCCGTCCACGCAATCGCCAGGGACCGCTCGCGCGGCTTCGGCAATTCGGCATGCTCTGGTTTCTGGCTGCAACTTTCGCTGTGGTGCTGCCCGGGCAATTCTACCAGCATTATTTCCTGATCTGGCTATTGCCGTTGTCACTGCTGGCGGCGCTCGGCGCGCGGCAATTGGCGCGTTATCTGCGCCCCGGGATGGTGGTGATCGGCTTTCAAGTGCTGATCGGTGCGGTCGTGCTGGATGCCTGGCGCGTTGCGGCCCTGCCCCGGCTTGATCGGGGCATTGGCCTTGGCGCGCCCGATCCGGTGCGGCGCACCGCTGCGGCCGTGCGTGCGGAAATAGACCCGGGAGACCCGATTTGGGTCGTGAATTATCACCCCGTGGTCTATGTGCTGGCTGATGCTTCCGTGTCCACGCGCTACGCCTTTCCGGCGCATCTGGCCGGGCCGTTTTATCGCGTGACGGGGATCGATTCCTACGCGGAAATCACACGCATTCTGGAAAGCCATCCCCGCGTTTTGGTGATTGATCGCGGCTGGTGGCCAAGCGTGCGCCGCCGCGCCGCGATATTGATTGAAGCGGCCTTGGATGAGCAATACGAACTGGTTGCAACAGTTGCGGAAGAACGTGGGCCTGTTGAAATTTGGCGCTTGAGATAGGCGGCGCGGATTACGGCGCGAAAACCGTGAACACAAAAGTCGCCGCCAGCACCAAATGAATGATACCTGAAAGGATATTGGTCCGCCCGGTGCCGTAAGTCAGCATGGCGACCGCAAAGCCCAGCGCCAGCAGCACCGAATGGCCGGCTGAAATGCCAAGCTCCAGAGGCATGCCCTTCCACCAAGCAACAAGGGCCACCGTCGGTACGGTAAGCCCAATCGAAGCCACGCCGCTGCCAAGCGCTAGGTTGATGGCCGGCTGCATGCGGTTATGCGCGGCGGAACGGAGCGCTGCGCCTGATTCCGGCATCAGCACAATGGCGGCCACAATCACCCCCACCAGCGCCGCCGGAGCGCCGAGCGCCGCCACCCCTCCTTCCAGCGCCGGGGCCAGGCTTTTCGCCAACATCACAACCGAAAATAGCGCCACGCACAGCAATAGAAAGGAAATTAGCGCCATCCGCCCGCTTGGCTGCGTATGGCCTTCACTGCCCGGGCTTTCTTCCGGCAGGAAGTAGTCTCGGTGCCGATTTGTCTGGATGAAGAGGAAGGCGGCATAAAGCACCAGACAAACCACCGAAACAAAGGCCAATTGGCTGGCGCTATAATAGGGGCCGGGTGCTGAAGTCACATGATTGGGCACGATCAGCACCAGCACCGCCATGGGCATCAGAACGGCCAGCAGCGCATTGGCGCCCGCAACGCGGAATTGATTTTCCCGATGCACCATGCCGCCGACCAGAATGGCAAACCCCGCAATGCCGTGCAGCACCAGCATAACAGTCGCCAACAAGGTATCGCGCATCAAAGTGGGATTGCCATCCGCACTCAGCATCAGGGAAATGATCAGCCCGGCTTCAATCACCGTCACCGCCAGCGCCAGGATCAAACCACCAAAGGGCTCACCCACGCGCAGCGCCACCACTTCAGCGTGATGCACCGCCGCTACAACATTACAGAGCAGTGCGGCCAGAACGGGAATGGCCAAAAGCTCCAGCCCGACCTTGCCGAGGCCAAGCCATGCGGCAATGCCGGCCAGGGGGGCGAGGATGAAGAAAAGCGGAATGCGATCTGATACGTGCGCGGCCATGATCAATTGCTAGCCATCAATCAGGGCCGCGGCAAGCGCAGCCGTCAGAACAACAGCCCCTTTTTCAGCATGCCATGCACGCCCTTTTCGCCATTCACCGTCTGCGTCACGCGGAAATCCACCGCCAGCGAACAGAATTGATAGGCATCGGCATCCGAAAGATTGGTCCGCGAACAGATGAAGGCGATCATCTCCCGCAAGGCTTGCTTCATGGCCAAATCCAGATCCTCATTCATCCCCATGGTGATGAAATGGGTTTTGGTCTCTGCGCGGGGGAATTTCAGCACCGGGTCCTTGGCGCCGCCGCCCTTCACCACGGAAAGCTTGAAATGGCCGGTCAGACAGATTTCGAGTGCATTGATGCAGACTTCCCCATCGCCCTGCACGCCATGGCCGTCGCCGGCGGAAAACAAAGCACCCTTGTTGAAAATGGGCAGGAACAGCGTGGTGCCCTCGGTCAATTCCTTATTGTCCAGATTGCCGCCAATGGCGCGCGGTTCCTTGGTGTTCACCATGCCCCATTCGGGCGGCGGCGCCACGCCCATCACGCCGAAGAATGGCGCCAGCGGCAGATCAAGCCCGCCTTCCTGCGGCCCGAAGGGCAGGCGGCAGGTCATGGCCTGCTTGTTCACCGGAATATGCAGCGTGCGACGATAGGGAAAGTCTTCCGGCAGCGTGCCGAAAAGTGGGCGGAAGCCGCAAAAGCCCCAATCCGCGCCGAGCTCGATCTTCTCGATATCCACGCGCAAAGCATCGCCTGGTTCGGCGCCGCGCACTTCAACCGGGCCGGTGATTATATGCGCGCCGAGCCTCGGCAGTTTGGCGTGGATTTCCGAAATCGCCGGGTGCAGCGGCAGGCGCTTCTCCGGCCCCGGCATCACTTCCGGCCCGCCGGAGACGCATTCCAGAATGATGGTCTCGCCCGAGGCAATGCTCGCCACCGGCGTAAAGGAAGCGTCAAACCCGCCCCAACGGCAGGTAGCGACAGAAGCGGGGACCCGCGTTGCTTGCGACATCAGATTGTCCTCTTATTTTAGGGAACCTCTGATTAACTGCGCTATGGTATCAATTTTTGTGCGGTTACGGCGATCTCGATCAGCTTTGCCCTATTTTTGATTGCTTGCCCGTCCACTTTCGCTGTGGAGTTTGCTGCCTTGACCACTTCCAGAAGCAATTCACCTGTCAAGCGTGACAGTATCGCATCAAAACACGCCGCTTCATGTAAAGATTGGTAAGCGCACAGAGAACCTCAAAGCGCGTCCTGTTCTTCGCCAGGCCCCGGTAGCGGACATGGGTGAAACCAAAAATCCGCTTGATCACCAGCAGCGGATGTTCGCCCTTCGCACGCACACGTGATTTGGTGGCGTTCTTCGCGCGCTCTTCATCTGACAAGGGGTGGCCGCGCGATCCTCTGCGGTGGGTC
>CAIYMY010000148.1 GCA_903927465.1 uncultured Rhodospirillales bacterium | reverse complement strand
TGGCCATCGTGGCGCCATGGCCTGCACGGTTGCCGTGGAAGAAGCGATTGATGAGCATTACCGCGCCCAGGAAGACACGCTTGGCGATGATGAGGCGGAACTGCGCGCCGATATCGCCCGCTTCCGCGCCGAGGAATTGGAGCACCGCGACACCGGGCTTGAAAATGAAGCAGAACAGGCGCCGGCCTATCGGCTGCTGAGTGCAGCAATCAAAACCGGCTGCAAAATCGCCATCAAAGTCAGTGAGCGTGTGTGATGCGCGGCGCGGCGCTTGCCCTGATATGCGCTACCTTGGCGCTGGGTTGTGCACAGCAGGCGCTGCCGCCTGAAGCGCAGCCTGTGTCATTGGCGCCGGTTCCGGATGTGACGGTGACTCAGCTTTACCCGAATAACCTGCCCGGACCGCCGGGACCGGGGGGCGTTGAACTTCCGTATTCGATACCAACGGAAGCCACCAAGGCGGTAGCGGCGCGGCTGCCGCTGCGCGTTGGCCCTTGGGTGCGCGCCGTCGGTCCACCGGATGAAAGTGTCATCGCGCGCAATGGCCTGACCCAGCTTTATGTACGCTACACGATACCGGGCAACGCAACCTGGGCGACCGTTGGGGTAAATGATCACGGCATGGTGCTGCCGGATGGCTTGGCCTCACCGGCTGTCGCCGCCGGCTTCAATGCCAGTAAGGCGACGGTGCGTACCTATGCGCCAGGCAATGTAGCGCGCATGCGCATGGTTTGGATTCCCGATGCGCCGTCTCAGCGTTGCGTCACTGGGCGCAGCGTCGCGCAGGGGCAGGGCCTGCTGTATGTGGCGTGTTCCACGGGCGTTGGCGGCCAGGAATTGCGCGTGCGTGCCACCGCGGCCTTTCGCGAAGGCGATTCAGGCCGGTTTTTTGAACTGGAAGGCGAAGTGGCGCGGCTGATTGCGGAAGTCACGCGCGCTGCCGCTGGGCTTCAGCCAAACCCGGGTGTGCGTTCCGATGGTCGTGTTTTTATCCCAAGGTTTGGTCCTGAGGCGGTGATGTAGCGCGAGCGTCAACTGCCCCGCTGCATCAAGGCCGCCACATCGCGGTCCCGCGCATCCTCACTGCTGCCCAGGCCTTCAATCACGCCATGCTGATCCTGTTCCGGCCGGTTCTGGCTGAGCTTGCGCTTGCCGATTAGAGTTTCGATTTCCAAGCGTAGCCCGACAATCCCTTTGAGCTGTGAGGCGATGAAGGCTTCCGGCGCATCATCCACTGCCCAGGGCTTGGCGCGTGGGGCTTCATGGTGATTGGTTAGTCGTTCCACCAGCGCATGCAGCCGCGCGGCATCCTCAAACACCTCGATCGCGCCGATGGCATGCACGGCAACATAATTCCAGGTGGGCACGACCTTCCCATGTTCGCGCTTGGAGGCATAAAATGACGGTGACACATAAGCCTCAGGCCCCATGAAAATGGCGCGTGCGCGGCCAGCGGCGGCCAGGCCGCGCCAATGCGTATTCGCACGGGCCAAATGGCCGTAAAGCGTGCCGTGCTTGCCTTCATCGGCGGCGAGTTGCAGCGGCACATGGGTGGCTTCCGGCACGCCATCCGTCCCAGCGCTGACCAGAATAGCCAGCCGAGCCTCACGCAAAATGGCATGCAGGATTTCCGGGCGGTCTTCACGGAATAAGGGCGGGTTGTACATGCGGGTCTTCTCCAAACCTGGATTGCTGTTAGCCTGTCCTGGTTTTGGGGAAAAGTCCTATGTCTGATGAATTGATCCGCCTGAGCGCCACGGAAGCTGCTGCCAAGCTGAAAGCGGGCGAAATCACGCCGCTTGACCTGATTGACGCCGCCGAGGCGCGCATTGCCGCGGTGGATGGCGATGTGAATGCGCTGCCCACGCTGTGCCTGGACCGTGCGCGCGACCATGCCCGTGCGCTGATGGCGGGCAAGCGGCGCGAAGCGGAAAATGAGGCGGGCTGGCTTGGCGGCATCCCCGTTGCCATTAAGGATCTGGCGGAAGTGGCCGGCGTGCGCACCACCTATGGCAGCCCGATCTTCGCCGATTACGTGCCGAAGGAAAGTCATCCCTTGGTGGAGCGCATCGAACGCAAGGGCGGCATTGTGATTGCCAAATCCAATACGCCCGAATTCGGTGCGGGTGGTTCGACCTTCAATGAAGTGTTCGGGCGCACGCGCAATCCTTGGAATACATCGCTCACCTGCGGCGGTTCCACCGGGGGTGGCGCGGTTGCCTTGGCGACAGGCCAGGTGTGGCTCTCGCATGGGTCGGACCATGGGGGGTCTCTGCGCCGCCCCGCGACCTATTGTTCCGTGGTGGGGCTGCGCCCTTCGCCGGGGCGCGTTAGTCGTGGCACGGCGGATGATCTCTATTCGCCGCTTTCGGTGAATGGGCCGATGGCGCGCAATATCCCTGATCTGGCATTGTTCCTGGACGCCATGGCTGGCTGGGATTTAGCTGATCCGCTGACCTGGGAAGCGCCGGCCCGCCCCTATGTGGCGGCGGTTGCGGCAGCGGAGGCTGAGGCACCGAAGCGCATCGCCTTCACCGCGCGTTTTGGCGGCGCGATTTCGATGGACCGGGAAACCGAGGAAATTTGCGCGCGCGAAGTGCGGCGCTTCGAAGCGCTTGGCGCCGTAGTGGAAGAAGCCCATCCCGAGATTGGCGATTTGAATGAGGCGTTTCTGGTGCTGCGCAGCCAGCATTTCGTGGTGGACCGCGAAAAAATGCTGAAGGAGCATCGGGACAAGATCAAGCCCGACATCATCTGGCAGACCGAGCGCGGCTTGCAGGAAACTGCATCGCGGCTCGCTTGGGCGGAACATGAACGCCGGCGCTTCTTCATCAGCATGCGCGATCTGTTCAAGCGCTATGATGTGCTGATCACGCCTGGTGCGGCCACGCCCGCCTTTGATGTGATGCTGCGCGCACCAGAGAGCATCGGCGGCAAGAAGCTGGAAAACTACATGGGGGGATCGATGATCAATGCCTTCGCCACCTTGGCCGGTTGCCCCGCAGTTTCCGTGCCTTGTGGCTTCGACCAATATGGACGACCCGTTGGGCTGCATATCGTGGCTCCCCCACGGCAGGATGCGCGGGCTTTGCAGGTGGCGGCGCTGTTTGAGAAAATGACGGGCCTCGACAAGCTTTTGCCCATCTCGCCACGGCCCGGAACCGTGCCACCGGCTGAGGGAGGATGATCGTGCACCGACGTTACCTATTGCTTGCAACTGGCCTTCTGGCCGCCCCCAGCCTGGCCCGCGCGCAGGATTTCCCTGTGCGCCCCATCCGCGTGGTGGTGCCCTACGCGCCCGGCGGGCAATCCGATACGGTGATGCGGCTGCTCATTCCACGCATGTCGGAATTTCTCGGCCAGAACATCATTGTGGAAAATCGCAGCGGCGGCGGCGGCACGATTGGCGCCGGCATTGTCGCGAGTGCGCCGGCGGATGGCTATACGCTGTTCTTTGAAAGCTTCGCCTTTGCGGTGGCGCCGCTGATCCATCGCGGCCTGCCGTTTGATTACGAAAACGCCTTTGTGCCGATTGGTCAGGCGGTGGCGCTGCCCTATGTGCTGGTGACCAAGCGCGATTACCCGGCGCGCAATGTCGCGGAATTCATTGCAGCCGTGAAGGCGCGGCCTGGCTTCACCTATGGCACGCCGGGCATTGGCACCATCGGCCATCTGGCAGGCGCGCTTTTGGAATTGCGCGCGGGCATCAAGATGGAACATGTCGCCTATCGCGGCGGTACTGAAAGTGCGCGCGATGTTGCCGCCGGCAATACTGATGGCGCCATTGGCACGGCCAATAGCTTCGCGCCCCTGATCCAGAGTGACCGCGCCCGCGGCATTGCACTCACAAGCGGTGAACGTCGCGGCAGCCTTGCACATCTGCCGACTTTGGCCGAAAGCGGCTTTCCTGGATTTGATCTGACAAGCTGGAACGGGCTGTTCGCACCATCTGCGACACCCGCACCCATCCGCGCCCGTCTGGAAGCGGCCTTGCGCCATGCCACCACCGATGAACCAACGCGCCAAAGGCTGGCCGCTTCCGGCAATGATGTGGTGACGGAAAGCGCCGATGCCTTTGGGGAACGTATCCGCAAGGACCGCGATCTGGTGCGGCAATTGATCCGCGAAACAGGGCTGAAGATCGAATAGCGAAAGCGCCTTCAATCTTGATCGGGCGTTGAAGCACTATCGGTGATCAAAGCCAGCACATTTTCCAACCGATCCGCTTCCTCGGCAGGTTTGTCCCGCCTGATGCGCGCAATGCGCGGAAAGCGCAGCGCGACGCCTGATTTATGCCGGCTGCTGCGCTGCGCCGCATCAAAGGCCACTTCCAGCACCAGCGCCTTTTCCACTTCCCGCACCGGGCCGAAGCGATCCACGGTGTGGTTCCTGATCCAACGATCAAGCCAGGCCAATTCCTCATCCGTATAGCCGGAATAGGCCTTGCCAATCGGTACCAATTCGCCGTCTTCCCGCCAGACACCAAAAGTATAATCCGAATAGAAGCTGCTGCGCTTCCCATGACCGCGCTGCGCATACATCAGCACAGTATCAAGCGTGAGCGGCGCACGCTTCCATTTCCACCATTGGCCTTTGACGCGCCCGGGCAGATAGGGGCCATCGGCGCGCTTCAGCATCAGTCCTTCAATCGCCGCATCCCGCGCGCCATCACGCAGCGCCTGCAAATCGCTGATCTGCTTGAAGGCAATGATGTCGGAAAGATCCATCCGCGGCGGTTGCTGGCGCCGATACCAGGCTTCCAGCCGCGCGCGCCGTTCGGAAAAGGGCAGGGGGCGCAAATCCTCCGTGCTATCAAAAAGAATATCGTAAAGCCTGATCGCTACCGGGTAATCGCGCTGCATCTTGGCGGTGACGGTTTTGCGGTTCAGCCTTTGCTGCACATCGGCAAAGGGCGCCACTGCGCCATCCCGCAGCACCAGCAATTCGCCATCCAGCACGGCATGGAAGTCCAGACCCGCGATGATTTCGGGAAAGCTTGCGGAGATATCTTCGGCCCCCCGGCTCCAAACTCTTGCACCACCCGGCCCCGACGTGACTTGCACGCGAATGCCATCCCATTTCCATTCCGCGCAATAGGTGGCGGGATCGAGCGCGGCGAAATCGGCTTCTTCCAAGGGATGCGCCAGCATCAGCGGGCGGAAAATGGGTGCCGCGCGCGGGTCCGGCTGCGGCGCGCGACCCTCAAGCCAGGCGAAAAGCGGTTCATAGGGCGCGGGGATAGCGTGCCAGGCTTCCTCAATCGCCTCTACCGCCTGCCCTGACCATTCGGCGAGTGCCACACGCGCAAGCCGCGCCGAAACACCAACCCTGAGGCCGCCCGTGAGCAGCTTGATCAGTGCCAACCGCCCGCTGGAATCGAGCGTATCAAGCCAACCTGCGATTAGCGCCGGCACCTCGGATTTGGGCGTGGTTTCCAAGGCGGCAATGATGTCTGATAGCGCGGGCGGCGGCGCATTCACGCCGGCGCGCTTTGGCCAGATCAGCGCAATGGTTTCAGCCAGATCGCCGACATAATCATAGGAAAGCCTGAACAATTCGGGGTCCACCCGCGCCATGGTAATCTCTCGCAGCATCGCGGGCTTGGCGGTGGCGAGCTTCAGGCTTTCCGTGATGGCGGCCAGGCCCAGGCCGCGTTCGGGGTCCGGCTGCCCGGCAAACCATTGGCCAAGAAGTGCCAGCTTAGCGTTCCGCCCAGGGGAAAACACTAGCCTTTCCAGGAGTTCAGCGAAGGCGGGTAGGCTCATGGCGCTGTCTGGCCCAGATTGATCTTGCGCAATTCCGTTGCAGGGCTGATTTTGGCGAGATGATTCCAGCGCAGCAACCGATGGATGCCGGCCAACCCCTTGCGGGGCCGCTCTTCAGCATTTGCACTTTGGTCACGCGCCCTGCGGAATACGCGGCCATGGTTGAAAGCTACCAGGCAAGCGGCTTCACGCCCGACAAGGCGGAATTCCTTTATCTGGACAATACCAAGTGTCACCAATGGGATGCCTTCCAGGGCATCAGGCGTTTCTTGAGCCTGGCGCGCGGCGCCTATGTGATCCTCTGCCATCAGGATATTCGGCTGCTCAGCGATGATGCCGAAGCGCTGCACGCCAGCCTCTCGGCGCTGGATACGCTTGATGCGGATTGGGCGCTTGCCGGCAACGCCGGTGCGATAGCGGATGGCAGCCTTGTTCTCCGCATTTCCGATCCGCATGGGGAAGATCAGCGGCGCGGCAAGCTTCCCGCGCGGGTGGTCAGCCTGGATGAGAATTTCATCATTATCCGGCGCGATGCGTTGGTGAGCATCTCTGCCGGGCTTTCTGGCTTTCACCTTTATGGCACAGATCTTTGCCTGCAAGCGCGCTGCGCCGGGCGCAGCGCTTGGGTGATTGATTTTCACCTCCGACATTTGAGCGCTGGCAAGGTGGATGCCAGCTTCCATCAGGCGCAGCAACGGCTTGAGGCGCATTACGACACGCTCCTCAATCTACCCTGGCAGATTCGCACAACCTGCACGAAATTAATCCTGGGCGGCGGCGGTCCGCGCCGCTGGCTGGCGCGCCGCAAATTGGCGCGGCGTCTGCAAGGAACGCAGTGATAGTGTTGATCACGCACTGGCTTCCTCATCTTCCTCACCGCGCCCAATCAGGTTCAAGGCCCGCCCCCTGATGCCCTGTAGCCCCAGCGCATGGATCAGCGCATCTTCGCGCCCATGCGTCACCCAAACCTCCTGCGCGCCGGTCTCCGTGCAGGTTGCCAGCAATTCATCCCAATCCGCGTGATCGGAAATCACCAGCGGCAATTCCACGCCACCCTGGCGCGCGCGTTGCCGCACGCCCATCCAGCCGGAAGCATTGGCAACGACCGGTTCCGCGAGCCGCCTTGCCCAGCGATCAGCAATGGCGGAAGGCGGCGCCAGCACAATGGCGCCCTTCAGCGCATCCTTCCGCGCAACTGTTGCTGGCAGCAGCGGGCCGAGTGCCACACCCAATTCCTCATAAACCGCGCAAAGCCCCTGCTGCGCGCCATGCAGATGGATGGGCTGGTCATAGCCCGCCGCGCGCAACATGCGGATCAGGCGCTGGCATTTGCCCAGCGCATAGCAGCCGATCACATGGGTGCGTTCGGGAAATAACGCGGCTGATCGCAAAAGCCGCGCAATTTCGCCCATCGCATCCGGGTGGCGAAACACGGGCAAAGCGAAGGTCGCTTCCGTGATGAAGACATCGCAGCGCTCAACTTCAAACGCCGCGCAGCTTGGATCGGCGCGACGCTTGTAATCGCCCGAGACCACCACGCGGCTGCCCTGCCATTCCAGCGCGATCTGCGCCGAGCCCAGCACATGCCCAGCCGGCCGCAGCCAGACCTTCACGCCATTGATGGTGATTACCTCCCCATAGCGTAGAGCCTGTTGCGTGGCCCCCGCACGGCCTTCGCCCAAACGCGCGGTCATGATGGCCAGAGTCTCGGGCGTGGCCAGCACCGCCGCATGACCGGGGCGCGCGTGATCTGAATGGCCATGGCTGATCACGGCGCGATCCACGGCGCGGAGCGGGTCAATGAAAAAACCACCCGGTTCGCAGAATAGCCCGGCTTGGGTCACTTTCAGCCAGGTCTCGGGATGGGGCGGGGCGATCAGGGGCATGGGCTTCCGGGCTTGCCTCAGGGGTGGGTCGCGCCATAGATAGCGCTGAATGCGAACATTACCAGAACCTTTTGCCGGATGGTTTGCGGCGCGTGGCTGGCAGCCGCGGGCGCACCAGCTTGATGTTCTGGCGACGGTGGCAGGCGGTGATCACGCGCTGCTGGTGGCGCCCACCGGCGGGGAAAGACTTTGGCCGGCTTCCTGCCGACACTTTTGGAACTGGCGGCAACACCGCGCGAAGGGCTGCATACACTGTATATCTCGCCCTTGAAGGCGCTCGCGGTGGATATTGCGCGCAATCTGATGGCGCCGATTGGCGATATGGCCCTGCCCATTCGCGTTGAAACCCGCACCGGTGACACACCCGCCAATCGCCGCGCACGCCAGCGCGCCTCCCCGCCCCATATCCTGCTGACCACGCCGGAAAGCCTGACGCTGTTGCTATCCCTGCCCGATGCGCAGGAGATTTTCGCCGGGCTTGGTGGCATCATCATTGATGAAATCCATGCTTTGGCCGGGACCAAGCGCGGTGATCAATTGGCGCTATGCCTGTCTCGCCTAGCCGTGCTGGCGCCAGGTGCCAAGCGCATCGGGCTTTCCGCAACCGTCGCCGTGCCTGATGCCTTGCGCGCCTGGCTGGCGCCGGATGCGCAAGCGGCATCTGTCCGGCTGATCACGACGGAAGGCGGCGCCGCGCCCGTATTTGATTTGCAATTGCCCGAAGGCCATTTGCCCTGGGGCGGGCATATGGGGTTGGCTTCCATGCCGGAAGTCTATCGCCGTATTGAAGCAGCGCGGGTCACGATTGTCTTCGTCAATACCCGCGCCCAGGCAGAGCTTTGCTTCGCCGCACTCTGGCGGTTGAATGAGGCAGCGCTGCCCATCGCGCTGCATCATGGCAGCCTTGAAATTGAACAGCGCCGCAAGGTGGAAGCGGCCATGGCAGCGGGCAAGCTGCGCGCGGTGGTCGCCACTGCGTCACTCGATCTCGGCATTGATTGGGGGGATGTGGACCAGGTGATCCAGATTGGCGCGCCCAAAGGTGTCGCGCGGCTATTGCAGCGCGTGGGCCGCGCCAATCACCGGATGGATGAGCCCTCTCACGCTGTGCTGGTCCCGGCCAATCGGTTTGAGGTGATTGAATGCGTGGCCGCGATGGAAGCCGTGGCGGCTGGCGAATTGGATGGCGACCCTCCGCGCCCTGGCGGCTTGGATGTGCTGGCGCAGCATGTGCTGGCCATGGCGTGCCACGCGCCCTTTCATCCGGATGCGCTTTATGCCGAGGTGATCCGCGCCGCGCCTTATGCCGCGCTGTCGCGGCGTGATTTCGATGATGTGGTCCGGTTTGTCGAAGATGGCGGCTATGCGCTGGCGGCTTATGAGCGTTTCAGCCGCCTGTTTCGTGACTCCGAAGGCCTGCTGCATGTCCGCGATACGCGCGTGGCGCGGCAATTGCGCATGAATCTGGGCACCATCGTCGAAACCCCCATGATCAAGGTGCGGTTTCGTGGCGGCGGCACTTTGGGTGAGGTTGAAGAATGGTTCGTCTCCACCCTCACGGCCGGTGATTGCTTTTTATTTGCGGGCCAGGTGGTGCGTTATGAAAGGCTTGACCCGGCCGCTGTGATTGTCAGCCCCGGCGGTGGCGATGAACCGCGCGTGCCGGTTTATGCCGGCAGCCGCATGCCGCTGACCACCTGGCTCGCTGCGCGGGTGCGCGCCATTTTGCATGATCCTTCGCGCTGGGCGCATTTGCCTGCACCGGTGCAGGAATGGCTCCGGCTGCAAAGCCTGCGGAGTGAATTGCCGCCATCCGATGGCTTGCTGATTGAAACCTTCCCGCGCGGTGGGCGCTGGTTTTTGGTGGCCTATACATTTGAAGGGCGGCTTGCGCATCAAACGCTTGGGCTTTTGGTGACGAAGCGCATGGAACGGCTTGGTATGGGGCCGCTTGGTTATGTGGGCACGGATTATGTGCTGGCGATCTGGTCCGCCTTTGAGCCGACTGGCGTGGAAAGGCTGTTCGCTGAAGATATTCTGGGCGATGAGATGGAAGAATGGCTCGCGGAATCCTCCATGCTGCGGCGCAGTTTTCGCAATATCGCGACCATTGCTGGGCTTATTGAAAAGCATCATCCAGGCGCGGAAAAATCAGGC
>CAIYMY010000147.1 GCA_903927465.1 uncultured Rhodospirillales bacterium | reverse complement strand
GTGCGGCCCTTCAACAGGTCTCGCTGGGTTTTGCCGCTGCGATTAAGCAGGGCGTAGGATTCCGCCAGGTCCAGCAAATCCGCGATATGCGGCGGCTCAAGACCCTCAATGGCGAGGAGGTGTTTGCGGGGATAGGTCACGACGCCTTTCTAGAGCATTTTCAAGACAAGTGGAATCACTTGGCGACTCGGAAAATGCGATCAAACAAGTATCTAGTGCGTTTCCGGTGAACGCATGTGAACTGAAAACGCACTAGCCGCCGAGCGGCGGGAAAGACCAGACCCGTTCATGGCAGCTTGAGCGCCCCACGCAGTGCCGCCGCTTTTTCATCCAGCGGGGCACGGCCAGGGCTGCGCTGAACTTCCCGCTCGGCGCCACCCGAAAGGCGCAGCACCAGCCGCCATTCCTTTGATGTGGCGGAGAAATCCGTCTCTCCGCTGCGGGTGGTGCCAAGGGGCGCATCAATGGCTCCCACCGCAACCCCGGTAATGGCGCCGGGCGGCAGCGTCTCAAACATGTCAAAAAACCGCCACCAGGTAGTGACGCTGCGGGTAAAGACCGCGCTGCCATCGGCGCGAATCGCAAGCGCATGGGGTGCCGGGATGAAGGACAGCCACAGGAACATCCCAAGCCCAAGGATCGGGAAGCCAAGCCCCAAAAGCCGGGGCGTGATGGCCGGCCATTCGGCCAGGAATTGCGGCAGCAGCGCAAAGCCCAGCATGGCAAAGCCAAGCCCCGCCAGCGCGCCAATGGCGTAGCGGATGCGCCCATCCAGCGCGATTTCCACCAGAATCTGATCCATGCGCGTCATCCTTTGGTTGCGTCCAAAGCCGCCTGTAGCATCCAGGCCGCTGCCGCCTTGTCCACCGCCGCCGCCCTTTTGCCCCGGCTGAGATCGGCTTCCCCCACCATCATGCGGTTCACCGCCGCCGAGGAAAGCCTTTCATCCCAAAGCGCCGCCGGCAAACCGCTGGCGTCCGAAAGGGACCGCGCCCAATCCCGCGCCGCCTGGGCCGCCGGGCCGAAGGACCCATCCAGGCCAAGGGGTAGGCCCACAACCAAGCCCCCCACGCCTTCCTTGGCCGCAATCGCTTGGATCTCGGCGGCTATGGCGGCAAGCTTCCCGCGCTTGAAGCTGCCATAGGGGCTGGCCAACATCAGCGAGACATCACTCAGCGCCACGCCCACGGTCTTCTCCCCGGGATCAAGGCCGATCAGCCGGGAATGCCGGGGCAATACTGCGCGTAAATCTGTCAGGTTGAAGAGTGGCATCTGGGGCCTTATGGTCCGCCACTCTTTTTCCGGGAAGTACTGATTTATGTCCCTCGACACCGCCACGGTCAGGCGCGTTGCGGCTTTGGCCCGCTTGCGCCTTGAAGAACAGGATGTCGCCCGCGTGCAGGGCGAACTCAACGGCATTTTAGGCTGGATTGAACAGCTCCAGGCCGTGAATACCGATGGGGTGGAGCCCATGGCCGGCGGCACCCCCGGCGGCGTGGCGGCCATGCCGATGCGCGAAGATGTAGTGACCGATGGCGGCCAGGCCGAAGCCGTGCTGGCCAATGCGCCTGACCGAGAGGGCGAATATTTCGGCGTACCGAAGGTGGTGGAATAATGCATCCGACCGATTTTACCCTCGCTGGTGCGCTTGCCGCGCTGAATGAGGGCGCGATCAGCGCCGAGGAATTGACGCGCGCCCATGTGGCCGCGGTTGAGGCGCTGAACCCGAAGCTGAATGCCTTTATCACCACCACCAGCGAAAAGGCGCTGGACGCCGCCCGCGCATCCGATGCCCGCCGTAAGCGGGGTGAGGCCGGGCCGCTTGAGGGTATTCCGCTTGCCATCAAGGATTTGTTCTGCACGGAAGGTGTGCGCACCACGGCGGGTTCGAAAATCCTGGGCAATTTCATCCCGCCTTATGAAAGCACCGTGACCGCGCAGTTGAAGCGCGATGGGGCGGTGTTTCTGGGCAAGGCCAATCTGGATGAATTCGCGATGGGGTCATCCAATTTGACCTCGGCCTATGGTGGCGTTTTGAACCCTTGGCAGCGCAAGGATGATCCAAGCGCGCGGTTGGTGCCGGGTGGGTCTTCGGGTGGGTCTGCGGCGGCGGTTGCGGCGCGCATGGCGCTGGGGGCGACGGGCACGGATACGGGCGGTTCCATTCGTCAGCCGGCGGCGTTTTGCGGCATTACCGGCATTAAGCCGACTTACGGGCGCTGTTCGCGCTTTGGCATTGTGGCCTTTGCTTCTTCGCTGGATCAGGCAGGCCCCTTTGCCCGCACTGTGGAAGATTGCGCCATTTTGTTGCGGTCCATGGCGGGGCATGACCCGAAGGATTCCACCAGCGCCAATCAGCCCGTGCCGGATTTCGCTGCCGCTTGTGGGCGGAGCGTGAAGGGGATGCGCATTGGCGTGCCGCGCGAATATCGGCTGGATGGCATGCCGGCGGAGATTGAAAAGCTCTGGCGTCAGGGGCTGGATTGGTTGCGCGATGCGGGGGCGGAGATTGTGGATATCTCTCTGCCACACACGAAATACGCGCTGCCCACTTATTACATCGTGGCCCCTGCCGAGGCGTCTTCCAACCTGGCGCGCTATGATGGCGTGCGCTTTGGCCTGCGCGTGGCCGAGAAGGATAGCGACCTGCGCGATCTATATGAACGCACGCGGGCCGAGGGTTTTGGCGCGGAAGTGCGCCGGCGCATCATGATCGGCACTTATGTGCTGAGTGCCGGCTATTACGATGCCTATTACCTGAAGGCGCAGAAAATCCGTGCCCTGATCGCGAGCGATTTTGACGCGGCCTGGGCCAAGGTGGATGCGATTGTGACCCCTGCAACCCCTTCAGCCGCCTTTGCGGAAGGCGAGAATGCGGATGACCCGGTGAAGATGTATTTGAACGATGTCTTCACCGTCACGGCCAATCTGGCCGGCTTGCCTGGCCTGGCGCTGCCGACAGGGCTTGATCATCAGGGCCTGCCCTTGGGCTTGCAGGTGATTGGCCGGGCCTTTGATGAGGAAACGGTTTTCGCCGTGGGTGCCGCTTTGGAACGCGCGGCTGATTTCAAGGCGATGCCAGCAATGAGGGCCGGGGCATGACCTATATTGTCGAGGGGGAATCAGGCCCCTGGGAAGTGGTGATCGGGCTGGAAGTTCATGCCCAGATCACGTCCAACGCCAAGCTGTTTTCCGGCGCGGCGACGGCATTTGGCGCGGAACCGAACGCCCAGGTGTCCTTCATTGATGCGGGTTTCCCCGGCATGTTGCCGGTGATCAACCATGAATGCGTGGCGCAAGCCGTACGTACCGGGCTTGGCTTGAATGCCAAGGTCAATCTCTGGTCCCGCTTTGATCGCAAGAACTACTTCTACGCCGATCTGCCGCAGGGTTATCAGATCAGCCAATACGCGCATCCCATCATTGGCGAAGGCGCGATTGACATTGAATTGGCTGATGGCAGCACGAAGACCATTGGCATTACGCGGCTGCATCTGGAACAGGATGCCGGCAAATCCCAGCACGACCAGCATCCAACAAAATCCTTCATTGACCTGAACCGTTCCGGTGTAGCGCTGATGGAAGTTGTCTCGGAACCTGATATGCGCAGCCCCGAGGAAGCCGGCGCTTACCTCACCAAACTCCGCCAGATCATGCGCTATCTCGGCACTTGCGATGGCAATATGGATGAAGGGTCGATGCGGGCCGATGTGAATGTCTCCGTCCGTAAGGCGGGGGAAGGCTTTCGCACGCGCTGTGAAGTGAAGAATGTGAATTCCATTCGCTTTGTCATGCAGGCGGTGGAAACCGAAGCGCGGCGCCAAGTTGAGGTATGGGAATCCGGCGGCACGGTGGAACAGGAAACGCGGCTTTTCGATACAAGCCGCGGCATTACGCGTTCCATGCGGTCAAAAGAAGATGCGCATGATTACCGCTATTTCCCGGACCCGGATTTGCCCCCGCTGGTGATTGATGCCGCCTGGGTGGAAGGCCTGAAGGCCGCTTTGCCAGAACTGCCAGATGCGCGCCGCGCGCGGTATGTGCGCGATTACGGCATCACGCCCTATGACGCGCATGTGCTGACGCTAGAGCGCGAAACCGCCGCCTATTATGAAACCGTCGCCAAGGGGCGGGATGCGAAGCAGGCGGCGAATTGGGTGATGGGTGATCTTTTCGCCGCCATCAACCGCACCAAAAGCTCCATCGCGGAACCGCCCGTCAGTGCCGCTGATCTTGGCGCGCTGCTGGATTTGATGGCGGATGGCACGCTTTCCGGCAAATTGGCCAAGGAAGTGTTTGAAGTAATGGTGGAAACCGGCCGCGCGCCCGGCGCCATTGTGGAAGAACGCGGCCTGAAGCAGGTGACGGATACCGGCGCGATTGAAGCGGTGATTGACCAGGTGCTGGCTGCCAATGCCGATAAGGTCGCGGAATATCGTTCTGGCAAGGACAAGCTGTTTGGCTTCTTTGTTGGCCAGACCATGAAGGCCATGCAGGGCAAGGGAAATCCTGCGCTGGTCAATGATGTGTTGAAGCAGAAGCTTTCGTGATTGCGTCCCTCGCGGGGGGTTAGAACCTGTCCGATGCGCGATGGCGCATCCGACAGGTTCTAACAACATAGTTTGAGCGCATTTTCCGAGTCGCCAAGCGATACCGCTTGGCTTGAAAATGCTTAGCCCCCCCGCGCGGCGCTGCGTAATTCCTCAGCGAAATCGGCGCGTTTTTGGTGGATGGAGGCGATCACGCGCCCCATCGGCACGCCGAGCGATACCAGCGCCGCTTCGGATAATTGTAGGCTTGCTTCAATCGTCTCCGGCACGGTCTCACTCACCCCCTGCGCATAAAGGTGGCGAGCATGCGCCGCATCTCGCGCGCGGGAGATAATGGGTAAATCCGGCCGCTCTGCGCGAATGGCGCTGACGATCTGATCTATTTGCGGCGCGAGGTTGATGGTGATGATGACGCTTTGCGCCGAAGCCAGACCGCAGGCCTGCAAAAAGGCCGGGCGCGCGGCATCGCCGAAGAACACTTCCTCACCGGCGCGGCGGGCGCGCGCTACGGTTGCGGGGTCATGATCCACCGCGATCTGCCGCAGGTCATGTTGGCGGAGCAACGCGGCCACGGTTTTGCCAACGCGCCCATAGCCGATGATGATGGCATGGCCCTGCGGCCCTTCCGGCAGGGCCTCAAGCGCTGGGTCTTTCGGCCTCGCCTCTTCCAGCAAAGGCGCCAGGCGCCGCGCCAGCGCGGATAGCAAAGGCAGCAAAGCCATGGTCAGGCTGATCGCCGCCAGGATGAAGCCGGCCAGCCTCGGTTTAATCAGCGCAAGCCCGGTCGCGAGCCCAATGCCCACAAAGGCGAATTCACCCCCTGGGCCAAGCAGCAGCGCCGATTCCAAAGCCGCTGCCCGCGTCAGCGCGAAATACCGCGCCA
This sequence comes from uncultured Rhodospirillales bacterium, assembly GCA_903927465.1. Taxonomy (GTDB): domain Bacteria; phylum Pseudomonadota; class Alphaproteobacteria; order Acetobacterales; family Acetobacteraceae; genus Neoroseomonas. Next base: position 4,529 of record CAIYMY010000147.1, on the reverse strand, counting down.
ACCCATAGACAATCCCAGCCTTGAGCAGCACGAGGCCGAAGGCAAGCCCAAGCAACAACACTGGTTCCTTCGCAACTTCGCGGAAATCAATGCTCATGCCCACACTGAAGAAAAAGATGCCAAGCAGCAGGCCCTTGAAGGGCTCGATCGTCGCCTGAACTGCGCGGCGATATTCGGTCTCGGCCAGCAAAAGCCCGGCGACAAAGGCGCCAATCGCCATGGAAAGCCCAGCCATCGCGGCCATGATGCCGGTTGCGACAATCACAAACAGCACGGCGGCGATAAAGAGTTCTTCCGAACGCTGGCCGCCCACCAGGCGGAACAGCGGGCGCAGCACCACGCGCCCGACCAGCACAATCAGTGCCAGCACCAACAAAGCCTGCCCCAAGGCAATGGCGATGCTGAACAGTACGGAACCACCCCCCTTGGCGCCGAGGATGCCGATAAACAGCAATATGGGCACCACGGCCACATCCTGCGCCAGCAGCACGGCAAAGCTGGCGCGCCCGCCGCTGGTGAGTAGCCTTTCCTGCTGTGCCAGCAATTCCAGCACGATGGCGGTGGAAGAAAGCGCCATGCAGGCGGCGAGCACCGCCGCAATCTGGGGCGTCAGGCCAAAGGCCAGCCCAATCAGGCTGATCGCGACAAAGCTTACCGCCAATTGCAGCCCCCCAAGGCCCAGCACCAGCCGGCGCATCGCCTTCAGGCGATCAAAGGAAAGCTCAAGCCCAATCAGGAACAGCAGGAAGACCACGCCAAGCTCAGCAATGGCGGTCACGCTTTTCGCGTCAATCACCGTGAACCAATAAAGCAGCGGGTATTCATTGATGAAGGACCCAAGCGCGAGCGGCCCCAGCAGCGCCCCGGCACCAAGATAGCCAAGCACTGGGCTGACACCAGCACGGCGCAACAGGGGCACAATCACGCCCGCCGTGCCAAGCACGACCAGCGCATCGCTATAGGCCTGAATATTAAGCCCCTCAGCCAAAACCTACCCCTTCGCCCTTCCAGAGCTTCATATGGGGCCGCGATGGTGAATTTGAGGCAGCGTCAGGCCTTTAATGCAGCGGAATAACGCGTAGGATCAAAGCCGATGATCAGCTTATCGCCATGCGTCAGCACCGGGCGTTTGATCATGCTGGGCTGCGCCAGCATCAGCGCCATGGCGCGGCCTTCATCCAGGCCTTGCTTCTGATCTTCGGGTAGTTTGCGGAAGGTGGTGCCGGCGCGGTTCAGCAGGGCTTCCCATCCGGCCTTGCGCACCCAGGTGTGCAGCGTGGCGGCGGTGATGCCGGCGGTTTTATAGTCATGGAAATCATGGGCAATGCCCTCGGCTTCCAACCAGGCGCGCGCCTTTTTCATGGTGTCGCAATTCTTGATGCCATGGATGGTGATGGTCATGTCGCCTGCCCCTGTCCGATCGCCCCGCGATACCAGCCTTGCGCCCCACCGCCAATCGCGCCAGCTTCAGCCTAATCCCAAGGAGCACCCCCCATGAGCAGCAGCAGCGATTACACCCCCCCGAAAGTCTGGACCTGGAACAAGGCCAATGGCGGGCGCTTTGCCAATATCAACCGCCCCATCGCCGGCCCGACGCATGACAAGGAATTGCCGGTGGGGCGCCACCCCTTGCAGCTTTATTCGCTCGGCACCCCCAATGGCCAAAAGGTGACGATCCTGCTGGAGGAGCTTTTGGCGCTGGGCCACTCAGGCGCGGAATACGACGCCTGGCTGATCCGCATTGGTGAGGGCCAGCAATTCGGCAGCGGCTTTGTGGATATAAACCCCAATTCCAAAATCCCAGCACTTTTGGATCGCAGCGGCCCAAAACCCATCCGCGTTTTCGAAAGCGCGGCAATCCTGATGCACCTCGCAGAAAAATTCGACGCCTTCCTGCCGAAGGACCCCGCCTTGCGCGCCGAATGCCTTTCCTGGCTGTTCTGGCAAATGGGCAGCGCGCCTTACCTCGGCGGCGGCTTTGGGCATTTCTACGCCTATGCCCCCGTGAAGATCGAATACGCAATTGATCGCTTCGCTATGGAAACCAAGCGGCAATTGGATGTGCTGGACCGGCGGCTGGCAGAAAGCGCCTATCTGGGCGGTGATGACTATACCATCGCCGATATCGCCGTTTGGCCCTGGTATGGCGGCCTGGTGAAGGGCTTCCTGTATGGCGCGGCGGAATTCCTTGCCGTGCATGAATACAAGAATGTGCAGCGCTGGTCAGACGCCATCTTCGCCCGCCCCGCCGTCAAGCGCGGGCGCATGGTGAACCGCGTGACCGGTGAACCATCCGAGCAATTGCATGAACGCCATGACGCCAGTGATTTCGCCACCAAAACCCAAGACAAGCTGGCGCCTGGTGGCGCCGCTTGATCAGCCTTCAACACACATCACTTCCACAGGGGAAACACCATGCCTATCGCTCCTAATTTCGCGCGCCGCCGCCTGGAAAAGGGTGAACTCGCCCTTGGCTTTGGCGTGCATCATCTGCGCACGCCCGCTGTCGGCATGATTGCCGCGGCTTCGGGCTTTGATTGGCTGTTCATTGATATGGAACATGGCGCGATGAGTGTGGATGACGCCACGCGCATGGCCATGGCCGCGCTTTCACAGGGCGTCACGCCGATGGTGCGCTGCTGTAAGGATGCGCTGTTTGAGGGCACGCGCTGCCTGGACAATGGCGCCATGGGCGTGGTGGTGCCACATATTGATAATGCCGATGAAGCCCGCGATGTGGTGCGCGCCTTCCGCTACCCGCCACTCGGCGAGCGTTCCTGGGGCGGCCCGCCGGCGCAATACGCCTTCCAGGTTGCGGATACCGCGGCAGCGCAGAAGGAATTGAACGAGCAGATCATGGTGACAGTCATGATCGAAACGCCGGAAGCGGTCGCGAATGCCGATGCCATCGCCGCGGTGCCGGGCGTGGATTGCCTGATGATTGGGACCTCGGACCTCACGGCTTCCATGGGCATTGCCGGGCAGATCGGCCACCCGGATGTGCGCGCGGCCTATGCCAAGGTGGCAGCAGCCTGCAAGGCGCATGGCAAAATCATGGGCATGGGCGGCGTGTATGATGAGAAAGTCGCGCCAGATTACATCGCCCTTGGCGCGCGCTTCCTGTTGAGCGGTTCAGACCACGCCTTCCTGATGGCGGGCGGCGGCGCGCGGGCGAAATTCCTCCGCGGCTTGCAGGGCTGAATGTAACCGGAGTCGGTAACAGGCGGGATCTGCGCGGCGCTCAAGTATTTGCCGCGCAGGGCTGCCCCGTCCGCCCAGCATGGCGGTTGTATGTCTGGCGCGGCTAGACTTGCGCGCGGCCCGTCTTGATCCTGACCCGCCGCGACAACATCTCCCGCGCCAAAAGGTTCCCATCATGCGCCGCCGTTCCCTGATCGCCCTGCCCTTTGCCGCCCCGCTGGCCACCCCCGCCTTGGTCGCGGCGCAGGAACGCGCGATCAATCTTTATTCGTCGCGCCATTACGATACGGATCGCGCGCTGTATGAGGGTTTCACTGCGGAAACTGGCATCCGTACCCGCCTGATTGAAGGCGATGCGGATCAATTGATCGCGCGCATTCAATCGGAAGGCGCCAATAGCCCGGCCGATGTGCTGATCACGGTGGATGCGGCCAAGCTCGCCCGCGCGGTGGAGGTGGGCATTCTGGCCAAAACAAGAAGCGAGATTCTGGAAGCGCGCATCCCCGCGCATCTCCGCGCCGCAGATGGGCAATGGTTTGGGCTTTCCAGCCGCGCACGCGTGATCATGTATGACCGCCAGCGCGGTGTGCCCGAAGGTGTCGCGCGGTATGAGGATTTGGCCCTGCCGGCGCAACGCGGGCAGGTACTGATCAGGGCTGCGGCGCATCCCTATAACACCTCACTCATGGCGAGCATTCTGCTGGCCAATGGCGCGGAAGCGGCGGAAGCCTGGGCGCGTGGCGTGGTGGCCAATATGGCGCGCCCACCGCAGGGTGGTGATACGCCGCAATTCCAGGCGTTGACCGCAGGCGTTGGGCGCCTGGCGGTAGCAAATACCTATTACCTTGCGCGGTTCGGCGCTTCGACCAATCCGCAGGAAAAGGCGCTGTTTGATCGGATTGGGGTGATCTTCCCCAACCAGGCGCCAGGCGATCGCGGGGCGCATGTGAATGTCTCGGGCGCCGGTGTGGTGCGGAGTTCCGCGAACCAGGCAGGCGCGCTGCGCTTCATTGAATACCTCAGCAGCCAGCGCGCGCAGGAATTATTCGCCAATGGCAATTTTGAATATCCGGTGGTGGCGGGGGTCGCGCCACATCCCGCGCTGACAGCACTTGGCAGTTTCCGCGCTGATCAATTGAACGCGCAACGCTACGGCGCACTGGCGCCGGAGGCGCTGCGGATTATGCAAAGGGCGGGGTGGCGGTGAGGGGGGAGGCTTTCAAAAACAGCGCGCTGAAATGGGGGGGGGGGGGGGGGGGGGGGGGGGGGGGGGGGGGGGGGGGGGGGGGGGGGGGGGGGGGGGGGGGGGGGGGGGGGGGGGGGGGGGG
>CAIYMY010000146.1 GCA_903927465.1 uncultured Rhodospirillales bacterium | reverse complement strand
CCCAGCGCTTCGGCGCGCAGGATTTCCTCAGTGGTGCGCGCAGTGACGCCCTGATGCGGATAGGGTTCTTCCACCGGGTTGGGGTGGCTGGTCATCAGAATGCCGAATTCCATTTTTGCTTCCTCCTGCCGCGATGCTCTTTTTGGCCTCAGCCGCCGGCTTCCTTGGGGGTGGCGCGCACTTCAATGCCTGCCAGTTTTTCCATATGCTGAATGGTGGAAACGAAATCCTCTGGCCCGGAACCCATGGCCAAAGCCATGGAAAGATATTGCCGCGCTGCTGGCCCCATGAACATGGGCACGCCAAAGCGTTCGGCTTCTTCCAGGCACAGCTTCACATCCTTGTGCATCAGCCCTGCGGCGAAACGCACAGGGAAACCCTGCGCGCGTTCCGTGATGGCCTGCGGCACGCGCTTTTCCGACATGAAGGAACGCCCGCTGGACGCATTCAGCACATCAAACATCAGCTTGGTATCCAGGCCCGCCTTGGCGCCCAGTACCATGCCTTCCAAACACGCTAATGTATTGCTGGCGAGAATCACGTTATTCACCAGCTTCATGGTCTGCCCAAGGCCCGCTTCCGCGCCCAGATAAAAGATATTCTGACCAATCGCCTTCAGCACCGGCTCCACGGCTTTTTGTGATGCCGCATCGCCCGATGTCATGATGGCGAGCGTACCGGCCTCGGCCCCTGAAACGCCGCCGCTGACCGGCCCATCAATCAAATGAATGCCCTTGGCGGCCAGGCCTTCCGCCACGCGCCGCGCAACCGTGGGGCCGGTGGTGGAAAGATCCACCACAATCTTCGCCATGCTGCCTTGCACAAGCCCATCTGCCCCAAGCGCCACAGCTTCCACCGCGGCCGGAGTCGGCAGGCTGAGCAGCACGGTGTCGCATTTGTCGGCCACATCACGCGCGCTGGTCGCAGCCGTGGCGCCCATGGCCGTGAGCGATGCCACTGCCTTCGCATCAAGATCATGCACCACCAGCGCATGGCCGGCCTTCACCAGGCGCCGTGCCATGACACCACCAATATTCCCAAGGCCGATGAAACCAAGCTTCATGACATTCCTCATCACCGTTGCGCCGGGCTTGCATGGCCCGCACTGTTATTCATGGGAAAAGGCTCCGCCCGGAAGCGCCCTCAGTCAAGGGGCGGCTTCAGCGTGTGGGAGGCAGCTTGGTGAAATCGCCAAAGCGCATGCTTGGGTGGCTGCGGGCATATTGCGGCGGGAAGGCCGCCGGTTCGCGCAAAGCCTCAGCCGCATGCCAGGCCCAGCGCGGATTATAGCTCATGCCTCGACCAATCGCGATCAGATCCGCCGCACCATCGCGCAAAGCCTGATCCGCCTGCGCCGGTTCATTGATGAGGCCAACCGCAATGGTCGGAATTCCGGCATCTTCGCGAATGCGCCGCGCCATGGGCACCTGATAGCCGGGGCCAAGGTCAATCTGCTGATCAGGGCTGCTGCCGCCGGAAGACGCACAGATGAAATCGCAGCCAAGCTTCTTCAATTCCTGCGCGAAAACGACGCTATCGGCCAAGGTCCAACCGCCTTCGATCCAATCGGTTGCGGAAACGCGCACACCAAGCGGCTTTTCCTGCGGCCAGACGGCGCGCATGGCGACGAAGACCTCCAACGGGAAGCGCATGCGGCCCGCGATATCGCCGCCATATTCATCGTTTCGATTATTCGACAGCGGCGACAGAAAGGAATGCAGCAAATAGCCATGCGCCGAATGCAGCTCAATCAAATCAACGCCGAGCGCATCCGCCCGCCTAGTCGCTTGCACAAAAAATTCCTTGATCTCAGCCAGCCCCGCATGGTCCAGCATGCGCGGCGCTGGGCGGCCAGGAAAGGCGATATCGCCGGGGCTGATCGGGTGGAAGCCGCCGTCTTCAGGCCCGATATATTTGCCGCCCATCCAGGGTTGCGCGGTGGAGCCCTTCCGCCCCGAATGCGCCAATTGCATCGCGAGCTTCGCCTGGCCGTGCTGGCGGCAAAACGCCATCACCCGTGCGATGGAGTCTTGCTGCGCATCATTCCATAGCCCCAGATCAAACCGCCCAACCCGCCCGCGGGGTTCCACCGCCGTCGCCTCAAAGAACATCAGGCCAGCGCCGGAGACCGAGAAATTCCCGTAATGCATCAGGTGCCAATCCGTCGCCTCATTGCCGGTGGTGCCGGAATACTGCGCCATGGGGGAGACGATGATGCGGTTGGGCAGCGTCAGCCCGCGCAGGGTGAAGGGCGAAAAAAGTCGGCTTGGCATTGGCGGTTTCCTCTTTTGGGGGAATACTCGCGCCCGTCCGGCTCAGCGCGCAAGCCCTGGGCCTGGGTTCATGGAGTTTCTGTTAGGTGGCGCGGGCCCTTGCCGCGCTGGAAAGGGTGGATACGATGAATGAAATGCGGCGGACCATGCCGGCAAACTCTGTCCCGGCCTTGACCGAGCCCGATGTGATCATCATCGGCGCCGGCATTTCCGGCCTCTATCAGCTGTATCGCCTGCGGGAGCTTGGCTATGGCGTCCAGGTGTTCGAGACCGGCAGCGATCTGGGCGGCACCTGGTATTGGAATCGCTACCCCGGCGCGCGGTTTGATTCGGAAAGCTACACCTACGGCTATTCTTTTTCCGATGAGCTGCTGCAGGAATGGAGCTGGAGCGAGCATTTCGCCCCGCAGCCCGAAACACTGCGCTATTTGCAGCACGTAGCAGACAGGTTCGATCTGCGCCGCCATATCCAATTCAATAACCGCGTCGTGAGCGCGCATTTCAATGAAGCCGCGCAGCGCTGGACAGTCACACTTGATACGGGCGCAGAGCATAACTGCCGCTTCCTGATCACCGCGCTTGGCCCGCTTTCCGCTGATACGCTGCCGCGCATCCCGGGCGTTGAAAGTTTTTCTGGCCAATCCTTCCATACCTATCGCTGGCCGCATGAACCCGTCAGCTTCGCGGGCAAGCGCGTGGCGGTGATTGGCACGGGTGCGACCGGGGTGCAGGTGATCCAGACTATTGCTTCTGAGGTTGGTTCCCTCACAGTCTTTCAGCGCACGCCCAATTGGTGCGCGCCTTTGCATAACCGCGCTATCACGGAAGAAGAACAACGCCAGATCAAAGGCAATTACCCAGCACTTTTTGCGCTGCTGCGCACCACGCCTGGCTGCTATATCCATAATTCTGATCCGCGCAGCGTGTTTGAAGTCACGCCAGAAGAACGCGAAGCCTTTTGGGAACAGCGTTATGCCGAACCTGGCTTTGGCATCTGGCAGGCGAATTACCGCGATATCCTGACCGACCCCAAGGCCAATGCGCTGATCAGCGATTTCATCGCGCGCAAGATCCGCCAGCGCGTGAAGGACCCAGCGGTTGCGGAAAAGCTTATTCCCAAGAATCACGGTTTTGGCACGCGCCGCGTCCCGCTCGAAACCCGCTATTTCGAAGCCTATAATCGCGAGAATGTCCGACTGGTGGATATCAACGAAACCCCGATCGAGCGCATCACGCCGAAGGGCATCAAGACCAGCGATGCCGAATATGAATTCGATATGATCATCTACGCCACGGGCTTTGATGCCATTACTGGCGCTTTTGACCGGATTGAGTTCAGGGGCATTGGCGGCCAGCTTCTCAAGGACAAATGGGCGGATGGGCCGAAAACCTATCTTGGCCTGCAATCCGCGGGCTTCCCCAATATGCTGACCATTGTTGGGCCGCATAATGCCTCCACCCGCTGCAATATCCCGCGCTGCATTGAACAGAATGTGGAATGGGTCACGGATCTGATGCGCCATGTGCGCGATAAGGGCATCACGCGCTTTGAAGCGACTGATACCGCAGAAGCCGAATGGTCACACCATATCGAAACCTTGGCCGAGGGTATGCTCTATGCCCAGATCGATTCCTGGGCGACGGGCATCAACCGCAATGTCGAAGGGCGCGATCAGCGGCGCATTCTGCAATATCAGGGCGGCGCGCCGGCCTATCGCGAAAAATGTGATGCGGTTGCCGCGCAGGGCTATGCCGGCATGAAGCTGAGCTGAGGGCTAAACCATGCGCCAGAACCCCGTTCGCATTGCGCTACGCAACCGCCAGATGGCGCATGGCATCATGGCAACGGAGTTTCTAACACCTGGGCTTTGTCAAATTCTGGCGAATGCCGGTGCTGAATACGTCATTTTCGATATGGAACATGGCGGCATGGGCATTGATGCGATCAAGGCCCAATGTGCCTTTGCGCGCAATGTTGGCGTAGTTCCCTTGGTGCGCGTCACAGGTCATCACTATCATCTGATCGCGCCCATTCTTGATGCTGGCGCCATGGGCATCATGGAACCCATGGTGGAAACGCGCGCCCAGGCGGAAGAATTGGCCGCCTGGTGCCGCTATCGCCCCGAAGGGCGGCGCGGCGTTGGCTTCGGCTATGCGCATGATGACTATAAAGGCCAAGATGTGATCGTCGGCATGAAGGCTGAAAATGAACGCGTCATGGTCATTCCCCTGATCGAAACCGCCAAGGGGATTGAGAATGTTGAAGCGATCATGGCCGTGCCAGGCGTGGATCTTGGCTGGTTCGGCCATTATGATCTGAGCGATTCACTCGGCATCACAGCGCAATTCGACCATCCGATGTTCCAAGCCGCACTCTCTCGCTTCCTGAAAGCCTGCGAAGCTGCGGGCAAGCCCGCCGGCGTATTGGGCGCAGGGATGGAAATGGTGCGCGGTTGGCGTGCCAAGGGGTTTCGCTGCCTGTGCTACGGGTCTGATGTCAGCGTCTTCCAATCCGCCCTCAAGGGTGCCTTGGATACGCTGAAGGGCGAAGCGGGCTGAAAACACATCATCGAAAAATTGGAAGACGATAATGGAATTCAAAATCGGCACTGAACAGCGGGAAATGATCGCCGCTGTCAGGGAATTGGCGCAAAAAGAATTCAAACAGGATGCGCCGAAATGGATGGATGGCACCTTTCCCTGGCCGAATATCAAGAAGCTCGCCGCTCTTGGCGTACTTGGCATGTCCGTGCCGGAAGAATATGGCGGGCTTGGCCTTTCCATTCTTGATTCCGCGTTGATCCTCGAAGAAATCGCCAAGGTGGATTACGTGACCGCCATGGCGGTATTGGGTGAAGCCGGCGTGCAAACCCGCGTCATTTCCCATTACGCACCGAAGGCCATCAAGGAACGCATCCTGCCCCGCGTGATTTCCGGCGATTGCATCCTGGCCATTTGCATGACGGAACCGCATGCGGGCACGGATGTTGCCAATTACCGCACCAATACCAAGCGCCATGGCAATCATCTGGTGCTG
>CAIYMY010000145.1 GCA_903927465.1 uncultured Rhodospirillales bacterium | reverse complement strand
CAGCACCAGATGTGGGCCGCGCAGTATTTCGGCTTTGACAAGCCCAATCGCTGGATGACCTCGGGCGGGCTTGGCACCATGGGCTATGGGCTGCCGGCAGCGATGGGCGTGCAGATTGCGCATCCGGATGCGCTGGTGATCGATATCGCCGGTGAGGCTTCGATCCTGATGAATATTCAGGAAATGGCCACGCTCGCGCAATATCGCCTGCCGGTGAAGGTTTTCATTCTGAACAATGAATATATGGGCATGGTGCGCCAATGGCAGGAATTGCTGCATGGCGGGCGCTATTCTGAAAGCTATTCCGCCGCCCTGCCGGATTTTGTGAAGCTTGCCGAAAGCTTCCACGGGGTTGGTATGCGCGCGGAAGGCATTGATGATCTTGATCGCGTGATCCGTGAGATGATTGCGATAGACAAGCCAGTGATCGCGGATATTTGTGTGGCGAAGGATGAAAACTGCTTCCCCATGATCCCATCAGGTGCCGCGCATAATGAAATGATCCTTGGCCCGGGCCAGGAAGGTGGCGTCGCCGGCGTTACCGATGAAGGCAAGGTTCTGGTCTGAGGAAGCGAGCAATGTCTGATCTGAAAGGCGGCCAACGCGCCGCGACCATTGCCGTGTTGGTCGAAAACGAAGCGGGCGTGCTGGCGCGCGTGATCGGCCTGTTTTCTGGCCGTGGCTATAATATTGATAGCCTAACTGTGGCGCCGGTTGATGAAACGGGGCGGATTTCACGCATCACCGTAGTCACCAGCGGCACGGATATGGTGATTGAACAGATCAAGGCGCAGCTTGATCGGCTGGTGCCGGTGCATAAGGTGTCCGACCTGACGATTGAAGGCCCGCATCTGACGCGCGAATTAGCGCTGATCAAGGTTGCCGGGCGCGGCGACAACCGCATGGAAGTGCTGCGCCTGGCCGATGCCTTCCGCGCACGCGTGGTGGATGCCACCACGGAAAGCTTCGTGCTGGAGATGACCGGCAATGGCGATAAGATTGATGCCTTCCTAGCCTTGATGCGCCCAATCGGGCTTGTGGAAGTCTCGCGCACCGGCGCCGTTGCCATTGCGCGTGGGCCAAGGGGAATCTTGGATTAGGCGCATGTCTCAGGCCCTGCCCAAGACTTACAGTAAGGGCAAGGCCGTCGCTTGGGCCCTTTATGATTGGGCCAATAGCGGCTTTCCGACGGTGGTTTCCACCTTCGTCATCGCCGCCTATTTCACGCAAGGCATCGCGCATGATCCCGTGTCGGGTCAGGCGCAATGGGGCTGGATGCAAACGCTGGCGGCTTTTGCCATTGCGCTGCTCTCACCACTGCTTGGAGCCATTGCCGATCAGGGGCGGCGCCGGCGCGCGATGCTGACGCTCTGCACGCTCGTCACCGCGATTTTCACCGCGCTGATCTGGTTCGCGCGGCCCGATCCCGCCGATGCGCTTTACGCGCTGGTCTGCATTGGCATCGCGACCGTCGCCTTCGAATTGGGCACGGTATTCTACAATGCCATGCTGCCGGGCTTGGTGCCGGAAGAATGGATGGGCAGGCTTTCGGGCTTGGCTTGGGGGCTTGGTTATGCGGGGGGGCTCGCCTGCCTACTGCTGGCGTTGGTGCTGTTCATCCAGCCCGATCCTTCGCCCTTTGGGCTTGATCGTGGCGCGGCGGAACATGTGCGTGCCTCGGCAGTCTTGGTTGCGGTCTGGATATTGGTATTCGGCTGGCCAGTATTGATCGCTTTGCCTGACCCGAAGGGTGTGCGGCCCAGGCTGCGCGATGCGCTCGCGGCCGGCTTGCGTGAAATGGGCAATCTGCTGCGCGGCCTGCCGCGCCGCCCGGCCATGGCGCGGTTTCTGATTGCGCGGCTGTTTTACACGGATGGGCTGAATACGCTTTTTGCCTTTGGCGCGATTTATGCCGCCGGCGTGCATGGCATGACCATTCAGGAAATTCTGTATTTTGGCATTGCCATGAATGTCACGGCGGGGTTGGGCGCGGCTGGCTTTGGCCTGATCGAAGATCGGCTCGGCGCCAAGCCCACGGTGATGATCGCACTCGGCGCCATGATTGTGCTGGGCAGTTTTCTGCTGCTGAGCAATGACAAGACAATGTTCTGGATCCTGGCCATGGCGCTTGGGCTATTCATGGGCCCAGCCCAGGCGGCATCGCGCACGCTGATGGCTCATATGGCCCCACCCGATGAGGTGACGGCGCATTTCGGGCTTTTCGCGCTTTCCGGCCGCGTGACGGGCTTTCTTGGCCCGGCGGTTTTGGCCCTGGTGACTGGAGCGACGGGCAGCCAGGCCTGGGGCCTTGCGACCGTGATTGCTTTCCTCGTACTCGGTGCGGCAATTCTGGCGCCCTTGCGTGTGTCACCCAAAAGCTGAATTGTTCCCCTTTCTGCCATAGTCCCGCCGCGGAGGCGTGAAACGGTTCATTCATGATAAAGGACGAAAGCGAAGCCGCCTGGGCGGCGCTAATGGCTTTGGCCGCAAGGCCGGGTGCGGCGGCTATTCGCCCGCTTTTCGCCGCTGATCCTGATCGCTTCGCGCGGTATTCGCGAACAGCGGGCGATGTGCTGCTCGATTTTTCCAAAACCGCGCTTTCGGATGAGGTGATGGCCGCGCTGCTTCGGCTTGCCGAGGCGCGCGATGTCGCGGGCTTCCGCGCGCGGCTTTTTGCGGGTGCTGCGGTGAATGCCACGGAAGGCCGTGCCGCGCTGCATATGGCGCTACGTGCCGCGCCCGAAGATCAGTTCAGCGCGGGCACTGAGGATATCATGCCCGAAATGCTTGCGGTGCGCGCGCGCATGGAGGCCTTCACCCGCGCCGTGCATGAAGGGCGCATCCTTACAGCCAAGGGTCAGCGCTTTACCGATGTGCTCAACATCGGCATTGGCGGGTCAGATCTTGGCCCGGCCATGGTGGCGCGCGCCTTGTGGACAGATAAGGCACCGCTGCGCGGGCATTATTTGGCGAATGTGGATGGCCATGCCTGGGCTGAGATGTGCGCCAAGCTAGATCCCACGCGCACGCTGGTGCTGGTGGCGTCCAAAACCTTCACCACTCAGGAAACCATGGCCAATGCAGCGCTGGCGCGTGAATGGTTGCGCGCTGCTGTGGGTGAAGCCGGCGCTGCGCAGCATATGGCGGCCCTTTCCACCAATCTTGCCGCGACCAGCGCCTTTGGCATTGCGCCTGAGCGTGTCTATGGCTTTCGCGATTGGGTCGGCGGGCGGTTTTCGCTCTGGAGTGCGATTGGGCTTTCACTCGCGCTCACGCTTGGCTGGGATGCTTTTGCGCGGCTGCTTGCGGGGGCGCGCGCGATGGATCAGCATTTCTGCGACGCGCCACTCCCGCAAAACCTACCAGTGCTGCTGGCGCTAGTCGAAGCCTGGCATGTGAATGGCCTTGGTTATCAAAGCCGCGCCGTGCTGGCGTATGATGAGCGCCTCGCGCGCTTCCCGGCGCATTTGCAACAATTGGAAATGGAAAGCCTGGGCAAGCGCGTGGCAGTTTCCGGCGCGCCCTTGCAGCGCGCTTCCGGCCCCGTGGTGTTTGGCGAACCGGGCACCAATGCGCAGCATTCCTTCATACAATTGCTCCATCAGGGAACCACACCCGTGCCGGTGGATTTCATTCTGGTCGCGCGGCCCGATCATGCGCATGCGGATAACCACCGGAAGTTGCTCGCCAATGGTCTGGCGCAGGCGGAAGCGCTACTCAACGGCAAGGACGCCGTCGCCGTCACCGCTGAGATGCGCGCCGCAGGCGTGGCGGAGGCTGAGATTGCGCGCCTGCTGCCGCATAGGGTCTTCCCCGGTGATCGGCCAAGCGTGACCATGCTGCTGCCGCGGCTTGATGCCTATACGCTTGGCCAATTGGTGGCCTTGTATGAACACAAGGTCGCGGTGCTGGGTGCGCTGTGGGGGATCAATCCCTTTGATCAATGGGGCGTGGAACTCGGCAAGCAATTGGCCGGTGCCATCCTGCCGGAACTAAACGCCGGTGCGCCGCAAAAGCCGCATGATGGGTCAACTGCTGGGCTGATCAGCCGAATCGCCGCGCTTTGGCCGGAAGGCCGCGCATGACGGCAGCTTATATCCAAGCGCTTGCCCAGGATGGCGCGCATCGCTTCAGCAAGCAGCCGGCTGAAAGCCTGACCTTGATCGCAGGTCTTGGCGTCGAAGGCGATGCCCATGCCGGCGTTACGGTAAAGCATCGCTCCCGCGTCGCGCGTGATCCTTCGCAGCCCAATCTGCGCCAGCTTCATCTGCTGCATGCGGAAATCTTCGAAGAACTCGCGCCACAGGGCTTCACGCTCAAGCCCGGCGATATCGGGGAGAATGTGACCACGCGCGGCATTGATCTGCTGGGCCTTGGCACCGGCACGCGGCTTTGCTTGGGCACTGAGGCGATTGTGGAAATCACGGGGCTCCGCAATCCCTGCGCGCAGCTTGATCATTTCCAACCAGGGTTGATGGCGGCAATGCTCGGGCGTGATGAAGCGGGCGGGCTTATCCGCAAATCAGGCGTCATGGCGATTGTGCTGCAAGGCGGCGTGCTGCGCGCGGGTGATCCCATCATCATCCTTCCACCCGCCGGGCCGCATCGCGCCTTGCAGCCGGTGTGACATGGCCGCCCCAAAAAGTGATGCGCCCCGGCGGCAAGGCCAGGGCGCATCGGCGGAAACAGGCCGGGTAGTTTTGGGGGCAAGTCAAGCGCTGTTCCGATGCAGAAGGATTTGGTGCGCGAATATTGCTGGCAAAAGGCCTGGGGCATGGCAAAGTGAAACGAACAGCAACAAGCACGGCACCAGATACACTTCGCAACATGGGCTGATGAATGGCGCGCCAGAAACACTAATGTAACAGGGCATGGAAAACGCACCGCATATCCTGATTGTTGATGATGATCGCGAAATCCGCGACCTTCTCTCCCGCTTCCTGGAAAAACAGGGATTGCGTGTGAGCGCTGCGCGTGATGCGCGCGAAGCCCGCCGGCTTTGGCCGCTCGGGCGCTATCATCTTGTGGTGCTGGACCTCATGATGCCGGGCGAAACCGGGCTTGATTTCGCCCGTTGGCTCCGCACGCAATCCGATGTGCCGATTGTGATCCTGACAGCGATGGGGGAAGAAACGGACCGCATCGTGGGGCTTGAACTCGGCGCCGATGATTACCTGGCAAAGCCTTTCAACCCGCGCGAATTGCTGGCGCGCATCCGCGCCGTGCTGCGCCGCGCGTCTGGCGATGGCGCCGCCGCCAAGGAACCGCCCGCCAAGGCGATCAGCTTTTCCGGTTGGACTTTGGAGCCTTCGCGCCGGCGCCTGCTCAATCCCGATGGGGTAGAGGTGCCCTTGACCGGGGGGGAATATGAATTGCTGCTGGTGCTGCTGGACCGGCCCAATCGTGTGCTGACGCGCGATATGCTGATGGATTTGCTGCGCGGCCGGCAAGCCGGGCCTTATGATCGCGCCATTGATGTCGCGGTTTCGCGGCTGCGCCGGCGCCTTGAAGATGATGGCCGCAAGCCCGCCTTGATCAAAACCGTGCGCGGCGGCGGCTATGTGCTGGCAACCACGGTGGATCGTGGCTGAAGCCGCCCCTGTCGCCGCACCGCCACGGCGGCGCTGGTGGCCTGGCAGCCTTGGTGGGCGCACTGCCGTTGCGCTGATTGTAGCACTCATGCTGGTGCAGGCGGCGGGGCTGACTATCCACGCCTTGGACCGCGTGGATTTGCAGCGCTTCGTCCAGGCGCGCGAAATCGCCGGGCGTAGCTTGGGCGCCTGGCGCGCTGCCGTGCTGACAGCGCCGGATCGCCGCGCGCAGATCATTGCCGATCTTGACCTGCCCGAAGGGCTGACTGTGGATTTGGATTTGGCGCCGATTGTGCGCGTGGGCACGCCGCCGGTCTCCCCCCATATCCTGCGGCTGTTCAGGCTTGATCTGCTTTCTTCCGGGCCGCCGCGGCTGCGCCCGCGCGAAATCCGCATCGCGGAATTGGGCTCAGCCGGTTTTGCCGCTTCGCTCAGGCTGCCGGATGGGCCTTGGCTTAATCTCCGCGCTTCATTGCCCACGCCGCGGCCATGGCATTCGGATACATTTCTTGCCGCGTTTCTTGGCATGACGTTGGCGGCCGTGCTGCTGATCCTTTGGGCCGTTGCGCGACTCATGCGCCCGGTGCGGCTTTTGGCGGAGGCGGCGAATAGGCTCGGGCGCGATGTGAACGCGCCGCCCTTATCCGAAGATGGCCCGACCGAGGTTGCAACCGCCGCCCGCGCCTTCAATGAAATGGCAGCCCGTATCAGGCTTTTTGTGGCGGACCGTACGCAAATGCTGGCCGCGATCGGCCATGATTTGCGCACCCCGATCACGCGCTTGAAACTGCGTGCCGAATTCATGGATGATGATGAACAGCGGCGCAAAATGCTGGCTGATTTGGATGAGATGGAGGCGATGATCGGCGCGACACTCGCCTTCGCTCGCGATGATGCCGCGACAGAACCCGCGACACAGATGGATATCGCGGCGCTGTGCTGCACGGTGGCTGATGAGGCGAGTGATGCGCGTCCCGATCAGGCGGAAAAGATCAGCTATGACGGGCCGGAAAAGCTGGTCATTCGCGCCAGGCCCTTGGCGCTGAAACGTGCCATCTCCAACCTGGTCGCTAATGCGCTGAATTACGGGGGTGCTGCGCGCCTGCACCTCACGCGGGAAAATGCTGGCCTGGTGCGCCTGACCGTCGCCGATGAAGGTCCCGGAATTCCGGAAGCGGAGCTGGAGGCGGTGTTCACCCCCTTCCACCGGCTGGAAGCCAGCCGCAATCGCGAAACCGGCGGCACGGGGCTTGGGCTTACCATCGCGCGCAATATCCTGCGCGGGCATGGTGGCGATGTGGTGCTGCAGAACCGACCCGAAGGCGGTTTGATTGCGGTGGCAAGCCTGCCGGTTTGAGCATTTTCAAGCCAAGTGGGAACACTTGGCGACTCGGAAAATGCGACCAAACACGGATTTAGAGCGGTTGCCGTGAACAAATGTGCACGGCAACCGCTTTACGCCTTATCCGCCCAGCAAACGCTTCAATTTCACCACCGCACTATCCGGCGTTGTCAGCACGGGCTTGCCGGTGGCTTGCTCCACCAGTGATTTGGCGCGCGCCAGGCTGAATTGGCCAAGCGCAATCGCATCACAATCCGCCAAATCCCGCGCGGCTTCGGCCGCCAGCCGGTCATGCGTTGCGAAATCGCCCGCATCCAAAGCGGCCAGCGCGCCTTCGGCCAGCTTCGGCACCACGGTGATGCCCGGCGGGAATTCCGGGATCATGGAAGGGATCGTGCCGGCGAAGGTCACCAAAAGCCCAATGCGCTTGCCCTTGGTGATCGCTTCTTCGATCATCGCCTCATTCGGTTTCAGCACGGGCATCGGCGCCAGATCCTGCGCGCAGGCTTCAATGCAGGGGCCGAAGGCGGAACAGGTGAACAGGATACCATCCGCCCCGGTGCCGGCGGCATAGCGCGCCAAGGTAAGGAAGCGCTCTGTCATGCGGGGTGTGAGCTTGCCTTCGCGCGCCAGGTCAGCGGAAAGACTGTCATCCAGCAAATTCATCAGCGTCTGGCCGGGCCATAGCCGCGCGAAGGCTTCTTCAATTGGCGGCGGCGAATGGCGCAGCGCATGGATTAGGGCAAGGCGCATGGAAAGACCTTTCGGTAAGAACTCAGGCGGTCACGGGCTGGGCGCGCGGCCCATCGCGCAGGGGAATGTGAATCAAAGCAGCGAAGACCGAGGCCAGAATGCCAATCACCCACATCAGATCATAAGAACCGGTGCGGTCGAAAATGATGCCGCCGAGGAAGGCGCCGGTGAAGCCGCCAATCTGATGGCTGACAAAGACCATGCCGAAAATCGTGGCCAGCCACCGCAAGCCCCAATTGCGCGCACACAAGGCAAGGCTCGGCGGCACCGTGGAAAGCCAGAGCAAGCCCATCATGGCAGAGAAGATCAGCACGGTCGTGGTAGTTTTCTCAGACAGCAGAAACACCGTCATCAGCACGGCGCGGGCGGCAAAAATCCCCACCAGCAATTCGCGCCGCTTCCAGCGTTGGGAAAGCTCGCCCGCCGCCAATGACCCAATGATATTGAACAGCCCGATCATGGAAATGGCGCCGGCGCCCACATAAAGCGGCAGGCCGCAGCTATGCACAAAGCCCGGCAAATGCACGGTCAGGAAGGAAACATGCAGCCCGCAGACAAAATTGCCGGAGGAAAGATACCAAAAACTAGGATCGCGGAGCGCGCGGCCCATGGCTGAACGCGCGGTTTCATTATCCACCGCCACACCAGGCGCGGCTGCCAGCTGCTTATCGGCCAGCGGCAGCGCAAGCGGGATCATGAACAAAGTCGCCATCGCCAGGGCAAAAAGCGCGCCCTGCCAGCCAAAGCCCTGAATGGCGAAGCCCGCCAGCGGCACCACCAGAAATTGCCCGGCCGAGGACCCCGCCGTGCCAAGCCCGGTTGCCCGCCCGCGCATTTCCGGCGGCAACATACGCGTCAGGCTGGCAATGATTGTCGGCATCCCGGCGGCTGAGACCGCCATGCCCATGATGAAGCCGGCAAAGAAGGTAAAAGGCACCACCGATTCCGAAAGCGCCATGCCCAATATGCCAATGCAGTACAGCACGGCGCCGCCCATCACCACGCGCCTGCCACCGAAGCGATCCGCAAGCTGGCCCATGAAGGGCTGGCTGATCCCATTGATCAGCACTTGCAGGCCGATGGCAAAGGCGAAATCCCGCGCGGCCCAGCCATGTTCCGCTGTCATGGGCGCCAGGAACAAGCCAAAGGATTGGCGCAACCCCATGGCGAGCATGGCACCGCAAACAGCGCAGCCAATCACCAGCGCAATCGGCAGGGCAAGGGGGCGGGCAGGTGCGGCTTGGTTCATGCGCCCACCATGTCATTTTGCGCGGCGTCTGCGCAACCCAAGGCTTCGCGGTTGACTGAGCCGGGCGGGCGGGCCTATCTCAGGCTCGCTGATGGCGGCCATAGCTCAGTTGGCAGAGCGCCAGGTTGTGGTCTTGGATGTCGCGGGTTCGAGTCCCGTTGGTCGCCCCAGCTTCCCCGCTTCCCTGCCGGTTTGCGTCCTGCCCCACTTGCGGCAGGATGGGCGCCTTCATTGGGGGAGAGAGATCCATGAATATCACTTTGAACGGGCGCGCGGCGCTGATCACTGGCGGGTCCAAGGGGCTTGGTCTGGCTATTGCGAAGATGTTCGCTGAATCCGGCGGGCATGTTGCCATTGTCGCACGTGGGGCAGAGAGCCTGGCGAAGGCTGAGGCCGAAATCCGCGCCGCCGCGCCGGGCGCCAAGGTGGTCGCCATCGCCGCCGATATCCGCTCCGCTGAGGGCTGCGAAGCCGCCTATGCCGCGGCGGTGAAGGGGCTCGGTCAGGTGGATATCCTGATCAATAATGCAGGCACATCGCAGCGCGGCGGGTTTCTCGAGGTATCGGACGCGCTTTGGCAGGATGATCTGGACCTTAAGCTTTTCGCGGCCATACGGCTGTGCCGCCTGGCGCTGCCCACCATGCGGGACCGCAAATGGGGCCGCATCATTAATGTCCTGAATATCGGCGCCAAGGCACCGCCCGGTGGTTCAACGCCCACATCTGTCTCGCGCGCTGCCGGCATGGCGCTCACCAAGGCGATGGCGAATGAATTCGCGCCCCATAATGTGCTGGTGAATGCCATGCTGGTCGGCATTATCGAAAGCGACCAATGGGTGCGCCGGCATGCCGCCGAACAGCGCAACATTACGTGGGATGAGTGGAAGGCCGAACAGGGCAAGGCAGTGCCGCTTGGGCGCATCGGCAAGGCTGAGGAATTCGCTTCCCTGGCTTTGCTGCTGGCGAGCGAACAGGGCGGCTTCATCAGCGGCACGGCCATCAATGTGGATGGCGGCAAAAGCCCGGTGGTCTGAAGGCGCCGGGGAGACACCCCACCAAGCCGCCAAGCGCGACTTGGTGGGGATATTTGAATAAAAATCGATCGATACGCCTATATTTAGGGCTAAATATCCTACTAGCCCTGGCTGTTCCGCCCAAATTCACGGCACACACCTTGCTTCTCCCGAAGCCGAATGGCGCTTTGCGCTGAGCAACCGGGAGATGTCACATGGCTTTTCACCCTCGCCCCCCTTCGCGCGCCCTTGCCCCTTGTGGTTGCGGCGCCGCCCATGCCTCTGGCTTTGCGTGCGATGCCGCGCCGGCCGATGGCACCGGGGCTTTCGGGGAAGTCGCGCAGGAAGCGGTGTTGCGCGCGGCATTTCCGCAGGCGGCCACGCGGCGCGCGCTGATCAATGCGCTTGGCACCGGCACGCTATTTGCCGCGCTTGATAGCGTGTTTCCGCTGGCCCGCGCGCGCGAAGCCTTGGCGCAGGGTGGCGGTGCTCCGGAAAAGCGCGACCTAAAAATCGGCTTCATTCCCATCACCTGCGCCACGCCGATCATCATGGCCGATCCCATGGGCTTCTATAAGCGCAACGGCCTGAATGTTGAGGTCATCCGCACCGCGGGCTGGGCCGTGATCCGCGATAAATCCATCGCGCGCGAATATGACGCGGCGCATATGCTCTCCCCCATGCCGGTCGCGATGTCGCTTGGCGTTGGTGTGGCGCAGCCAGTGCCTTGGGCGGTGGCGGCGATTGAAAACACCAATGGCCAGGCGATTACCCTCGCCAATAAGCACAAGGAAAAGCGCGACCCCAAGGATTGGAAGGGCTTCCGCTTTGCCGTGCCGTTCGATTTTTCCATGCACAACTATTTGCTGCGCGCCTATGTCGCCGAAGCGGGGCTTGACCCTGACCGCGACATCCAAATCCGCGCCGTGCCGCCGCCGGAGATGGTCGCCAATCTGCGCGCCGATAATATTGATGGCTTCCTGGGCCCAGATCCCTTCAATCAGCGCGCTGTCTTTGATGGGATTGGCTTTATTCATGTGCTGACCAAGGAATTTTGGGATGGTCACCCCTGCTGCGCCTTCGCCGTGCCACGCGGCATGATGACCGAAACGCCCAATACCTTCGCTGCCCTGATGCGTTCCATTGTTGAAGCCACGGCCTATGCTTCCAAGGCTGAAAACCGGCGCGAAGTGGCGCAGGCGATTGCCGGGCAGAATTACCTGAACCAGCCGCCAACCGTGGTGGAACAAGTGCTCACCGGCACTTTCGCCGATGGGCTTGGCCGCGTGCAGCGCGTACCAGACCGGATCAATTTCGATCCCTTCCCCTGGCATTCCATGGCAGTGTGGATTCTGACGCAGATGAAGCGCTGGGGGCAGATTCGCGGGGATGTGGATTACGCGGGCGTCGCGCAGCAGGTGTTTCTGGCGACAGATGCGGCGAAAGCCATGCGTGATCTTGGCCTGGAAGTGCCGGCCAGCGCATCGCGCACGCATCGCATTTTCGGGCGCGATTTTGATCCCGCGCAGCCCGAAGCCTATCTGAACAGCTTCGCCATTCGTCGTTCATAATGTCTGCCAGCGTACCCTTCTGGCGATCTGCCGGGCTTTCTTTGCTGATCCTGTCGATCTTCCTGGGCGCCTGGGAAATCGCCGTCATGCCTAAGGCTGGCGGCGGTGGTGCTGCGCTTGATCCTGAATATGCCGCGCTGCTGGGGCAGGCTGCGGCGCAGGGCGGCACCACGCCCATGCCCGGGCCAAGCGCCATCGGCAAGCGGCTTTTGGAATTGCTGGCCGATCCCTTCTATGTGCGCGGGCCGAATGATCAGGGGATTGGCGTGCAAATCGCCTATTCGCTGCTGCGTGTTGGCGCGGGCTTCGGGCTGGCCGCCATTGTGGCCATTCCGCTTGGCTTCGTCATCGGCATGTCGCCGCTGTTGAATGCCGCGTTCAATCCCTTCATTCAGGTGCTGCGCCCGGTCTCGCCGCTCGCCTGGATGCCGTTGGCACTTTATTCCATCAAGGATAGCGCGATTTCGGCAGTTTTCGTGATTTTCATCTGTTCCATCTGGCCCATGCTGCTGAATACGGCTTTCGGTGTGGCATCGGTGCGGCGCGAATGGCTGAATGTGGCGCGCACCTTGGAAGCAGGGCGCTGGCGCACCGCCATTCGCGTGATCCTGCCCGCCGCAGCACCCACCATTGTGACGGGCATGCGCATTTCCATTGGCATTGCCTGGCTGGTGATTGTCGCGGCTGAAATGTTGGTCGGCGGCACCGGCATTGGCTATTGGGTTTGGAATCAGTGGAACAATCTTTCCATCGCCGATATCGTGATTGCCATCCTCATGATCGGGCTGGTTGGGCTTGCGCTTGACCGGTTGCTCGGGCTTGGTGCGCGAGCCGTGGCCTGGCGGGAATAAAGCCATGACAGAATATGTTTCCATCGAAGGTGTCGCGCGTCGCTATGGGCCGACCACCATTTTCCAGGATGTCTGGTTCGGCATCGCACGTGGCGAATTCGTCTGCCTGGTTGGGCATTCGGGCTGCGGCAAGACCACCATCCTGAATATCCTGGCCGGGCTTGAAGCGCCGGATGATGGCGCGGTGATTGTGGATGGCCAGGCCATTACCGGCCCATCGCTTGATCGCGCAGTTGTCTTTCAGGGTCATGCGCTGATGCCCTGGATGACGGCCGCCGGCAATGTCGCCTTCGCCATTTCCTGCCGCCATCGCGATTGGTCGCGCGCCGCCTGCGATGCCGCCGCGCGGGAAGCCCTGAAGCGCGTTGGCCTTGACCACGCCGCGGACCGGAAACCGGCCGAGCTTTCCGGCGGCATGAAGCAGCGCGTTGGTATTGCCCGCGCACTCGCCATTAATCCGAAAATGCTGCTGATGGATGAACCCTTCTCGGCCCTTGATGCGCTGACGCGCGGCGCTTTGCAGGATGAGGTCGCACGGCTGGTCAGTGAAACCGAGCAAACCGGCTTCATGATCACGCATGATGTGGATGAGGCGATTTTGCTCGCGGACCGTATTCTGCTGATGTCCAATGGGCCGGAAGCGCGCATTGCGGAAGTAGTGTTGAACACACTCCCCAAGCCGCGCACCCGGGCCAATCTGCACCACATGCCGGGCTATCATGCGCTGCGCGATCATATCCTGGATTTCCTGATCGCGCGGTCACGCGCCTTCAAGGCCGATGCGCCGCCGGCTGACTGGTCCGCCCGCGCCGTGCCGGAAGTCAGCCCTGCCCTTTCCCCGCCGCCGCTTGCGGCGGAGTGATCCTTCCCAAACCAAAGCTGGAGAAACGCGATGACGCGCGCCCAACTCACTGAAAAAATCCTCGACATCAAGCGCGAGAAAGGCTGGACCTGGAAATACATCTGCGAGGAAATCGGCGGCATGTCGCCAACCCT
>CAIYMY010000144.1 GCA_903927465.1 uncultured Rhodospirillales bacterium | reverse complement strand
TGGCGCTATGGCATTGGCGCGCTGTTTGCTTCCCTCGCGGCGCGTGGATTGCCGCGCGCATGAAGGAAGAAACCGGGCGGCTTGATCGCGGTGATGGTGTGCATCTGGCCTGGCGGCGCGTGGCCGGGCGCGGGCCTGGCGTGGTGTTTCTGGGTGGCTTCAATAGCGACATGACGGGGAGCAAGGCGGAATTCCTCGCGGCCTGGTGTGCTGCGCGCGGGCAGGCGTTTTTGCGCTTTGATTATTCCGGCCACGGCACATCCGAAGGGCGTTTTGAGGATGGCACGATCGGGCGTTGGGCTGAGGATGCGGCCTGCGTGATTGCGGCGCTGACGGAAGGCCCGCAAATCCTGATTGGGTCTTCCATGGGTGGTTGGATTGCGCTGCTGCTGGCCGCACGCCGCAGGGTGCCGGTGCGGGCGTTGATTGGCATAGCGCCGGCGCCGGACTTCACCGAGGATTTGATGTGGGCAGAATTTCCGCCTGCGATACGTGATGCGATTATGCGCGATGGTATGTGGCATAGGCCAAGCGAATACGGCGCGCCTTATCCCATCACGCGGGCTTTGATTGAAGATGGCCGCAACCAGCTTTTGCTGCGTGGCCCGATTGCGCTTGATTGCCCCTTGCGCATTCTGCAAGGCCAGCAGGACCCGGATGTGCCCTGGCGCCATGCGCTGCGCATTGTGGAGGCGGTGACGGGCTGTGTTGTGCGGGTGACGCTGATTAAGGATGGGGATCATCGGCTATCGCGGGAGGGGGATTTGGCGTTGTTGGGGGAGACTGTGGCGGGGCTTCTTTGATCACGCCCGCTTCCCACGTCCACCCGAAAACGCCACCAGCACAATCGCCACCGCCGATGCCACAGTAAACAAACCAAAACCATTCACATAGCCAATCATCGCCGCCTGGCGCGAGATTTCCCCGCTCAGCTTCGCCAATTCCGGCACGGTTTCCATGCCAAACCCGCCCATGGACCCCGGCAATTGCAGCGTGCGATTATAGGGCGAGATCATTTCCGTCATGCGGCTGTAATTCATCGCGCCCGAGCGAATAATCTCAGCGACACTCAGCGAAATGAACAGGCTTGATCCGATATTGCGCAGCAGATGGAACATCGCCATGGCTTCGGGCAGATGCTCCCGATTGAGCGTCTTGAAGGTCAGCACCGTCAGCGGCACCCAGATGATGCCAACCGAAACGCCTTGCAGCACCGCGTTCCACAACAGGGCTTCTTCGCTGACATTCAAATCAAAATGCATGAGCCAAAGCCCCGCCGCCACCATGGCCGCGAAGCCTATTGCCATGCCAATGCGCGGGTCCCAGCGGCCGATCAAAAAGGTCAGCGCAAAGCCAATGGTGCCGCCAATGCCGCGAAAGCCCACAATCTCCCCAATCACGCTATCCGGAAAGCCGGCATATTGCTGCAACAGCGATGGCAGCAGCACAATCGGCGTGAAATTCACCATGCCGTAGATGAACACCAGCAAAAGCCCGATGGCGTAGTTGCGGTCCAGCAACAGGCGCAAATTCAAAAAGGGCTGCTTCGCCGTCAGGCTATGGGCGACGAAAACATAAAACGCCAAGGCAGCGATGAGGGTTTCAAGGATGATCTCCTGCGATTCATACCAATCCAGCCGCTGCCCGCGGG
>CAIYMY010000143.1 GCA_903927465.1 uncultured Rhodospirillales bacterium | reverse complement strand
GCCGGTGCCGGCCACGCGTGGCCCTGCGACCGAGGTCGAGATTGGCGCCAAGCCGGCCCAGGGCGGGTCTCGGCGGGTCATTCCTGATCCGCGCAGCCCAGTGGGTGAGGCGTTGATGCAGGTTCAGAAGCGCGACCGCAGTTTTGATCCGAACCGTTTTCTGGACGGGGCGGAGACAGCCTTTGGCATGATTGTGGAAGCTTTCGCCCGTGGTGATCGCGCCGCCCTGAAGCCTTTATTGTCTGAGGAGGCTTATGCCGGCTTTGACCAGGCGATTTCTGCGCGTGAGGCTGCCGGTGAATCCCAGCGCACTGAACTCCGAAGCGTTGAGGAAAGCGGGATTGAAGCCGCCGAATTGCGCGGCAGTGTCGCCGAAATCACTGTGCGCTTGGTGACGGATCAGATCAATCTGGTGCAGGCGCATGATGGTTCCATTGTTTCCGGTGCCGAGGCGGTGACGGAATTGACCGATGTCTGGACCTTCCAGCGTGACCTGGCCAATGCTGACCCCACCTGGCGCTTGGTCGGCAGCACTGCTGCTTAGTGCGGTGTTTGTAATGGCGGGGTCCGGGGTAATACTATTACCCCGGCAGGGGTTCGGGGGCAGAGCCCCCGATATTCCATGATTCAGAACCTTGCCTATTTGGATTTTCTGCCGCGCCTGCCCCTGTGGCTGATTTTATTTTTCGCGTCCCTTGCCCTGATATTTCTTGCCTATGGCTTTTATCAGCGTGCCCGCGGCATTTGGTGGCGGGCGCTGGCGGCGGTGATCCTGTTGGGCGCCCTTTGTAATCCGCGTTTGCTCCGCGAAGAACGCGAAACCCGCCCCGATATAGCCATCCTGGCCGTTGACCGTAGTGACAGCACGCAGATTGCTGATCGGGCTGAGCGCATTGCCGCCGCGCGCGCGGCCTTGGAAGCGCGGGCCGCACGTTTGCCCGCGCTTGATGTGCGGGTGGTGGAGGTGCCGGAAGCCGGCCAGCGCGGCACGGCGCTGTTTTCCGCGCTCGGGGCAGCCTTGGCGGATGTGCCGCGGGCGCGGTTGGCGGGCGTGATCGCGCTGACCGATGGCCAGGTGCATGACGCGCCGGCGCTGCTGCCTTTTGATGCGCCCTTTCACGTGCTGCTGCCTGGCCGCCCTGGGGAGGTTGATCGGCGACTGCGTCTGGTCTCGGCCCCTGGCTTTGGCATTGTCGGCCAGCAGGTGGAATTGCGCGTGGTGATCGAGGATTTGGGCGCGCCGGCTGGCGGTAATGCCGGGCTGATTATCCGCCGCGATGGCGGTGCTGCGCGGCGTGAGGAAATCCCCATCGGGCGCGAACACGCGATTTCCGTCCCCGTCGCGCGTGGCGGGCCCATGGTGATTGAGTTGGAGGCAGAGCCCCGCGCTGGAGAGGTGAGCCCGCTCAATAACCGCCAGGTGGTCACGGTGAATGGCGTGCGGGATCGGCTCCGCGTGCTGTTGGTTTCCGGTGAGCCTCATGCCGGGGAACGCGCCTGGCGGCGGCTATTGAAGGCTGATCCCAATGTGGATCTGGTGCATTTCACCATTCTGCGCCCGCCGGAGAAGGATGATCTGACGCCGCTCAATGAATTGGCGCTGATCGCCTTTCCGGTGCGTGAGTTGTTTCAGGTGAAGCTGCGTGAATTCGATTTGATTGTGTTTGACCGCTTCACCAATCGCGGCCTGCTGCCGCCTGCCTATATGCGCAACATTGCGGATCATGTGCGCGCGGGTGGGGCGTTGTTGATGAGTGTCGGGCCGGAATTTGCAGGGCCCACATCGCTGGCCTTCACGCCTTTGTCGCAGGTTCTGCCGGCGCGGCCCATTGGGCGCGGGGCGGGGGTGGAGGAAGCGCCGTTTCGCCCACGCATCAGCGCGCTTGGCGCGCGCCATCCGGTGACCGAGGCGCTGTCAGGCGCGAATAGCGCGGCGACGGAGGCAAGCTGGGGCCGCTGGTATCGCTGGCTGCGGGGTGAGGCGCGCGGTGGCGTGGCAGTGATGGAAAGCCCAGAAGGGTCGCCCTTATTGGTGCTGGATCGTGTCGGTGAAGGACGTGTCGCGCTGCTGATGTCAGATCACATCTGGCTATGGGGGCGCGGGCATGATGGTGGCGGCCCGCAGGAAGAATTGCTGCGCCGCATCGCCCATTGGCTGATGCGCGAAACCACTTTGGAAGAAGAAGATTTGGCGGCGCGGATTGAAGCGGGGCGGATGGCGATTGCACGCCGCAGCCTGCAATCTGCCCCAGCGCCTGAAGTGACCATCATTGCGCCCGATGGCACGCGCAGCACGGCGCGGCTGGAAGAAGCGGGCGGCGGGCGCGCGGTTGCAGATGTTGCGGCGCGCATGCCCGGCGTGTGGCAGGTGGGGGATGGCAATCGCGTGGCTTTTGCTGCCGCGGCGGTGGCCAATCCGCTGGAAATCGCTGATCTGCGCGCGGATGGCGAAAAGCTGCGCCCGCTGGTGCAAGGCCGAGGCGCCATACGCTGGCTAGGGCAGGAAGCGGCGCCGGCACTGCCCGAATTGCGCATGGTGCCGGTGGGGCGGGATTTTGCAGGCGCGGGCTGGATTGGGCTACGCCGCAATGCGGATCACAGCGTGATCAGTGTTTCCGCCTTGCCGCTGCTGCCGCCTTGGTTGGCACTGTTGCTTTTGCTCGGCACTGTGGGGCTGGCTTGGCGGCAGGAAGGGCGCTAGCGCCTGATCCGCGTAGGTGGAATCACCGAAGCGGTGAATCAGTCGCTCAAATTCAACTTTAGTGTGTATCCCGTGAACATTCGTTCACTGGACACGTATGAAGATATTTTTGGTCGTATTTTCCGAGCCGCCAAGTGTTTCCACTTGGCTTGAAAATACTCCGAGCAGCACCCTTTTTAGCGCGGTGTTAGCGCGCCGTTGCGATCCGCATCGCTGAAGGTGCGGGCAGTTCAATCTCGATCTCAAGCGTGGACATATCCCCGCCGCGATCGAGATGCACATTCACCTTGCTGGGATCAATCGCGACATAGCGTGCGACGACGGCCACCAGTTCCTGCTGGAGCTTCGGCAGGAAATCTTCCCGATTGCGGCCAATGCGCTCATGCGCCAGCACAATCTGAAGCCTTTCCTTGGCGGCAACGGCGCTATCATCCTTGCGCTGGCCACGGAAGAAATCGAGCCAAGACATTACGCGGCCCTCCCACCAAATAGGCGCCGGAACAGGCCCTTGCGCTCAGCTTCCAGGAAGCGATGCGGCACATCTTCACCCAGGAAGCGGGAAACCGCATCCGTATAGGCCTTGCCGGCGTTGCTTTCATTATCCATGATCACCGGCGTGCCGGTATTGGAAGCGCGCAGCACGCTTTCGCTTTCAGGGATCACACCAAGCAGCGGAATGGCAAGGATTTCGCAAATATCATCCAGCTTCAGCATTTCACCCTTTTCCACGCGGTTCGGGTCAAAACGTGTCACCAGCAGGTGTTCCTTCACCGGTTCGCGCTTTTCTTCCGCGCGCTTGGATTTGGATTGCAGCACACCAAGAATGCGATCCGAATCGCGTACGGAGGAGACTTCCGGGTTCGTCACCACAATCGCCTGATCGGCAAAATACAGCGCAAGCAAGGCGCCCTTTTCGATGCCGGCGGGACTATCGCACAGGATGTAATCGAATTCCTTCGACAATTCATCAATGATCTTGGCGACGCCTTCCTTCGTCAGCGTATCCTTATCCTTGGTCTGGGAGGCCGGGAGGATGGAAAGGGATTCAACCCGCTTGTCGCGGATCAGCGCTTGGCTCAGCCGCGCTTCGCCTTGAATGACATTGATGATGTCAAACACCACGCGCCTTTCGACACCCATAATAAGGTCGAGGTTGCGCAAGCCCACATCGAAATCAATCACCACCGTCTTCTTGCCGCGCTGGGCAAGGCCGGTTGCGAAGGCGGCGCTTGATGTCGTCTTGCCGACGCCGCCCTTGCCCGATGTCACCACGATAACCTGAGCCATATCCACGCCTCCCTAAGACTTTAATGCACAGCGATCAGGTGATGGGGTCGAAGCGCATGCGCTCACCCACCAGCCGCACCTGCATCGCCTTGCCAATTTGTGCTGCCGGAAAGCCTTCCCGCACGGCGTAGAAGCCGGCGATGGAAACCAATTCCGGGTCGAAATTCAGCGCGAAAACCCGCGCTTCCATATTGCTGGCGCCACCCGCAATGGCGCGGCCTCGCAGCGCGCCATAGACATGGATATTGCCATCCGCAATCACCTCGGCCCCCGCATTGACGGTGGAGGTGATGATCAGATCAGCCCCTTCAGCCCAGATACGCTGACCGGCGCGCACCGGCTGTTCCACCACCATGGTGCTGCGCGCCGCGGCGGGCTTGGTGATGGGCGGCGGCGGCGGAGGTGCCGCTTGCGTGGCATCGCCAGCCTGCGGGGAGGGCGCGGTGATGTCCTCATCAGCTTCCTTGCCGCCGACGCTGCGCACCGGGGGCAGGCCGTAGGATATCGCCACATTGCGCATTTCTGCCGTGCCGCCGGTGGTGCCGATGGGCATGATCTCAAGCTCCCGCAGGCCCTGGATCAGACCTGGGAAATCCACTTCGGCTGGCGGGACCTGAATGTCACTGAGCCCAAGCACAATCGGCGCAAAGCGCAGAAAGCCAGGCGCGCGGCGGAATTGGTCGCCAATCGCCGGCACCACCACTTCCGGGCGATGATCCAGCAGGCGCAGCACAAGCAGATTGAAATTCGCCCCGCGCAAGCGAAAGGGTTCAATGCGGGTGGCGTTATCTGGCCTTGGCGCGGCGCTGGTCATGAAACTCCTAGGGGGCAGGTCTTAATACGCCTCCGAGTTATCCACAGCCTGTTGTGGCTGCGCCCGGCGGCACCCACAATATATAGCGGCTTCTTATTGGCGGGCGAAGGGGTTGCGTGCTTCCTGCTGATCTAGCAGGGCCTTAGCGCACGAAGTTCAGAAATGCCTCAAAGCGCGACTCGGGGTGAGGTTGGACGGGGCTGACCGGGACGCCAAGCTCGGGCAGAATGGGATCACTCAAGGAGCAATCATCATGAAGCCCATCCGCCTTGCCGAACCCTTCCGCGCCGTTTTTTACGCACCGTTTTATGTCGCCGAACTGCGCGGCTTTTATGCCAAGCATGGGGTCGCGGTAACGCGCGCCACAGCGGGGGACCCCAACCGCGCGGCAGAGGCATTGTTGGCAGACCAGGCCGATGTCGCCTGGTCTGGCCCCATGCGCGTGATCATGATGCGCGCGGCAGACCCCGCCTGCCCCTTGCGGTCCTTCTGCGCGGTGGTGATGCGCGATCCCTTCATGCTGCTCGGGCACGGGCCGAACCCTGGCTTCAGCTTGCAGGATTTGCCCAAGCTCCGCTTTGGCAGCGTGAAGGAAGTGCCGACGCCCTGGTGGTGCTTGCAGGATGATCTGCGCCAGGGGGGTGTGGACCCTGACGCCATGGCGCGCGTGACCGACAAGACCATGCCGGAAAACGCGGATGCGGTGGCCGAGGGCCGTTTGGATGTCGCGCAAATGTTCGAACCCTTCGCGACACGGCTGGAAGCCAAGGGCGGCGCGGTGTGGCATCGCGCGTCTGATCGGGGGCCGAGCGCTTACACGGCGCTTTATGCAACAGAGGCGAATATCCAGCGCTTCAGTGCGGAATTCGAAGCCATGACGCGCGCCTTGGCCGATGCGCTGGCGTATGTTTACGCGGCACCGGCGGCAGAGATCGCGGCAAGTGTCGCACCGCTTTTCCCCGATGTGACCTTGGCCGAACTGACGCATGGCCTGGCGCGCTATCAGGCGGCGCGGCTTTGGCCGGAAACACCGCATTTCCCGGAAGCCGCCTTCACGCAGTTGCGGGGCGCCATGAAAAGCGCTGGCGTGATCGCGCGTGAGCCAAGCTTCGCCGATTGCGTGGACCACGCCATTGTGACGCGCGCCTTGGGTCGTTAAGGGCAGCGCATGAGCAAGCCACGCGCCCGGCGCGCCGATTACGCCATGTTCGTGCCCATCGCGACACGCTGGATGGACAACGACGTCTATGGCCATATCAACAACGTCATCTATTATTCCTGGATAGATAGTACGGTGGCGCGTTTCCTGACTTCCTCAGGGTTTTTGCATATCCCGACCGCGCCGGTGATTGGCCTGGTGGTGGAAACGCAATGCCGCTATTTCGCGCCCATCGCCTTCCCGGATGATATCACTTGCGGTGTGCGCTGCGGGCGCGCAGGCAATACTTCGGTGCGCTATGAAGTCGGCATCTTCCGCAATGATGAGGATGAGGCGAGTGCCGAGGGCTATCTGGTGCATGTCTATGTGGATCGCGCCACGCAGAAAACGCCTACACCCTTGCCGGAAAATCTGCGCGCCGCGCTGCAGCGCATCACCCTGAACGTTTCGTAATTTCAAGGAACACCTTATGTCTGTTGCCCCCCTCAAGCGTTTCGCCATTCTGGATGATTACCAAGGCGTGGCGCTTTCCCTCGGCCCCTGGGACAAGCTGCCCAAGGGTGTTGAGATCACCGTCTTTCGCGATACCATCACCGATCACGCAGCGTTGGTGGAACGGTTGAAGCCCTTCGATGCGATTTTGGCGATGCGCGAAAGAACGCCCTTTCCGCGTGCTTTGATCGAAGCTTTGCCCAATCTGCGGCTGATCATCACAACGGGCGGGCGCAATCGTTCCATTGATGCCGCCGCTTGCGCTGAAAGAGGCGTGGTGTTTTGCGGCACGGGCACATCAGGCGATCCAACGGCGGACCTGACCTGGGGGCTGATCCTTTCCCTGGTGCGCGATATTCCGCGCCAGCAGGAAGCGCTCCGCGCCGGGCGCTGGCAGACGCATATCGGCCTGGGGCTGGAAGGCAAAACGCTTGGCGTGATTGGCCTTGGCAAGCTTGGCGGGCGCGTTGCCAAAATCGGCCAGGCCTTCGGCATGAAGGTGCTGGCCTGGTCCACCAACCTGACCGATGAACGCGCCGCTGAGATTGGTGCAACCCGCGTGGATAAGGCGACTTTGCTGCGCGAAGCCGATGTGGTGACGCTGCATTTGATTCTGTCCGATCGGTCGCGCAACACCATCACCGCGCCTGATCTGGCCTTGATGAAGCCAAGCGCCTTCATCGTGAACACCAGCCGCGGCCCGCTGATTGAACAAGCCGCGCTGATTGCGGCGCTGAAGGAAGGGCGCATCGCCGGCGCTGGCTTGGATGTGTTTGATATCGAGCCCATGCCCGTGGATCACCCGATCCTGAGCGCACCGAATACCGTGCTGACGCCGCATCTGGGATACGTGACGGAACAGAATTACCGCACCTATTACGAAGTGGCAGTAGCAGCGACCAATGCCTTCATGGCCGGTGCGCCCATTGGAGTGATCAAGCCATGACAAGCCCCTACACCTCGCCCGAAGGCTGGGCCGCCTGGACCCAGGCCGCGCGCGATGCGGCTTATGACAATCTGGCGGGCGTGGCCGATAGCGCAGCGCAGGTCGCCAATCGCAATGCGCTGTCTGAGGCGTTTCGTGCAAAGCATGCCGGGCATCTTGATCTGCCTTTTGGCAGTGGTGCGCGGGAACAATGGGATCTCTACCCCGCCGCGCGTGCCGATGCGCCCTGCCTGGTGTTCATCCATGGCGGCTATTGGCAGCGCAATCGGCGGGAAGATTTCGCCATCATGGCCGAAGGCGCCTTGGCCGCCGGATGGTCGGTTGGGATTTGCGGCTATACGCTGGCGCCGGAAGCATCCATGACCCGCATTGTCGCTGAAATCCACGCCGCGCTGGATTGGCTTGGCGCGCATGGTGCGGCGCATGGTGTGGCGGGCAAGGTGGTTGCTTCCGGCTGGTCCGCGGGCGGGCATTTGGCGGCGCTGGCGGCAGAGCATCCCTTGGTGGTGGGCGCGCTTGCCATGTCCGGCATTTATGAATTGGCGCCGATTGCGGAGACCAATTTGAACGACAAGCTGCATTTGACGCCCGCCGAAATCGCGGCGCATTCGCCGATCCGCCGGCCTGTCGTGCAAAAGCCTATCGCCATTGCCTATGGCGCGCGGGAATTGCCGGAATTGCGCCGGCAAAGCCGTGTGTTCCATCGCCACCGCGCGGAAGCGCAAGCACCCGGTGCGCTGATTCCAGTGCCGGAAGCGGATCACTTCCGCGTACTGGAAGCGCTCTGGCGCCGTGATGGGGTGTTGTTGCGCGCTGCGGCAGAAGTATTGG
This sequence comes from uncultured Rhodospirillales bacterium, assembly GCA_903927465.1. Lineage (GTDB taxonomy): Bacteria > Pseudomonadota > Alphaproteobacteria > Acetobacterales > Acetobacteraceae > Neoroseomonas. The sequence continues at coordinate 39,171 of CAIYMY010000143.1, read as the reverse complement.
CGGCGGCGGGGTAGGGGTTAGCGGCGCCCGGCGGTGATGGCGGCCAGGATAGCGCGTTCGTCCGCGTCGAGGCCGCGCGCGCCGGGGCAATCCTCCCTGAGAATGCGGGCGGCGAGGCGATGGCGATGTTCCCCAAGATTACGAGGCGCCTCATTGATAATCTGCCCCAAAATGCTCCGGGCGACATGTGGCGCATGGGCGGCAGAGCATGCCAGATCACCAAGCCGGCGGGCTACAGCCGCGGGTTCCGGGGCGGGGTGATTGCTCCAGCTTAGTAGGGTAGCTTCAGAATCCTCGGGCTCATTGGGCGCGGTGAAAACAGCGAGTCTTCTCCGCACCCGCGCTTGGTGCTCTCCCGCCGGGATATCCCTGACCCATTCTTCAACCAAGCTCTGCCAAGTTCGGTTGTTGGTGCAGGTCCCGTCAAGTCGAACATCCGGACAGGGGGGCGTAGCCGTGTTGTTCAAATCGCCGATCTGCAAATCGGTCAACTCGGCGTTCGGCGCCTGCATACGCCAGATTTCGACATCTGCAATCAACGCACCTTGCAGTTGAGCCTCATCAAGCCGCGCACCTTTCATCTGCGCCCAATCAAATCGCGCACCCTGCAACTGCGTTTGCCAAAGCGATGCGCCCTGCAGCTGCGTGACCAGAAAGGTCGCCCCCTGCATCTGTGCGCCATCAAGAACTGCGCCCTGTAACTCTGCCTCATCAAGCTTGGCCCCCTGCATCTGCGCCCACCGAAACCGGGCACCTTGCATCTGCGCTCCGTCAAGTCGCGCGCCCTGAAGCTGAGCCCTTTCAAGTGAAGCTCCTTGTAAATGGGCTCCAGTAAGCGTTGCGCCGCGCATATCAGCTCGTTCAAGAAGCGTGTTCTTTAGGTTTGTGTGGCTAAGCGACGCGTCCTGCAATCGCGCATGGCGAAGCGTTGCTCCCTGCATCGCTGCCCTCTCCAGCAAGGCGCCTTGCAATTGTGCACCATCAAGCGATGCACCCTGCAATTCCGCCTCGGTCAGGTCAGCCATAAAGAGTTGGCTTCGCGATAAATCGGCAAATCGCAGCCGTCTGTTCCGCAGCACCAGCGGCTCCAAGGACGCCCTGCGCCTGTCATCCAGCGCGGCACCTGTGCGCAATTCCACAAGCGCCCCCCCGTCCCATACCTTACCTACCAAGGTCCGACCCGGTACCGAAAGAAAACGGCAGCCGAGTTTCACATGGGGGCACAACAAAAGATCGACCGGCTGTTGCAAGGCATGAGTGAGTGATTGTGCCTCTTTTCCGGGGCCAACTGTGGTTGCTTCAGACCCTGGCACCTGGCACCAGGCTAAATTAAAACCCAATATTGCTATAGGCAAAACAAACCGAAGCCGCTTGAAAAGCCACCGCAGCAGGGAATCTCCTGTTGGCTTTTGATGCCAGAAAAACCAGATGAGAATTAGTAGATCGAGCGCAATCGCGACGTGATGCACCAGATTGACCACCGGATCCTGCAGGCGGAGTGATCCAAGCTGCACCAACAGCAGCACGCTGACGGGGAATACGGCAAGAATGAATTTATAGGTCAGGCGGAATACGATGCTGGCTTCTGGCTGAAGCTGCGCTTGGATGAATTCCGTATTCGCCAGCAATTGCAGGCAGCGTTCCCGGTCCTGCTTCAGCGGCACCATGGCATGTAAATCCGCATTGAAGTAACGCAGATTTTGCATCAATAGATCAAAACTGATCAGCGCATAAAGATGCAAAGCCAGGAAGATGGCTGGCATGAAGCCGAAGGAAAGCGCAACCGGTACGGCAGCGCCCCCCAATTGCGCAATGCTGATTGATTTCCCGATCAACAGGTCTTCGTCAGATGCCGAAAAGGATATCGCGAGTAGAAAAAGACCAAGCAGCACAAAGGCAAAGGCACCAAGCTGCGCCGATTTCGCGCCATCATTGATGGCTGCGCTCAGTTTTTCGATATAGGGCGGCGGATCAAAGGTACTCATTTATGAGGCAGCATAATGACGCTGCCGATTATGATGCAGGCGCGCCAAACGCCTGCCATCAAAACAAAAACGGCGCGGGAAGACCCACGCGCCGTTTTTCTGACCCAAGGCTAAGCCAACCCTATGCCGACTTCGCCATGATCTCATCCGCGATATTGCGCGGCACGGGATCGTAGTGGTGGAACTGCATGGAGAAGGAAGCGCGCCCCTTCGTCATGCCGCGCAGGTTGGAAATATAGCCGAACATTTCCTTCAGCGGCACATGCGCGCGCACAATCACGCTCGTGCCCGCCATGTCCTGGCTTTGGATCACGCCGCGGCGGCGGTTCAAATCGCCCACCACATCGCCCACGTGATCAGATGGCGTGGTCACTTCCACATCCATGATCGGCTCCAGAATTACCGGGCCGGCCTTCTTCATGCCTTCGCGGAAGCAAGCCTTGGCGGCGATTTCAAACGCCAGCGCGCTGGAATCGACATCATGATACTTGCCATCCACCAGGCTGTATTTGAAGTCCACCGTCGGGAAGCCGGCCAGCACGCCGGTATCGGCCTGCACCTTGATGCCCTTTTCAACGGCCGGGATGTATTCGCGCGGCACGGAACCACCAACAACGCCGTTGACGAATTCGATACCCTCGTTCCGTTCCTTCGGTTCGAAGATGATCTTCACTTCAGCGTATTGGCCCGAACCGCCCGACTGCTTCTTATGGGTATAGGTTTCGGTATGCGCCTTGGAGATGGTTTCGCGATACGCCACCTGCGGCGCGCCGATATGCGCATCCACACCATATTCGCGCCTCAGGCGGTCAATGATGATTTCCAGGTGCAATTCGCCCATACCGGACAGGATGGTCTGGCCGGTTTCCTGATCGGTGCGCAGGCGTAGTGAAGGGTCTTCCCCGGCCAGCTTCTGCAAGCCAAGGGTCATCTTCTCAACCCCTTCCTTGGTCTTGGGCTCGACCGAGATGTCGATGACCGGAACCGGGAAGGCCATGCGTTCCAGGATCACCGCATCGTCCGGCGAGGCCAGCGTATCACCCGTGCCGGTATCCTTCAGGCCCACGAAAGCCGCGATATCACCCGCAAAGACTTCCTTGATTTCTTCCCGCTTGTCGGCATGCATCTGGAACATGCGACCAACGCGTTCCTTATGGCCCTTGGTGGTGTTCAACAGCTGGTCACCCGAACGCAGCACGCCGCGATAGACGCGCACGAAGGTCAGGTTGCCGTATTTGTCATTGATGATCTTGAAGGCGAGGCCAGCGAAAGGCTCGTTTTCATTGGCGGGGATCACGCGGCGTTCAACCGTTTCATCCTGGCCTTCTTCCGGTGCAACCCTGATACCTTCACGATCAATCGGGGATGGCAGATATTCAATCACCGCGTCCAGCAAAGGCTGCACGCCCTTGTTCTTGAAGGCAGTGCCACACAGCACCGGGCGGAATTCGCCCGAAATGGTGCCGCGCTTGATGCAGCGCTTCAGGGTTTCGACGCTAACATCGCCCTTGTCGAAATATTCTTCCATGGCCGCTTCATCAATGCCGACAACGGAATCAAGCAGCTTTTGGCGATATTCGGCAGCCTTATCGGCCAAATCGGCAGGGATCGGCGCTTCATGATATTTGGCGCCGAGTTCGTCGCCTTCCCAGATCATCGCCTTCATTTCGACCAGGTCAACAATGCCCTGGAAGGTGTCTTCAATGCCGATCGGCAATTGCAGCGCAACCCAATTGATGCCGAGCTTTTCTGTCAGCGTATCGGCGGCGCGATAGAAATCGGCACCGGTGCGGTCAAGCTTGTTGATGAAAATGATGCGCGGCACGTTGTAGCGGTCAGCCAGGCGCCAATTGGTCTCTGACTGCGGCTGCACGCCGGCGACACCTTCAATGATGAAGATCGCGCCATCCAGCACGCGCAAGGACCGGTTCACTTCAATGTTGAAGTCGATATGGCCGGGCGTATCAATGATGTTGATGCGGTGGTCATTCCACACGGCGGTCACGGCGGCGGAGGTGATGGTAATGCCCCGCTCGCGTTCCTGGTCCATGTAATCGGTCGTGGTATTACCTTCATGCACTTCACCGATCTTGTGGGACTTGCCGGTGTAATACAGGATGCGTTCCGTCGTGGTGGTCTTGCCCGCGTCGATATGCGCGGTGATGCCGATATTGCGGATGCGGTCTAGCGGGATACGCGCCACGGTGGGCCTCCATAAGCAAAAGCCGGACGCCCGCCCCGGCTTTCGCCGGACGCCGCCCGCCATAAGGGTTCAGGGTTTAGTCTATAGTGCGCGCTATCTGCGATGTTCGGGCGCGGTTTGCAAGCGCAAAGGCGGCGCTTGGCTGGGTTTATTCGCCCAGAGGCGCGTTTCAGTCCAGCCTGATCCCCTCAGCCGCGATCAATTCCCGCATTTCGGCCCGCTCGGCGGCTAGGAAGCGGGCGAAGGCTTCGGGGCCGTCCGCGGCTGGCGTCAGGCCAAGCGCTTCCAGCCGGGGCGCCAAGGCTGGCTGTTCCACCGAATCCTTGGCGGCAGCCGCCAGGCGCGCAATGACAAGGGCCGGGGTGGCGGCGGGCGCCAAAAGGCCAAGCCAATCGCCCATCTGAAATCCGGCAAAACCCTGTTCACTGATGGTCGGCAGCGCTGCGAAGGCCGCGCTGCGAGCGGGCGCGGAAAGGCCAATGGCACGCGCCCGACCCTCTCGGATCAAAGGCGCGGCCAGCGCCAATGAGGTAAAGCCGAAGGGAACATCACCACGCAGCAACCCCGCCATCTGATCCGCCCCACCGCGATAGGGGATATGCTCTCCTTTAAGCCCGGCCCGCCGCAACAGGCTTGCTGAAGCCAGATGGGTGCGGGAACCAACGCCGACACTGCCATAACGCGCCTGATCGGGGGCAGCACGGAGCCTTGCGAGCAGCGCCGGCAAATCAGCCACGCCATATTCGGCGCCTGTGATCAGAATGAGCGGCAAGGTGGCGAGCAGCGTGACGGGCGTGAGGTCCCGCACATAATCGAAGCCAAGTCCGCGCATCAGGAAGGGATTGACCGATTGCCCCCCGGAATCGAGCAGGATCGCGGCTCCATCCGGTACGGCCTGCGCGACAAACCCCGCGCCAACCGCGCCCGAAGCGCCGCTGCGGTTTTCCGGCGTGACCAGGCTGCCCAGCACTTCGCCCATGCGGGGCGCGATCAAACGTCCCAGGATATCGGTGCTGCCGCCGGGCGGGAAAGCGATGATAAGGCGAAGGGAGCGCTCTGGCGTCTGGGCTAAACTCGGCGAGGCTAAAAGGCTTGCAAGAATGGCGCGTCTAAGCATGGCTTCACCTGCCTTGCGCGAAATGGTTCGTCAAATGAATCTGCCATGACAGGGCCAAGCTTTCTCAAGACCCCCGATAGGTCGCGTAACTCCAGGGCGAGCAGAGCAGCGGCACATGGTAATGGCCCTGATCCGCCATCAGCCCAACCGCAAGGGTCACCACATCCAAGTAGGGCACCTCCGCCCCCTGGCCGCGGGCGCGGAAATATTCGGCGACCGCGAAGCGCAATTCATAACGCCCAGGGGTGAAATCTGCCTGAGCCATCATCGGGCCATCGGTGCGGCCATCGGCATTGGTGCGCCGCGACACCACAAGCACCGGCGTCGGGTCTATGCGCCAAAGCTCCACCGCCATGCCCTCGGCCGGGATGCCGTCAGCCGTGTTCAGCACATGCGTTGAAAGGGAACCGGGTCCGCTGCGGGCCATGGTGTTTTCCTTCAATCCACGGGCGCGCCGGCGGCGACCCAGGCGATCAGCTTGGCGCGTTCCTCGGCGGTGATTTCGGTCATATTGCCGGGGGGCATGGCTTCGGTCTGCACTTGCTGGCGCATGGAAGCCGCCCAGCGGCGGATTTGCGCTGGGGTTTCCATGATCACGCCCTTGGGCGCCACAGCAATGCCCTCAAAGCTCGGCTTCGCGGCGTGGCAGTTGGCGCAGCGCGCGGCGACAATGGCCTGAACCTCGGTGAAGGGCGGTACCTCGGCGCTGGCGTAATCCTGCTTGCCGGATTGCACGATGAAGAAGGCCGCGACCATGGCGGCCACCGCGCCGGCGGGCAGCCAAAGCGCGTTTTGTCCCTTTTGGCGCAGCACGAAGAATTGCCGCACCAAAGCGCCGGCCAGGCCAATCACCAGCAGGATAAGCCAATTCAGCGGGTGCTGCCAGGTCATGGGGTAATGGGGCGAGATCATGATGAAGATCACGGGCAGCGTCAGGTAGGTGTTATGCACACTCCTTTGCTTGCCCCAGCGGCCATATTTCGGGTCAGGCGTGGCGCCGGCGCTCATCGCCGCGACCATTTTGCGCTGGCCCGGGATGATCACCATGGCGACATTGGCGACCATGATGGTGCCTGTCATGGCGCCCACCTGCAAAAACGCGCCTCGGCCCGAGAAAATCTGGCAGGAGACATAAGCCACCACCGCCAAAGCCACGGCGCCGATCACGCCCAAAAGCGCCTCATTTTCGCCGAGCTTGGATCGGCATACCAAATCATAGGCGACCCAGCCGCCCACCAGCATGGCGGCGCTGATGCCAATGGCCTGCCAGGGTGTGAGCGGCATCACGGACGGGTCAATCAGGTAGCTGGAAGCCTGGCCCCAATAGATCAGCACGAAAAGCGCAAAGCCGCTGATCCAAGTCCAATAGGCTTCCCATTTGAACCAATGGAGCTTTTCCGGGAGCTTTTCTGGTGCCAGGATGTATTTGCGCTTGTAATAGAAACCGCCGCCATGGATCGCCCATTGCTCGCCTCGTACGAGCGGGTTCTTGTCCGCCGGCGGGTCAAGCTGATTATCGAGCGCAATAAAATAGAAGGACGCCCCGATCCAGGCGATGCCCGTGATCAGGTGCAGCCAGCGTATGGCCAGATTGACCCATTCGGAAAGGGCGGCAAAATCCATCTTCTATCCCAGGCAAAAGGCTCATGTTGCAGCGCCACAATGCGTCGCAAGATGCTACTACGGCAAGGGCAAAGCGGCGCGGGGCGGATTTACCCTTGAAAACGGGCCGAATGAGGCGCAGGAACCGGCCCGCATGAGCCCTACCCGCCTCTCCCTCCCCAAGGACAAGATCAAGATCCTGTTGCTTGAGGGTATCTCCGATAGCGCTGTCGAGCTGCTGGCCGATGCTGGCTATCGTTCCGTGAAACGCGAAACCAAGGCGCTGGATGGCGCTGTGCTGGCACGCGCGCTGAAGGGCGTGCATGTGCTGGGCATCCGGTCCCGCACCCAGGTGACCGAGGAAGTGCTGGCGGCGGCGGATCGGCTGATCACGATTGGCTGCTTTTGCATCGGTACCAACCAGGTGGCCTTGGAAGCGGCGGGGTCGCTCGGCATTCCCGTATTCAATGCACCATTTTCTAATACGCGGTCGGTTGCGGAACTGACGCTTGGCGAAATCATTATGATGATGCGCGGCATCTTCCCGAAATCCAATGCCGCGCATCGTGGGGAATGGGACAAATCGGCGGCCAATAGCTGGGAAGTCCGTGGCAAGACGCTCGGCATCATCGGCTATGGCAATATCGGCGCGCAGCTTTCGGTGCTGGCGGAAGCCTTAGGCATGCGCGTGATCTATTTTGATCACACGACCAAGCTGCCCCATGGCAATGCGCAGCCCATGCCAAGCCTGCATGCGCTGCTTGCCGAAGCTGATGCCGTGACGGTGCATGTGCCTGAAACTGCCGAGACCATGGGCATGATCGGGGAAGCCGCGATTCGTGCCATGAAGCCAGGCGCCGTTTTCGTGAATAATGCGCGCGGTACGGTGGTGGATCTGGAAGCACTCGCGCGTGCGATGAAGGATGGCCATGTGTTGGGCGCCGCGGTGGATGTTTTCCCCGTGGAGCCATCACGTAATGGCGAAGCCTTTGTCTCCCCCTTGCAGGGCCTGCCGAATGCGATTTTGACACCTCATATCGGCGGCAGCACTGGCGAAGCGCAATCGCGCATTGGCCAGGAAGTGGTGCGCAAGTTGATTGATTTCTCCGACACGGCGGCGACGTTTGGTGCGGTGAATTTCCCGCAGGTGCAATTGCCGGCCCGGCCATCGGGTGCGCGTTGGACTCATGCGCATCGGGATACGCCTGGGATGCTTTCGCGCATCAATGAGATTTTCGGGCGGCGCGGGTTGAATATCTCGGCGCAGTTTCTGCAGACGGCGGGCGATATCGGCTATCTGGTGATTGACAGTGCCGAGGCGCGGAAGGAGGCGGAGGAGATTCTGGCTGAGCTTCGCGAATTGCCCGGCACGATCCGCGCGCGATTGATCTACGAACGCCATTGAAGCCAGGTGCAGCATGGCGCCGGTTTGTGGCGCCTTTGGCGGTGGTCATGGTGCTGGGCCTGGTTTGGGCATTGGGTTTGCATCGGCATTTGAGTTTGGAGGCGCTGGCAGCGCAGCGTGAGGCTTTGGCGGCGTTGGTGACGGCGCGTCCGGTGCTGGCGGCCTTGATGTATGTTGCGGCCTATATCGGTGTGGTGGCGTTTTCCCTGCCTGGCGGCGCGGTGATGACCTTGTCGGGTGGGTTATTGTTTGGCGCCTTTATCGGAGCAGGTTTGGCGGTGCTGGGGGCGACGATTGGGGCGGCGGTGCTGTTCCTATTGGCGCGATCGGCTTTTGCGCCTTTGGTGGCGGGGCGTGCGGAGGGGTTGCTTGGTCCTTTGCGGGCGGGGTTGGCGCGTGATGGGTTCTTTTATTTGTTGAGTTTGCGTCTGGTGCCGGTGTTTCCGTTTTGGTTGTTGAATTTGGCGCCGGCTTTGCTTGGCATGGCTTTCGCCCCTTATCTGGCCGCGACTTTCTTGGGCATTATCCCCGGCACCTTAGTTTTTGCGGGCATTGGTGCGGGCCTTGACGAGGTTTTTTTGTCTGGTGGTGTGCCCGACCTTGGTGTGATCTTTTCCCCCGGCGTTTTGCTTCCGTTGCTTGGCCTCGCGTCGCTTTCGTTATTTGGCGTGTGGTTCCGCCGCCGTAGTTCGCATTGATTTCGTCCTGGCGGGGTCCGGGGTAATACTATTACCCCGGCTGGGGCTCGGGGGCAGCGCCCCCGTTTTTCGAGGATTTTTGTAGTGCGAGACACAGATATCGCCATCATCGGCGCCGGTGCTGCCGGCCTTTCGGTCGCTGCGATTTCGGCTGCGCTCGGCTTTCGGGTGACGTTGATTGAGCGTGGTGAGATGGGTGGTGATTGCCTCAATACGGGTTGTGTGCCTTCCAAGGCGTTGCTGGCGGTCGCGCATTTGGCGGCTGAGGCCAGGCGAGCCCCGCGTTATGGTGTGGTGGTGCCGCCGCCTGTGATTGATTGGGCTTTGGTGCAGGCGCAAGTGAAGCGTGCGATTGGCACGATTGCCCCGCATGATTCTGAGGAGCGGTTTCGTGCCATGGGGGTGGAGGTGTTGCGTGCGGGCGCGCATTTCACCGGGCGGGATAGTTTGGATGTTGGTGGGCGGCGTTTGGTGTTTCGCCGTGCTGTGATTGCTGCTGGGTCGCGTGCGGTGGTGCCGGCGGTTCCTGGGCTTGGGCAGCTGCCTTTCCTGACGCATGAGACGATTTTTGATGTGCCGGCCTGTCCTGAACATTTGCTGGTGTTGGGGGGTGGGCCGATCGGGTTGGAGATGGCTTTGGCGCATCGCCGGCTTGGGGCGCGGGTGACGGTGGTGGAGCAGGCGCGGATTGCGTCGCGGGAGGATGAGGAGTGTGTGGCGGTGCTGCGTGCGGCGCTGCTGGCTGAGGGTGTGGAGCTGCGCGAGGGGGTTGGCCTGGCTGAGGTTGCGCCGGCGCCTGGCGGCCTGACGGCGCGGCTGGCTGATGGCACGCAGGTGCAGGCGAGCCATTTGCTGGTGGCGGTGGGGCGTGCGGCGCGGGTTGAGGGGCTTGGCCTGGAAGCGGCGGGCTTGGTTGGTTCGGCGCGCGGGGTTGCGACCAATCTGGCGCTGCGGGCTCAGGGTAATCGGCGCATTTGGGTGGCGGGGGATATTGCGGACCCGGTTGAGCTTGGGCCGCGTGCTTTTACGCATGTGGCGTCTCAGCATGCAGGGATTATTGCAAGGTCCATGCTGTTTCGCCTGCCGGTGCGCTTGGATTACGCGGCCTTGCCGCGGGTGACCTATACCGATCCGGAATTGGCGCAGATTGGGTTGACCGAGGCTGAGGCGCGGGCGGCGCATGGAGAGGTTCGCGTGCTCAGGCGCGGGCTGGGCGAGAATGATCGGCTAGTTGCGGAGGATCGGGCCGAGGGGTTGATCAAGCTGATTGCCTCCCCGCGCGGGCGGCTTTTGGGGGCTTCGGTGGTGGGGCCTCGGGCTGGGGATATGGCGGGGATGCTGGGGCTGATGATTGGGCGTCGGCTGCCGCTTTCGGCCTTGGCGGGGGTGGTGTTGCCGTATCCGACGGTGCAGGAGGCCGCGAAGCGTGCGGCGGGGGATTTTTATGCGCCGAAGCTGGCTGCCCCCCTGGTCAAAAGGCTTTTGGGGTTGTTGAAGCACCTGCCCTGAGATGGTTCCCTTGAGGGGCATTCCAGGCTAATTGACGTCAATTCAAACTGACACAGGTGTTCCATGGAACGCATCCTTACGGGGCGCTCGGCGCTCGTCACCGGTTCAACCTCGGGCATTGGGCTCGGCATTGCGCTGCTGCTGGCGGAATCCGGCGCCAAGGTGATGCTCAATGGGATGGGCAAGGCAGAAGATATTGCGGCGGCGCGCGCCAAGGTAGGGGCAGCGATGGGCGGCGGTGATGCGCCTTATTCGGCGGCGGATTTATCGAAGCCTGCCGGCGTGCGCGCCATGGTGGCGGAAGCTGAAGCGGCGCTGGGGGGCGTTGATATCTTGGTGAATAATGCCGGCATCCAATTCGTGAGCCCGGTCGAGGATTTCCCGGAAGAAAAATGGGATGCGATCATCGCCATCAATATGTCGTCCAATTTCCACGCGATACGTGCGGCGCTGCCGGGGATGAAGGCGCGCGGCTGGGGGCGGATCATCAATATCGCTTCCGCGCATGGCTTGGTGGCGAGCCCCTATAAGGTTGCTTATGTGGCGGCGAAGCATGGTGTGGTCGGCATGACCAAGGTGGTTGCTTTGGAAATCGCGGAGACACCCATCACCTGCAATGCGATTTGTCCCGGCTTTGTAAGAACGCCGCTGGCTGAGGCGCAGGTGAAGCCCTTGGCCGATAAATTCGGCATTTCGGAAGAAGCGGCGCTCCGCGATCATTTGCTGGTGAAGCAGCCATCGCGCCGCTGGATTGAGGTTGAGGATATTGCGCGCATGGCGCTTTATTTGTGTGGCCCTGGTTCAGGTGCGGTGAATGGTGCGGCGCTTTCCATTGATGGCGGATGGCTGGCTGCGTGATGAATGCCACTACCTCGGCGGGGAAGGGGCCTCAGAGCCAGCCGGAAGATTTGGCAGCGCCGGCGGTTGCCAAGCCGGTTGCGAAGAAGCGTCTGAGTCTAGCCTTGCAGGGTGGCGGCACGCATGGCGCCTTCACCTGGGGTGCCATGGAACGGCTGCTGGAAGATGAGCGCATAGATTTCGATGGTTTTTCTGGCACTTCCGCGGGCGCGATCAATGGCGCCATGGTGGTGGAAGGGCTGATCGAAGGCGGCCCCGCTGGCGCGATCAAGGCGCTGGATCGTTTCTGGCGCAGCATGGCGGCCAACCTGGCGATGAGCCCTTTGCAGGCGCTGCCTTGGGAAAAAGCGATGTGGGGGCATGACCTGACCTGGTCCATCGCCTATCGCACCTTCGATACGATGTCGCGGGTGCTTTCGCCGTATCAGATCAATCCATTTCCGATCAATTACAATCCGCTGCGGGACGCGTTGAACCAGAGTATTGATTTTGAGCGGCTGCGCGAAGAAACCAAGGCGCCGCGGCTGTTTGTGTCTGCGACCAATGTGCGTACCGGCAAGCCGCGCGTCTTCACACGGCGGGAAATCACGCCCGATGCGCTGCTGGCTTCCGCCTGCCTGCCGCAGGTTTTCAAGGCGGTGGAAATTGAAGGCGAATCCTATTGGGATGGCGGTTATCTGGGCAATCCCGCGTTATGGCCGCTGTATGAACAGGGCGGACCGCCGGATATCATGCTGATCCAGTTGAACCCGCAAGTGCGCGAAGAAATGCCGACAAGCGCTTCGGACATTGTCAATCGACTGAATGAAATCACCTTCAATGGTAGTTTGATGGCGGAAATGCGCGCCATTGATTTCGTGCAGCGTTTGCTGGATGCGGGGCGGTTGGAACAGCCGCGCTATCGGCGCTTGTTCATTCATTTGATTGAGGATGAGGATCGGCTACGTTCCTTCAAGCTTTCGACGAAATTCAATGGTGATTGGGAGTTTTTGTGCATGCTGCGCCAATTCGGGCGTGATGCGGCAGAGAAGTGGCTGACGGAGCATTTTGACAAGCTCGGCCGCGAAAGCAGCGTGGATATCCGGGAACGTTTTCTGTGACGGCGAAGGATATTTGGGACGCCAAGACCTATTTGCAGTTTGAGGATGAAAGGCTGCGCCCGGCGCTGGATTTGATTGCGCGGATTCCGCATGAAGCGCCGAAGCTGGTGGTGGATTTGGGCTGCGGCGCGGGCAATGCACTGCCGGTGCTGGCCGCGCGTTTTCCTGGTGCGCGTGTGATGGGCGTGGATGGCAGTGCGGCCATGCTGGTGAAGGCGGCGGCGGCGGGGTTTGAGACAGCGCAGGCGGATATCAGCACCTGGAAGCCTGAAGCGCCGGTGGATGTGATTTTCAGCAATGCCGCGCTGCAATGGTTGGATGGGCATGAGGCACTGTTTCCGCGCTTGCTGGAATGCCTGGCACCAGGCGGCGTTTTGGCCGTGCAAATGCCATCCATGCATGCAGCGCCCTTGCGTGCGGTTCAGGACCGGATTGCGCGGGAAGGGCCTTGGGCTGAGGTGTTGCAGCGCGTAAAAAGCGCGCCGGCCATTCTGACGCCGGAAGCCTATTACGGGCTGCTGAGCCCGCGTGTCGCGAAGCTTGAAATGTGGGTGACGGAATACATCCATGTGATGCGCGGGGAAGACCCGGTGGTGCGTTGGGCCATGGGCACAAGCCTGCGGCCCTTTCTGGATGCGATGGGGGCTGAGGGTAGCAAGGGGTTTTTGGCAGCCTATGCTGCGGCGATGCGCGCGGCCTATCCGCCCGGGCCGGATGGGGCGGTGTTGCTGCCGTTTCGGCGGTTGTTTTTGTTGGCAAGGAAGTAGCGCTACCCCCGCGCCAAATCCCGCCTGAACCAAACAAAAAGCCCAAGCCCCACACCCAACGCCGCGACCGCAAAGAAAACCGGCGCTGTCGCGCTGCCCGTGACATCCCTCAGCCAGCCGGCAAAGGCCGGGCAGCCGGTGCAGCCGGCATAGAACCAAACGAAATAAACGCCCAAGCCCCGCGCGCGGCGTTCCGGCGCCACGGCCTCGGCTGCCAATGCCGAAAACACGGTGATGGGCAGCGCGTAGCAGAAGCCATGCAGCAGCCCCAAAGCGGGCGCCCAGGCCACATCCACTATCGGCAAGGCAAGCGCCGCCAGCATGGCAAGCAAGCTCGCGCTGATCGTCATCGGGCCCGCAACCCCCGCGCGGCGCGCAAGCCAGGCGCCCGCCGGCACGGCCAGCAAATTGGACCAGGAGATGAGGGAGACAGAGAAACTCGCCTCCGCCAGGCCAAGCCCGCGCGCCATCAGCATCGGCGGCGCGAAGCTCACCAGTACCATATAGGCGCCATTCACCAGCGCCCAGCACGCGCCGGCCAGGCACATGCGGCGAAACTCGGCCCGCGTCAGCGCGCTGCTGGTGCTGGTGCTTGCCGGCAAGGCGCGCGGATCCGGTCCGCGCGCGAATGCGACCGCAATGAAGGCAATGCCGGCAGCAAAGGCTGCGACCTGATAGGGAAATTGCCAGCCATGATCAGGCACAAAGCCGGGCAGGACGGCCTGCGCCGCGGCAATGCCAAGCGGCCAACCCAGCACATAGACCGCCATAGCGGGGAAAAGGTCTCGACCAATGAAACGGTCCTGCACCATTTTCGTGAGCAGCAAAATCACCAGCAGCGTGCCGAGGCCCATGAGCAACCGCCCGGCCATCAGGAGCGTTACCTCATCCGCGCTGGCCGACACCACAGCGCCAAAAATCAGCAGCAAAAGCCCCAACAGCACGCCGCGCCTGTCGCCCAAACGCCGCGCGACCAAGCCCAAAGGATAGGCAAGGAAAAGTCCTGGCAACCAGAACAAGCCAACCAGCGTGCCAAAGCCCGCCCAATCCAAAGCGAAGGCTTCCACCAAGGCAGGGCCGGCCGCGCCTGGTGCCTGGAACATCGCGCCCAGCGCAGCGCGCAGGATGAAGACCGCCAGCAAAAACGCAGCGGCTGACTTCAAAAAACCCATATCAGCCGCGCTTCGCTACCGCGCCGCAGCGCCACCATCGCGTTTTGTCGGAACAACCGCGCCAGCGGCTTGCCCCGCGAAACGCTTATGCCAATGAAGCAATGCGCTTCCCACCAGCGCTTGGCGCCTCCTCTGCCTTCAACATAGGGCAAGCGGCGCAAGCGTTCGCGCAAGGCCGCATGGCGCCGCACATTCCAGCCGGATGGCATGCGCTGGCTGAAGGGATTGCCGGCGGCGATGAAAATACCTTCCTGCGCGCGCCAACTTCGCAGCAGCGCATCCAAACCCGGTGCGCGCTGACCGATGCGCGCTGCATGTGCCCCCGCGAAATAGCAGGAAGCGCGATAGGCCCGCAAAAGCTGCTCTGCCCGCTTCATCGCAACTGCAGCAACATGCCTTTGAGGTAAGCGCTTTCCGGCAACATCGGATGCAGCGGATGATCCGGCCCCGCGCCGCCCATATGCAGGATGCGCGCTTCCCGCCCTGCGCGTTGCACGCCCCAGGCGACGGCATCGGCAAATTCACCGGGTGCGACGTGATGGCTGCACGATGCAATGAAAAAGAAGCCCCCCTTTTCGACCAAAGTCGCGCCGAGCCGTGCAAGCTTGCCATAGGCGCGCAGTGCCGCCGGTTGATCCTTGCGCGCCTTGGCGAAGGCGGGTGGGTCTGTGATCACCACGCCAAAACGCTTGCCTGCGCCCACCATGCGTTCCAAGGCTTCCAAAGCCTCGGCCTTTTGCGTTTCCACGCGATCAGCAACGTTATTGCGCTGCGCCGCTTCAAGGGCGAGTGCAAGCGCTGCCTCGCTGCGGTCCAGCAATGTAACATGCGTGGCACCCGCCACAGCAGCGGAAATGCCAAAACCGCCTGTGTGGCAGAAGGCGTCCAGAACGGTCGCGCCATTTGCCAACCGCGCAACGCGGGCGCGATGTTCGCGCTGATCAAAGAACCAGCCGGTTTTCTGTCCGCCGAGTGGATCAACCGCGAAGGAAAGCCCGTTTTCCTCAACGGAAATCATGCCGGCTTCGCCGTGCAGCAGCTTGGTTTCCTCGGGCAGGCCTTCCAGCGCACGCACGGCGCTGTCATTGCGCGCAATTACCATGCTGGGCGCGATCAGCGCGTGCAGTGCTTCCAGGATCAGCGGTGTCGCGACTTCCATGCCCGCAGTATTGGCCTGGATGGTCACCGCATCGCCGTAGCGATCAATCACCAAACCCGGCAGGCCATCCGCTTCGGCGTGGATCAGCCGGTAATGCGGGCGGTCGAACAGCTTGTCGCGCAAGTTCAGCGCTTCCTGCAGGCGCTGCTTGAACCAGGCCGCATCACAAGCGGCATCGGGGTTGCGATCCAGCTTACGCGCGCCAATCAGCGAATGCGGGTTGAAATGCCAAACGCCATGCTTGACGCCATCATCACCCTCCAGCCGCACAAGACTACCCGGCGGCAAAGCCTTGGCCGCTGGCGTCATATCGATTTCATTGGAAAAGGCCCAAGGGTGGCCGGCCTTTACGCGGCGGTCTCGGCCAGGGAGTAGGCGGATCAGGTTTTGAATGGTGCTTGTCATGTGGGAAGACCATGGCCCCGTGCAGCTTGTCCCGCAATGCACAAGCCGAGACCTTCCTGCGCTTCGGGCCGCTTTTGGGACGCTCCGCTTGCTGGCAGCGGCCAGGCTCGATAGCCTGCGTTTACTTGATGATACGCCTGCTGCGCGAAATGGGGCGAAAAGCCCTCATGACAAAACACCGCTGCGCGCATCCCGCGTAGCCTCGGGAGGATTAGGTTCATGGCCCATCACATCGCACGCCGTCCCTTGCTGGCAGGCCTCGCCGGGTTTGGCCTGGCCAGCCCAGCATTGGCGCAAAGCGGCACCGCGCCGCGCCCCATCACCATCATCGTTCCCTTCGCGCCTGGCGGCAGCACGGATATCGTGAGCCGCCTATTGGCGGAACGCATGACAAGCTTGCTAGGTCAGCCAGTGCAGGTCGAAAACCGAGCCGGCGCCAATACCATTATCGGCGCTGAATTCGTGGCCCGCGCGCGGCCAGATGGCCATACGCTACTGATGGCCGCCGGCACGACGCTGACAATCAATCCGGTGATCGTGCCCAATCTTCCCTACAAGCTTGAAGATTTCGCGCCGGTGATGCTGGCCACCACCTTTCCCTTCGGCATCATCACACAAATGCGTGGCGGCGCGGTGGATGTGCCGGCCTGGGTTGCGGCGGCCAAGGCGCGGCCGGGGCAAATGACCTATGGCACCAATGGGCCGACGACGCTTACCAATGTCGCGATGCTGATGGTGATGGAACGGCTTGGCATCACCATGCAGGATGTTACCTATCGCGGCGATTCCGCGCAGCTCGCTGCCTTCCTGGCGGGTGATCTTGATGTGCTTGTTGTGTCTGGCGGCACAGCCCAGCCCGTGCATCGTGATGGCCGCGGCAGAATGATTGCCTGGACCAGCGGGCGGCGCATTGCTTCGACGCCGGATGTGCCCTCCATCGCGGAATTCGCCCCTGGCCTTGATGTATTGAGCTGGTTTGGCCTGCTCGCCCCCGCGCGCACGCCGCAGGATGTGGTGCAGCGCGTGAATGCCGCCGCGAATGAGGCGCTGAAGGATGAGAGAATTCGCGAAAGGCTGATCACGGAAGGGCAATTCCTGGCCGGCGGTTCGCCCGAAGATTTTGCTGATTTCCTCCGCCTTTCCGATACGCAATGGCGACCGATCTTGAGCAAGCTGAACGTGCCGCGCTAACTGAAGCGCTCAGCCGCGCACCGCCAGCACCACGCCGGATAATACCAAGGCCAGCGCCAGAATTTCGCGAAGGCCAAAGGGCTCGGCCAGGAACAGCGCAGCACCCAACACGCCCACTACAGGCGTGATGACAGTGCCAAGCGATGCAAGTGACGCCGGAAGCATCTTCAGCGCCGCAAACCAGGAAAGATAGCAAAGCCCAAGCGCGAAAACGCCGCCATAGATCAGCAGCCCAACACCCAGCGCAGAAACATGGCTGAAATCCAGCGGGTCGAAAATGATCGCCGCGATGAAAAGCGGCGCCACGCCAATGCCCACCTGCCAAGCCACTGCACTTGATGGCGGCAGACCAAGCGGCATCCGTTTCGTGAGCACCGTACCAAGTGCAAACAGCACCGCTGAGCCCAAGCCCAAGGCCACCCCGGGCAGCTTTGCAATCCCAAGATCAAGCCCTTTGCCCAGCACCAGATAAACCAAGCCCGATAGCGCCAGCACCAGCGCCAGGATGCGCGCCAAGCTTGGCTTTTCCCCCAAGATCAACCAGGCGAAAACCGCTGCCCAGACCGGCATGGTGTAGCAAATGATGGTTGCCTCAGACGCCGAAAGCCACAGCAGCGAAAAACTCGCAAGCCCCATCCAGGCCGTCACATTCAACAGCGAAATCAGCGTGAGCCTGCCCCAGATGGCGCGCGGCACGACAAGGCTTTGCCTTTGTGCCAGCACCACCCCCAGCAGCACAATGAAGCCAAGTCCGCCGCCAATCGCGCGCGTGGTGAGAGGCGGTAATTCCGCCAGCAGCACTTTCATCGCCGGCCAATTCATGCCCCAGCCGACGGTCGTGATCACCAGCAGAAGTAAGCCGCGCTGGGTGGCGGCAGGGTTCAATGCATGAAATCCGGCTCTTCACGCGACAGGATGCGCTTGATGCTTTCCAGATGCAGCTTGGCACTTTCACGGTCCCCTTCGCGCATTTGTGCATAGGTGCGCGCGGCCATCTCGGCCGGCACGGGCTTCAGCTTGCGCCCGGTGGACATGGCCAGGCGCTGCGCTTCGGCGGCGCGTTCCAGGTAGTAAAGATCATCCCAGGCTTCGGCCACGGTTGCCCCAACCACCATGACACCATGGTTCTTCATGAAGACGATATCGGCATCGCCGATGGAAGCGGCGATGCGATCACCCTCACTCTCATCCAGGGCAAGGCCGTTGTAATCCTCATCCACCAAGGTGCGGCCATAGAATTTCAGCGAGCTCTGCCCGGCCCAGGCCAAGGGCGGGCCTTCCAGCATGGCAAGGGCGGTCGCGTTCGGCATATGGGTATGAAAGGCCGCCTTGGCGCGCGGCTTGTTCAGATGCATGCGCGCATGGATGTAGAACGCGGTCGCTTCAGGCACGCCTTCGCCCGCCACCACATTGCCCTTGAAGTCACAGACCAGCAGGCGCGATGCGGTCATTTCCGAAAAGGCCCAACCATAAGGGTTCACCAGGAACAAATCATCGCGCCCCGGCACCACGAAGGAGAAGTGGTTGCAAATCCCCTCATGCAGGCCAAGCCGCGCCGCCATGCGGAAACAGGCGGCCAGATCAACCCGTGCGGCGCGTACGGCTTCAGCATCCAATTCGGAGTTTCGCAGAAGGGCAGGGGCGGAACCGTCAAGCGCATGGGCCATGGTGTTTCTCCTGGGGGAAGGGGTGGGTTAGAGTTCGGCGTTAAGATGCACATGGGGGCCAGGAAGATGCAACGCCCGCGCCCCCGCGCTTCGTTTGGCGCCCAGTCAGCAATTCACCCCTGGACAGGGGGCGCTTCGCGCGCCAAAGGCAGGGCGAAGGCAAGCCAAGGGATTAGCGGAACATGAGCGGCACAAATCAGCGCATTGATGGCAAGCGGCTTTGGGATAGTCTGATGGCGATGGCCGAGATTGGCGCGACGCCCAAGGGCGGCGTGAAGCGCCTGACGTTGACCGATGTGGACAAGGCCGGGCGGGATCGGTTTCGTGGCTGGTGCGAAGCCCTTGGCCTGACGGTGCGCGTTGATTCCATCGGCAATATGTTCGCCCGCCGCGAAGGCCGCGATCCCGCGCGCCTGCCCGTGCTGCTGGGCAGCCATTTGGACAGCCAACCCACCGGCGGTAAATTCGATGGCGCGCTGGGGGTGATTGCAGGGCTTGAGGTAATGCGCAGCATCCATGACCTGAACATCGTCACTGAAGCGCCGATTGAATTGGTGAACTGGACCGATGAGGAAGGCAGCCGCTTCGGCCATTCCCTGATGGGCAGCGGCGTTTGGGCCGGCATCTATACGCAGGAAAAAGCCTATGGGCTGCGCGATGTGGATGGCGTGAGTGTGGGCGATGCGCTGGATGCCATTGGCTATAAAGGCCCGCATAAGGCCGCCCCCTTCCCGGCGGATGCGTATTTCGAATTGCATATCGAACAAGGCCCGATCCTGGAACGCGAAGGCAAGCAGATTGGCGTCGTCACCGGCGCTCAGGCGCAGGTTTGGTATGATGCGGTGATCATCGGGCAGGATAGCCACGCCGGCACCACCCCGCCTTCCGCGCGGCGCGATGCGCTGGTGGCCGCCGCGCGCGTCATTGAACGCGTGGATGCGCTGATGCGCGCACGGGGCGAGGATGGCCGCGGCACAGTGGGCTTCCTGCAAGTGCTGCCCGCCAGCCGCAATGTCGTGCCGGGCGAAGTGCGCTTCAGCGTGGAATTCCGCCATCCGATCGATGCGCAAATCCAGGGCCTTTCCGAAAGCTTCCCGGAAGAAGCCCGCAAGCTTGTTGAAGCCAATGGCTGCAAGCTGGAATTGACCGAGCTATTCCGCATCCCCGCGCAGCCCTTCGATCCCGCCTGCGTTGATTTGGTGCGCCAGGCCGCCAAGCGCCTTGGCTTGCCGTCGCGCGAGATCATTTCGGGTGCCGGCCATGATGCGGTTTATGTCGCGCGTTCAGTGCCGACCGCGATGATCTTCACGCCCTGCAAGGATGGGCTTTCGCACAATGAAGCGGAAAGCATCATGCCGGAAGAAGCTGAAGCCGGGTGTCAGGTGCTGTTTGAAGCGGTGGTGGCGCGGGCCAATCGCGCCATCTGACTACGGGGGCACAGCGCTTGCTTGGCCCTCGTCTGAAACACAACAAAAGGAGTTACGCCGATGAGCGATTTTGATCTGGTCATTCGTGGTGGCACCATCGGCACGGCGAGTGCGGTTTTTGATGCCGATATCGGGATCAAGGGCGGCGTGATTACCGCCATTGGCAAGGCGCTTCCCGCTGGGCAATCCGAAGTGGATGCCAAGGGCAAGCTTGTGCTGCCCGGTGGTGTGGATACCCACACGCATATCGAAGAACCGCGCGGCGGCGGGCCGACCGTCAATGCCGATACCTTCGTCACCGCCGGCGCTTCGGCGGCTGCGGGCGGCACCACCACGGTGATTGGCTTCGCGCGGCAGGAACGCGGTGGTTCGCTAACCGAAGCGGTGGCGGAGCATCACGAAAGGGCGAAGAAAAGCCTGATTGACTATAGCTTCCACATGATCCTGACTGAACCGCGCCTGGATATCCTGCAACAGGAAGTGCCGGCGCTGATCGCTTCTGGTCATCGCAGCCTCAAGATTTTTCTGACCTATGAAGGGGCGCGGATTTCGGACGCCGAGGCTTTGCAAGTGCTGGCCACGGCGCGCCGGCATGGCGCGCTGGTTTGCATTCATGCCGAACATCATGACCTGATTGATTTCCACAAGAATGCGCTGCTGGCGGCGGGCTTGACCCTGCCCAAGCATCACGCCTGGTCGAAGCCCATGGTCGTGGAACGCGAATGCGTGCATCGCGTCTGCGCCATGGCGGAAGCGCTGGATGTGCCAATCCAGGTCTTCCATGTCTCGGGCGCGGAAAGTGCCGAGGAAGTTGAACGCGCGCAAAAGCGCGGCCTGAAGGTATGGGCGGAAACCTGCCCGCAATATTTGGTGCTGACCACGGAAGACATGGATCGCCCAGGTTTTGAAGGCGCCAAATATGTCTTCAGCCCGGCGGCGCGCTCTGCCCCCGATCATGCGGCGCTGTGGGATGCGATGCGCCGTGGCGTCATCAGCAATGTAAGCTCCGATCACGCGCCCACGCGCTATGCGGGGCCGGATGGCAAGACGGCTTTCGGGCTGGATGCGCCCTTTACCAAAATCCCGAATGGCCTGCCGGGGCTTGCCACGCGCATGCCTATCCTGTTCAGCGAAGGTGTGGTGAAGGGGCGGATTTCCTTGCAGCAATTCGTGGCGCTGACAGCAACCAATCCGGCCGAGATTTTCGGCATGGCGCCGCGCAAGGGCAGCATTGTGGTCGGCGCGGATGCGGATTTCGCGCTTTGGAATCCGACACGCCGTGTCACCATCACCAATGATATCTTGCTGCATGGTTCAGACCACACGCCCTATGAAGGCATGAAGGTAACCGGCTGGCCGGAAGCTACCTTTGTTCGTGGCGTTCCCGTGGTGCAGGGCGGCAAGGCCGTGGTTGCCGCTGGCCATGGCCAATTCATCCCGCGCGGCGCTTATGAGATGATCAAACCGCGCGGCGTTTTCCCCGGACCCTTCAACCCAGTGGATGGGGTTGCTGTCTGATCCTTGCTGGCACCAGCGGATGGCCTCAGATCGAGGACATCCGCCTGAGGCCGACCATCCGATCACACAGGAACAGGACAAAAATCGTCAGTAGAATAAGCAGGGTTGAAACCGCGGCGAGCGTCGGGTCCGGGCTGATTTCCAGATAATTCAGCAACTGGATCGGCAGGGTTTTCGTGCGCACATCCACGAGAAACATGGATACCGGGTAATTATCGAAGCTGGCTATGAAGGCGAATAGCGCGCCGGAGACGAAGCCTGGCAGTATATTCGGCACCAGCACGCGCCAGATCGCCAAGGGATAGGAACAACCAAGGGTGCGCGCCGCGTCCACCATTGCGAAGTCAAACAGGCTCAAGCTTGCCAGGACCGTGCGCATGATGAAGGGCATGGTGATCACCACATGCGCGATCAACAACGAAAACCACGCATCGCGTAGCCCCAATTCCCGCATCGCTTGCAGCATCGCAATACCAAGCACGAGCCCTGGCAGCATGAGCGGTGAGACCATGAAAGTGGCGACAGCCTCGGCCCCCGGCAGGCGGCCACGGACCAGGGCAATGGCGCAAAGCGTGCCCAGCAGCAGGGAAATCGCCGTGGAAAGGGCGGCGATCTGCGCCGAAAGGCCAAGGGCGGAAAGCAGCCCATCCACATTGCGGATGCGCCCATACCATTGCAGCGAAAAACCCTCGGGCGGGAAGGCGAAGATCGGTGCTTCCGTGAAGGATACGGGAATCACCACCACAATCGGCAGCAGCAGGAAGGCGATTGTCAGGAATAACGCGAAGCTGGTCAGCCCCTTTGCGAAGCGTTCCATGTCTAACTTCCTTTCGCCGTACCAAGGCGGCGTTGCAGGATGGCCGCGCCAATCACCACCACCACGGCGAGTGTCATCAACACTGCCGCCATGGCCGCGCCCAATTGCCAATCGCGCAGATTGAGGAATGCCTTGGCCATGACCATGGACATGGTCATGTAGCGATCCCCCATTAAAAGCGATGGTGTGACATAGGCCGCGACAGCCAGCGAAAACACGATGGAAACACCAGCCACCACACCGGGCAGCGAAAGCGGCAGGGTCACGCGCGTGAAGCGAAACCAGGGCGACGCGCCAAGCGTTGCTGCCGCATCGGGCAGGCGTGGATCCATCATGCGCACCACGGAATAGATCGGCAGCACCATGAAGGGCAGAAACACATTGATCATGCCGGCGTAAAGCGCGAATTCGGTGAAGATCATGCGGATGGGCCGTTCGATCAGGCCAAGGTTCAGCATCAGCCAATTCAGAATGCCATCGCGCCTGAGGACGATGCCCCATCCGAAGGATTTGACGATGATGGAAACCGTGAGCGGCAGAAAGACCAGGGCGAAAAGCACCACTTGCCGCCAGCCCTTGGCACGCGCGAGTGCAAAGGCCGCCGGATAGCCCAGAATCAGCGCGCCAGCCGTGGTGATCAGCGCCAATTGCAAGGTCTGGCCAATGACCTGGATGTAGTAATCATCGCCCAGCACGCGGGCATAGCCCGAAAGGGTGAAGCCATCCGCACCGCGGATGGAAGACCACAACATCAATAGCAAAGGTGCCAGAAAGACCAGCGCCATGAAGATAAGGCCAGGCAGCGCCAGGTAGGCGAGCGGATCAAGCTTTTGCGCCTTGGAGGCAGGCGCCATCATGCGAGAAATGCCATGGTGTCAGTGACGCGAAAGCCAAAACTGACTTCCTGCCCGGTGGCCAAACCCGCGGGCAGGCGGGACAATTCCAGGATGACGCGATCCTCACCTTCGGCTGGCGCATTCAGATGAATCTGCGTACGCGACCCAAGGAAGGAGATATCAGAAATCTGCCCTCGCAGCGTATTGAGCGCCGCATCGGCTTCGGGCGCCAGGACCATTGCCTCTGGCCGCACAGCGACAGCGACGGATGAACCTGGCATGAAGGAAGCGGGCGCGCGCAGAACACCAAAGGCGGTTTGGACTTCAATCATGCCATCACTGCTGCTGAGCACCTTGCCCGATAGCTTGGTGGATTGGCCGACGAAATCCAGCACGTAAAGGCTGGCGGGCGCGTGATAAAGCGTGACCGGATCGGTCAATTGTTCAATCTGGCCGGCATTCATCACCGCGACCCGGTCGGACACTACCAGGGCTTCTTCCTGATCATGGGTCACGAAAATCGCGGTAATGCCGACCTCTCGCAGCAACTGCTTCAATTCAACCTGCATGGTTTCACGCAATTTCCGATCAAGCGCGGAAAAAGGTTCATCCAGCAACAATAGGCTGGGCCGCACCACAAGCGCTCGTGCCACCGCCACGCGCTGCTGCTGCCCGCCAGAAAGTGCGGTGACGGGTTTGTCCCCATGCACTTCCATGCGCACTAGCGCCAAGGCTTCCGCCACGCGCGGCCCGGCTTCGGCCTTCGAAATGCCGCGGGCGCGCAGCCCAAAGGCGATATTCTCTGCAACCGTCAGATGCGGAAACAGGGCGTAGTTCTGGAAAACCACGCCCACATTGCGCTGATGCGCGGCCAGTGCCGTGATATCGCGCCCGCCTACCGTGATGCGCCCGCGATCAGGGTGCAGCAAACCGGCGATGCAGCGCAGTAACGTTGTCTTGCCGCAGCCGGAAGGGCCAAGAAGCGAAACGAATTCGCCCTGCGCCACGGAAAGGCTCAGGTCACGTAGCACTGTAGCGGCGCCGAAACGCTTATCGGCGCCGCTTACCACCAGATAGTCGGGTTGCATGGTGCTTCTGATTTACCGAGCAGCGATTTCGCGTTCGAAGCGTTCAATCCAGCGGTTGCGATTATCCGCGAAATATTCCCAATCCAACACCACCAGCGGCGGCAGGTTCAATTCGCTTGGCATCACGGTTTTGGTATTGGTGGGCTTGCTGAAGAAGGTGCGCCCGATTAGCGCCTGGGTTTCCGGGTTCAGCAATTCATCAATGAACTTCATACCGAGTTCCGGATTAGGCCCGCCCTTCACCAGCGCAACACCGGCCGGCATCGCAACCGTGCCCTCCTTCGGGTAGGCCAAGTCAACCGGGGCGCGTTGGCTTTTCCGGAACAGCGTTGTGCGGCTATCGGGAGAGAGAAAAAGATCCACCTCTCCACTTTCATGAAGCTGCTGCGCCTGGGGCGGATTAGTAGTGATTTGCAGGATATTCGGCCGTAATTCGCGCAGCTTGCCGAATCCTTCATCAGCCAGCTTCAGGCATTCACTGAGCGGCTTGCCGGTGGCAAGCTGAGTTGCCGCCAAAAGAGGCACAACTGCCTGCGTAATGCGCATGGAAATGACGATAATCTTGTCGCGATATTTCCGATCCCAGCAATCGGCATAGCTGGTGGGGGCGGTGCGGACATTGCGCGTATTGTAGGAGATGGAGGCCGCCGGGAAGCACCAATTCGTCCACATGGCATCGCGCGGGCGCGCTTCGGGCTGCACATCGGCCAGGTTCGGGATATCTGTGCCCTTCAGCGTGGTAATCAGCCCCTCACGCTCAGCCAGGATCAGCACCGGGTCATCCATCATGGTGACCGTCATGGTGGGGCGTGCGCGGTTGGAGCGCATTTTCTCAAGATTGATCAGGCTATTCGTGCCTTCAAACAGGATCTTGAAGCCGTGCTTGCGTTCAATGGCCGGAAACAGAATATCCGTGAGCCCCGGAGAAGCCGGACCGCCCACAAAGATTTCGCGGGGTTGTGCGCGCACGACGGCGGGCGCGGCCAGCAGCCCGACCGCAGATTGCAGCAATAGGCGACGAGGGGGGGCAAAGGTCATCAAGCGGCTCCATTTTCAAGGGGCAACATGAAGATGCCCTGTTTGATGGGGAGCAATAACCGTGCCGAGGTCTGAGCACGCCAAATGGCAAATGCTCAGTAAAGCCATGGATGCGCGCGGCTTAGCCGCCCACCAATTTCGCCACCATATAGGCAACACCGGCGGCCAGCCCGCCAATCAACAGCGTCTGCGCCGCACCGCGCCCCGCAGGCAGGCCGGTCGCTTTCGCTTTCAGCCAGCCGAAGCCCGCCAGCGCTGCGCCGGTAATGCAGGCGGAAATCACCAGCGCCTGCTGCGTGCTGTCCAGCAACATATAGGGTGACAACGGCAATAGCCCGCCCACCACGTAAGCACCGCCGATGGTGATGGCTGACCGCGCCGCACGATCAGGCTGCGGCTCCTTCAGATCCAATTCGAAGCGCATCATGAAATCCACCCAGCGGCGCTTATCGGCGCAGATGCTGTCCACCGCCATGCGCAAAGCGTCTCCGCGCACGCCATAGCGGTGCAGGATCGCGGCCACTTCCCAGCGTTCGCGATCCGGGTAGATTTCTGTTTCTTCTTCTTCGCGCCGGCGTTCGGCGGTGAAATGCTCGGCATCCGTGCGCGCGGCCAGATACCCGCCAAGCCCCATCGCAACACAGCCTGCCGCTATTTCCGCAAGACCTGCCGTGACAATCAGCGGATTGGCCGCGACCGCACCTGACAAGGCCGCCGCCAGCGCAAAGGGAACCGTCAGACCATCGGCAGTGCCGATCACCAGATCGCGCACCACCTCATTCTGCGTGAAATGGCGTTCCTCATGCGGCGGGCCGGGCGGCATGGGCCAAAGCCCGTCGCGGCTAGGCGCTTCGGATTCGGGGGGCTGCGTGTTCATCTCAAAAAGCGCTTTAGCCCAGAACGCATAGGTTTAGCGAGGGGAAGCATGCGCTGCCTCCTCTGGTCCTGTCAGGCCGGCCAAGGCTTCCTCCTCCGCGGTCAGATGCAGCGCCAGCAGCGCTTCCAACGCGAATAGGGTGCGCCGCAGCGCCGGCGCCATTTCTGCGAAGCCCCCCGGCGCTTCGGCAAGGGGCAAAAGGCTCGAAAACCGATCCGCCAGCCCCTCGATTTCGGTATGCATCCGCAGCAAGACACCAAGCGGGTCCTGCCCACCAAGCCTTGCAGCGGCTTCTGGGTAAAGCGCGCTTTCCTCGGCGGCCTGATGTGGCAGCAATTCATCGCGGAGCCGCCGTTCAAGCGCGCGCAATTCGGCAAGCTGCACGGGGCCTTCATGCAGCGTCTCACCGGCGCCGCGCAGCGCCTCCGCCAAATCACGCAAGCCCGCATGTTCGGCGACGCGGTCCGAAAGCCCTGCCTGACCCGAAAGCCGCGCCGCGGCGCCATCATTGCCGGGCAGCAGGGCGCGGAGTGCATAGAGAATGGCGGCGACATCAATCGCTTCCTGCAACAGCGCACCGGCGAGCGGGCTCAGCCAGCCCAAAGCCGCCGCCACCATGGCGATTAGCGATAGCCCCATGCCCAGCAGAATGGCTTGCAGCGCAATGCGGCGTGCGCGGCGTGCGATGGTAATGGCTTCCGGCGCACGGTCCAGCCGATCCGCGAGCAGCACAACATCACCCGCTTCAGCCGCCGCCGCTGTGCCATGCGCGCCCATAGCAATGCCGACATCAGCGGCGGCCAGCACCGGCGCGTCATTGACGCCATCGCCCACCATGGCAACCGGCCCATTGGCGGCCTCGGCCCGCAGCGCCGCCAGCTTTCCTTCTGGGTCGCGGTCCGCAAGCATAGCATCCAAACGCAATGCAGCGGCGATGGGTGTGGCAGCGGCGGCGCGGTCCCCCGTCACCATCAAAATGCGGCGAATGCCGAGCTGGCGCAGTGCCCGCACGGCGCGCGGCGCTTCTTCGCGCAGCCCATCCGCCATGATGAAAGCCGCCGCCGCGCGCCCTTCCACGGCCAACCAGCCGACCGAACCGGCGGCACTCACCAAGGCTGCGGCGAAAAGCCCGTCTTCCGGGCCCATGCCACTGCCAACCAGGAAACCCTCACTGCCAAGCGTCAGCACCTTGCCATCCACCAGGCCGGAAAGCCCGCCGCCTGGGGTTTCCTCAACGCTTTCGGGCACGGGCAGATCAAAGCCGCGCGCGCGGGCGGCGGCGACCAGGGCGACAGAAACCGGGTGGGTGGAAGCCTGCGCCAAGGCAGCGGCCAGACGCAGCGCCGCATCACGGCCAAGCGCGGGATCAGCCTCAATCCCCGCAAGCCGAGGCCGGCCAGGCGTCAGCGTGCCGGTCTTGTCGAAAATCAGGGTTTGGATGCGGGCCAGCCGCTCCAGCGCCGCGCCGCCCTTCACCACAATGCCGCGCCGCGCCGCGCGACCAATGCCGGCGATCAGCGCAATGGGGGCGGCGAGAATAAGCGGGCAGGGGGTGGCCACCACCAGCACCGCCAGGGCGCGGCGCGGATCGCCGGAGATCAGCCAGGCCGCGCCGGCCAGGCAGCAGGTCAGGATGATGAAAGCAATGGCCCATTGATCCGCAAGCCTCACCAGTGGTGCTCGGGATTGTGATGCGGCTTGGGTCAGGCGGATGATGGCGGCATAGGTACTGCCCGCTGCCCCCGCACTCGCGCGCATGCGAAAGGCGCCGCCGGCATTGACAGCGCCGCTGCGCAGCCTTGCCCCCTGGTTCAGCGAAACGGGCAGCGGTTCGCCGGTCAGCATGCTTTCATCAAGCGTCGCGCCGGCATCTTCCAACGTGCCATCGGCGGGCACGGTTTCTCCGGGGCGGACCAGCAGCAGATCATCCGGCGCGATGGCATCCAGTGTGATTTCGCTGATTTCGCCATTGCTGATGCGCGCCGCACCGCGCGGGGCGCGCGCCAGAAGTTCGGTCAGCGCCCCTTTCGCGCGGCCCTCGGCCCAGGATTCCAAAGCCTCGCCACCTGCCACCATCAGCGCAATCACCGCGGCGGCAGCGCCTTCATCCAGCGCCAGCGCGCCCAGGATGGAGAAAAGCGCAATGACATCCACGCCAAGCCGCCCACCCAGAAGCGAGCGGACGACGCCAATCGCGACATGCAGCGCGACAGGCAGGGAAGCCGCCGCCCAGGCAATAGTGGCATAGGTGGGATAACCCGAAATTTGCAGCACAATGCCAGCGGCGAGCCCAAACAACACCCAAGCCAGCATCAGCCGCGCGCTATTCACGCATGGGCCCCAATTCGGCGTCTCGATGCACATAGGCTGAAAGCAAAAGGCCGAAGCCGATCATCACCGTCAGCATGGCTGAACCGCCATGGCTGATCAGCGGCAGCGGCACGCCGCCCACCGGAATGGCGCCGGTGACCATGGCGACATTCACAAAGACATACAGGAAGAAATTGGTGCCAAGCCCAATGGCCAGCAGCCGGCCAAATTGATGGCGCGACCGGAAGGCGACGATGTAGCAGAACACAACCACCGCCAGCAGCATGAACAAGGTGGCGATGGCACCGGTGAAGCCGAATTCCTCGGCGATCAGCGTGAAGATGAAATCTGTTTGCTTTTCTGGCAGGAAGTTCAAATGCCCCTGCGTGCCTTGCAGGAAGCCCTTGCCCCACATCCCACCCGAACCAAGCGCGATTTTGGATTGGATGATGTTGTAGCCTGCGCCGAGCGGATCACTTTCCGGATCAAGGAAGGTTGTGATGCGCGCGCGCTGATAATCGCGTAAATGATCATAGGCGATGGGGGCGGCTATGGCGGTGGCGCCCGCCATCAGCGCGAATTTCCACCAGCGCATGCCCGCCGCCCAAAACACGGCAGCGCCGACCATGGCGGTAATCAGCGCCGTGCCCAGATTGGGTTGCTTCAGGATCAAACCGACTGGCACCAGCACCATCAGCGCGGGCGGGATCAGGAACAGCGGATTGCCCATGCGTTCCCAGGAAGCGCGATGAAACCAGGCCGCCAATCCCAGCGCCAGCATGATTTTCATGAGTTCCGATGGCTGCAATTGCACCGGGCCGAGATCAATCCAGCGCTGCGCGCCCTTGCCGACATTGCCATGAAACAGCACCAGCACCAGCAAGCCTAGCGCCAAGGCATAACCCACCCAGGCGAAGCGCAGGATGATCCTGATATCAATGAAGGCGATGCTCAGCATGATCACCAGACAGAAGCCGAAGCGTAGCGCGTGCTTCTGCGCATAGGCATCCGCATTGCCGCTGCCTGCTGTCCAAAGCGCGACATAGCCAATGGCGGCAATGCCGCCCAGCAGCAGCACAAAAAGCCAAGGCACGCGCCAGAGCTTTGAAACCAGGCCAGCGCCGCGGCTTTCCGTGAGCAGCCGACGTTCAAAAATCATCGGCCAAGCTCCGCCACGCGCGGGTCACGCGGCGTGGGCGTGATGGGCAGGCGCTGGAAGGCTTCCACCATTATATCGCGCGCGAGCGGTGCCGCAGCGCCCGATCCGCTGGTGCCGTGTTCCACAATCACCGAAAGGGCGAAGACCGGATTGTCATAGGGCGCATAAGCCACAAACAGCGCATGCGGGCGCCATTCGCGCGGTAGATTGGCGACATTGAAGCCCCTTTCGCGCTGTTCGCGGGAGACCCGCCTGACCTGGGTGGTGCCGGTCTTGCCTGCCATGACCCCGTATTGGCCGGGCAACCTTGCGACACCCGCTGTGCCGCCGCCATTCACCACCGCCCACATGGATTCACGCACCACGCGCAAATCGGCTTCAGGGATGCCAAGTGATGGCCAATCCTCGGGCTTGCCGCCGCGCACCGGCTGGCCGGCAATGGCGCGTGTCAGATGCGGTTGTACGGCGCGCCCGGTGGCGAGCCGCGCAGTCATGACCGCAAGAGAAAGCGGTGTGAGCTGATAGAAACCCTGGCCGATGCCATGGACAATGGTATCGCCAATATTCCAGTGATGACCCTGTGCCTGCCGCCAGCCGCGGGTTGGCACCAGGCCGCGGCGCGTGCCGGGCAATTCAATGTCCAAATCCACGCCAAGCCCGAAGCGATTGGACATGGCGGCAATCTTATCCATGCCTGTGCGGCGCGCCATTTCGTAGAAATAGACATCGCAGCTTTGCGCGATGCCGGTGCGCATATTCATCCCGCCATGGCCGCTTTGCTTGTGGCAATGGAAGCGCGTATCGCCAAAATCGAAATGGCCGGGGCAATGCACAATATCGCCGGGACGGCAGATTTTCGCTTCCAAAGCCGCCAGCGCCACCACCATCTTGAAGGTGGACCCAGGCGCATAAAGCCCGTTGGTCGCCTTGTTGATCAGGGGGGTGGAGCGTGACGCGGTCCATTGCCGCCATTGCGCTGCGCTGACGCCGGAATTGAAGATATTGGGGTCAAAGGAAGGCTTGGTCGCCATGGCCAGCACTTCGCCATTGCGCGCATCCAACAGCACTGCCGTGGTGCCTTCCTCAATCTTGTCGCGAATGGCCTTTTGCAGCCCAGTATCGACGGAAATCTGCACATCCTGGCCGGGGATGCCTTCGCGCCGATCCAATTCGCGGATCACGCGGCCAAGCGCATTCACCTCAACCTGCACCGCACCGGCGCGCCCGCGCAGCGCGCGGTCATGGAAGCGTTCAAGCCCGGCGCGGCCCACGCGCATGCCGGGCAAATTCACTAAGCCTTCCTCGCCAGTATCCTGTTCGGTTGGCGTGCCGACATAGCCAAGCACATGCGCCAGATGTTCGGTTTCGGGATAGATGCGGGTTGTGCCCATATCCACGGAAACACCGGGCAGGTCTGGCGCATTCACCTCGATCGCTGCCATTTCCTCCCAGCTTAGGAATTCGCGCAGGATCACGGGCACAAAGCGGCGATTGCGGCGAATGTCGCGTTCGATTCGCGCCTTTTCATGATCCTGCAACGGCACGATGCGGGAGAAGGTTTCGATGGTGGCGGTGACATCAGCCGTCTGTTCCGCGACCAGAAGGGCCCGCCAATTCAGCCGATTGCCGGCAACCACATCGCCGCGCCGGTCCAGAATGCGCCCACGCGGTGGGGCAAAAAGCCTGGCACTGACACGGTTTTCTTCTGCCAGGGTCGCGTAGCGTCGGCCTTCTTCAATCTGCAACCGATACAGCCGATGCCCAAGAAAGCCGAGTGCGCCCAATTGCACAACGCCCAGCAACGCGGCGCGGCGCGTGAAAATGCTGCGCCGGCGTTCTTCTTCGCGCTTGATGTTTGTATTGGCGCCAAAGCCGGAAGCGCGGTGCCCGGGCCAGAGCTTCATGGCAGATTCTCTGCCCGGCGCATTACTTCATGCGCGCGCGATAGAATAATGGCGATGGGCGGATAGAGCCCTGCGGTCAGCAGAAGCGTGTGCAATATCGGCGGCCAGGGCGGCAAGGTCAGCAGCAAAAGTGCGGTGAAACCCCAGGCAAGTAGGATCGCGCCCAAGGCGCCCAGGCAAAAGCAAAGCCACACCATGAAGAAGCCTTGCCGCGCCAACCAGAAGCGGAGCCGCATCGCAGCCCCATGCAGCGCCAGCAGCGCGATGATATGCACGCCAAGCGGCGCCATGCTGAGCAAATCCAGCAATAGACCCAGAATGAACACGATGGGCGGCGCCATGCCGGCGGGGCGAAAAACGGTCCAGAAGGCAACAGATGGCATGGCCAGTGCGAAGGCCAGCGCCGGCAAGCCAGTGGGCGTTGCCGACAGAATCAGCACTACCGTGGTGGAGAGCAACGGAAAGGCCAGGCGCAGCAGCGCTTCAATCCGCCGCGCCAAATCCTGCGGCGGTTCCGGGCGCCCGGGCGGCGGCGCGCGGAGTTTGGGCGATAAGCTCATGGCGCTGCTTTAGCGCCGCGCCGGGCGGGGGTCCGGGCGCGCCACCGCTTCCGGCGGCAGAATGCCCGAAAGACCAAAATCGAATAGCCGCACCATTTCAAGATTATCGAGCCGGGCGAAAAGCTCCACTTCCAAAGACCCTTGCGCGTTGCGCCGCACCACGCCCACCGGCAGGCCGGCTGGGAAGGCATTGGCCTGGGCGCTGGTCACCACGCGTTCACCTTCCTGCGGAATGACGCCTTCCGGCCAATGCGCCAAGCGTGGCCGCGCGCCATTGGTGCCGGCCATCACCGCACGCGCGCGGCTGGCTTCAAGCGTGACTGGTATGCGGCTGTTCATATCTGTCGCCAGCAGCACGCGGGCAGAGCGTGAGCCCACTTCCGTCACGCGGCCAACAAAGCCACGTTCATCCAGGGCAACCTGACCCTTGCGGATGGCATGCTGCGGCGGGATGGCAAGCAGCACCGCGCGGGCATAAGTGCCGCCACCATCCGCCACTACCCGCGCGGCGTGGAAATTCGGCACGCCTTCCGGCATGAAGCCAAGTTGGCGCCGCAGCAGCGTATTCTCCGCCTCAAGCCCCAGCGCTGCGGCATGCCAGCGGCGCAGACGCTCATTTTCCTCACGCAGCCTGGCATTGTCGCTACGGAGTGCCGCGAGGCTCTGGATTTCCTCGATCGCTTCCTCAACCGCATTCACCGGCTGGGAAATCGCGCCATAAATCGGGGTCAGCGCGTCAGAAAGCGTAATGCGCAGCCGCTCGACCAACAGCGTATCCGCCTTGCCCAGCAGCATCACCCCGAAGGCGACTGCAATCATGATCGGCAGCGAAAGCCGCGCCAATGCCTGCCGTAGAGGGATACTGAGCCTGATCACGCTGGGCTACCCCCTTGCTCCGCTTCAATACATGGATGTCAGCACATGACGGAGCCGCTTGATATCCTCAAGCGCGCGCCCAGTGCCAAGCGCCACACAGGAAAGCGCATCTTCTGCCGCAACAACAGGCAGGCCAGTGGCATCGCGCAACACCTGGTCCAGCCGGCCAAGCAAAGCCCCACCACCGGTCAGCACAATGCCCTTATCCACGATATCGGCGGCAAGCTCCGGCGGCGTGTTTTCCAGCGCGGTCTTCACCGCATCCACGATCTGGCTCACGGGTTCCGCAAGCGCTTCCGCCACCTGACGCTGGCTGACGATCACTTCGCGTGGGACGCCATTCATCAAATCGCGGCCCTTAACTTCGGCGGTTGGTCCATCCTCACCACCTTCGGGCGGGGCGGCGGCGCCGATTTCAAGCTTAATCCGTTCCGCGGTGCTTTCACCGATCAGCAAATTGAACTGGCGGCGGATATAGGAAATGATCGCCTCATCCAGCTTGTCGCCACCCACGCGCACACTGCGCGCATAGACAATGCCGCCCAGGCTGATCACGGCCACTTCCGTGGTGCCACCGCCAATATCCACCACCATCGAACCCGAGGGTTCTGTCACCGGCAGGCCGGCACCAATCGCCGCCGCCATGGGTTCTTCAATCAGCAGCACCTTGCGCGCGCCGGCACTTTCCGCGCTTTCCTGAATGGCGCGCCGTTCCACCGCGGTAGACCCCGAAGGCACGCAAACAATGATCAAGGGGGAGGCAAAGCTGCGCCGATTATGCACCTTGCGGATGAAGTGCTTGATCATTTCTTCTGCCACTTCGAAATCCGCGATCACGCCATCGCGCAGCGGCCGAATGGCCGAGATATTCCCCGGCGTCCGCCCCAGCATGAGCTTCGCTTCCTCACCCACCGCCAGCACCTGCTTACGGCCACGCACATCGGAAATAGCGACCACACTCGGCTCATTCAAAACGATGCCCCGGCCCTTCACATAGACCAGCGTATTCGCGGTGCCGAGGTCAATGGCCATATCGGCGGACAGGAAGCCGAATAGGCGTCCGAACATGCTAAAACCCCTTGCAAACAGAGTATGCCCCGGCGCTTAAGCGCCGAGGTGGCGGGAATGGCTTTCCGGCAAGCCAGAAGGCCCAGGGATTTACCCCCCCTGGCCGGGAGTCTCAAGCCGTAATCCGGGGGCATGACCCCCGGCGTTTCAGGCCCGCAGCACCGCCGGCGGTTCGGTGCGTTCGCGCTTGACCAAAAGCTTGTTCAGCGCATGCACATAGGCCCGGGCAGAGGCGACAATCGTATCCGTATCCGCCCCCTGGCCATCCACAAGCTTACCGGCTTCTTCCAGCCGCACGGTCACCCGCGCCTGGGCATCCGTACCCCCCGTGACTGATTGCACGGCATAGAGCTTCAGGTTCACCTCATGCGGGAAAGCCTGCCTAAGCGCATTGAAGGTGGCATCCACCGCGCCATCGCCGGCAGCCACCCCTTCGCGCCTTTCGCCATCCACTTCCAAGGCGATGGACGCAGTCGGGCGGGTGTTCATCCCCGTCGCGACCGTCAGCGCCACAAGCTTCAGACGGTCATTCTGGCGGACCACTTCGTCATCCACCAACGCCACAATGTCTTCATCGTAAACCACTTTCTTGCGGTCCGCGAGGTCTTTGAAGCGGCGGAAGGCGTCGTTCAACTGATTATCGCCGATCTCATACCCCATGGCCTTCAGTTTGTCGCGGAAGGCGGCGCGCCCGGAATGCTTGCCCATCACCAGCGATGATGTGGACCAGCCCACCGACTCCGGCGTCATGATTTCATAGGTGGATTTGTCCTTCAGCACGCCATCCTGATGGATGCCCGATTCATGGGCGAAGGCATTGCGGCCCACAATCGCCTTATTGGGCTGCACATCAAAACCCGTGATCGTCGCCAGCAAGCGGCTGGTCTTCAGGATATTCTGCGTCACAATCCCATTCGAAACCGGGATCGCATCCGCCCGCGTCCGCAGCGCCATCACCACTTCTTCGATTGAAGCATTGCCCGCGCGTTCGCCAATACCATTGATGGTGGCTTCAATCTGCCGCACGCCGGCACGAATGGCCGCCAGAGTATTCGCAACCGCAAGCCCCAAATCATTATGATTATGCGCGGACAAGATCACCTGATCCGCACCGGGCACCCGTTCCCGCACCATGGTGAAAATGCGCGTCATATCCTCAGGCAACGCATACCCCACCGTATCCGGGATATTGATGGTGGTGGCCCCCGCCTTGATGGCGGCTTCCACACAACGGCAGAGGAAATCCGGGTCCGTCCGCGTGCCATCTTCCGCCGACCATTCCACATCATCCGTATGCTGGCGGGCGAGTTCAACACTGCTGGTGACCAAATCCAGCACCTGTTCCGGTTCAAGCCGCAGCTTCACCCGCATATGCAAAGGACTGGTCGAGACAAAAGTATGTATCCGCTTGCGCGCCGCCGGCTTCACCGCCTCAGCCGCCCGCAGAATATCAGCCGGCGCCGTGCGCGACAGGCCGCAAACCACCGGACCATCCTTGGAAAAACGCTGCGCAATAGACAGCACACTTTCAAAATCCCCGGGCGAGGCAATGGGGAAGCCCGCTTCCATCACATCAATCCCCAATTCCGCCAGCGCTTCCGCCATGCGGAGCTTTTCCTGGAGATTCATGGAAAAACCAGGGGACTGCTCACCATCGCGGAGCGTGGTGTCGAACATGATGATGCGGTTATCGGCGAGCTTGCCGAAAGAAGGATGCGTTATGGCCATGATAGGGTTTTCCCTGGGCAATCAATGGGTTGCGTGATCAAATAAGGCTTCCCCTGAACGATGCCCGCCGCGCGCGGCAGGCTTTCACGCCCAGGGGCGAATAAGTCGAAGCCCAAGTAGCGCGCAGGCGGCAGCAGAGGTGAAAACCCCATGATCCAGGCCGAAGCGACGCGAAACTTCACGCATCGGCGGAGAATAGGGGGGGAGGGGGTGGGAAGGCAAGGGGTTTTGCTGGAATGAGGAATCAGGAAGGGCTTTGCCCTCCCTGAAACCCACCCACCAAAGGCCCGAGGCCTTTGGAAACCGGGGGTGGGAGGTTGTCACTTTGGCGCTCAGTCAATGTTGAAAATGGACACCGTAAATCTAGTCGAAATTTCAGAAATGATAGCGGGTTGACCCATTTCTACAATCATGTTCACCATTAATAAATCGATGGTTGATGGCGTCACACCCATCTAGCGGGCCTCAATTCACACAGACGACAGAGTGTTTGGGTTGCGATTCGAGCAAATCGAGCGAAGAGGAAACGGTGATGAGAATTGTGATATTCCTCCTATTTTTTGGACTTGTCGGTTGTTCGGCACCCGGTCAAGTAGGTTTCCACGTGACCGAGTATGGAGAGTTTTGTGGGCAAGGCCGGCCCGATGTTGGTCCTGGCACGTTAGAACAGCAACTTCAGCGTATGGCGCGTATCCGCCCGCGCGACACCCTTGATGCTCGTTGCCGCGATCATGACGTCTGCGTGATGAAAGAAGGGCTCTTGAGCCCACTTTGCTCGCGGGGGATGCGGGATGGCGTTATCGCTGCAGCAGACAGTAACAGAATGACGCCGCGTTGTGCTGCGCTTGCCGATAATTTTCTTAATTTTTTCGCTATCCAAAACGAGGTTCGTGGGCGGAACCCGACCAATGCCGTTCAGGCAGTTGAGGAGGAAGTAAGGCGTGTCGGGCAGGTGCCGCTTGATGTCTTAACTCAGTTAGTGAATGGTAGCGTGGCTACGCTTAATGCGCCATTTCGGGCATTGACCGGCTTTCCAGACAAGTTTGAGCCATGCTTTTCGCTCGTAGCTGGGGCATCCGGCCAGGACTGGGTTATCCCCATGGCGCAGCCCCTCGGCCGATCAATGGCACGTCCTGAACCTCATTGGGTGCAGCGCCAACTACTTCCTAGAACACGCCTGATTCACCATCCAGAATGGCGCGAAGAGAAGGACGGCGGGACAGACAATCTTGTTTTAGTCCGGCATATATCTGGCGCAAAAGT
Organism: uncultured Rhodospirillales bacterium; assembly: GCA_903927465.1. Lineage (GTDB taxonomy): Bacteria > Pseudomonadota > Alphaproteobacteria > Acetobacterales > Acetobacteraceae > Neoroseomonas. The sequence continues at coordinate 1,864 of CAIYMY010000143.1, read as the reverse complement.
GACCGCAAAGTTTCGTGTTGTGTCAGCGCAAAGGCCAGTCTCTCCGCAAGCATTAGCTGCTAGCTTGGCGGATTTGTATCGTCAACGTTTCCAGGGTACGGGCCTTAATGCGGTTCTCCTTGACGTAGCGCCAGGTCACGCCCTGCCCACTGTCCGCTATCTTTTGGATGGCGGGGGTCAGGATCATCGATTGGCATACGCCACGTCATTCAATGACTCCGGGCAGGCTAGGGTGCTTCTTGTCGAAGCAGAAGTACCGCCAAGTACAGGCAGCCGAGGTATTTCCGTTGCGGACGAGCTTGCACGATCAATCTACTACTGAAAAACGCGGCTTTAGTCTCAGGAAACGTGAGCCATGGATCCTATACAGTCTGATCTTTTGACCTTCGAAGCCATTATAGCCGCCATGGCGCGTATTGATAACCTTTGGAATATCTTCCTTGCGGCGAACCTAACATTCATTGGTGGATCGGTATTTTTGGAGCCTCGTTTCAAGGCATGGGAATTGAGTTTTTTCATTTTCGCCTATGGAATTTTTCTATGGATAAACGCGAATGGCCTCAGAGATGCTTATATCTTTCTGGAGCATATGTTCGTTGCTTCTGAACCCTGGCTTGGTAAAGCAGCAGAAAAAGATTCCGCTCTGCGCCCCCTGGTTGGTTATGTATCAGATCGATCCTGGGGCGCTGATGGAACCATCCTCCATAGTCGCGTCAAGCAAATACTTGTCACCCACTCCGCAGGTGCCATTGCCGCGTTGATTATTTGCTGGAAACTCCTTGACACCAAAAAATCCCGCACATCCAAACTGCGACGCGAGAATTGCTGCCAAACCATCGAATGCGGTGAATAAGGCATGGGTTGATTAGGTGGGCGCTTCTAGTGGCCAGCAGATAAGCACACCATCACGCCACCGCCTGCAACCCCTTCCGCGCCACCAGAGTCAGCAATTTCAACGAAGCCCCGCTCGGCTGTTTTTCGCCGCGTTCCCATTGGCGCAGCAGCCCGGTCGTCACATTCAAATGCAGCGCGAATACCGCCTGGGATGCATTCTCCCGCAGGCGCAGCGCGCGGATTTCCTCGGGCGAGAATGGCTCCACCGGCGTCAGGCAAAGCGCGTCAAAGCCGCGCAAGCGGCGCTGGTCCATCGCGTCGGCCTCAGCCAGCCCAAGCGCCACTTCATGCACCGCCGCCAGCGCGGCGCTCTGGTAAGTCTTGCCCATCACTCATCGCCCAGCCTTCAGCCCAAACCCTCACCCCGCCGCTTCGCTATTCCTATCCGCGACAAACCTCTCCAGCCAATGGATCGTATAATCCCCATCCTGGAATTCAGGCGCTTCCATCACGGCCTGATGCAGCGGCAGAGTCGTCTTGATGCCCGCCACAACCATTTCACTCAAAGCACGCCGCATGCGGCCAATCGCTTCCACCCGCGTCGGCGCATGCACAATCAGCTTCGCAACCAAGCTGTCATAATGCGGCGGCACCACATAGCCGGAATAAAGCGCGCTATCCACGCGCACCCCAAGCCCGCCCGGCGCGTGATACGTCGTCACCTTGCCGGGATTGGGCGCGAAGGTTTCGGGGTCTTCCGCGGTGATGCGGCATTCAATCGCATGGCCATAGAAGCGGATATCCTTCTGGCCATAGCCAAGCGCCTCACCAGCCGCGATGCGGATTTGTTCCTTCACCAGGTCAATGCCGCAGACCATTTCGGTCACGGGATGTTCCACCTGTAGCCGCGTATTCATCTCAATGAAGGCGAATTGCCCATCCTGCCACAGGAATTCCAACGTGCCGGCATTGCGATAGCCAAGTTTTGATAGCCCCGCGGTCACCGTCGCGCCCAAAGCATCGCGCGCTG
>CAIYMY010000142.1 GCA_903927465.1 uncultured Rhodospirillales bacterium | reverse complement strand
GTGAAGGCCATTCTGGTCAATATCTTCGGCGGCATCGCGAAATGCGACATGATCGCAACGGGCATTGTGGAAGCGACCAAGACGCTGTCGCTGAAAGTGCCTTTGGTGGTGCGGCTTGAAGGCACCAATGTTGATTTGGGCAAGAAGATCCTAGCTGATAGCGGGCTTGCCATTATCGCCGCCGATAATCTTGCCGATGCAGCGAAGAAAGTCGTCGCTGCCGTGAAGGGGGCCTGAACCATGGCTGTTCTTGTTGACGCCAACACCCGCGTGATGACCCAGGGCTTCACCGGGGCCCAGGGCACCTTCCATGCCGAACAGGGCATTGCCTATGGCTCCACCTATGTCGGCGGTGTCACGCCCGGCAAGGGCGGCACCACCCATATCGGCCTGCCGGTTTTCGATACCGTGGCTGAATGCATGGCCAAGACCGGCGCCAATGCTTCGGTGATTTATGTGCCGCCGCCCTTCGCCGCAGATGCCATTCTGGAGGCGATTGATGCGGAAGTGCCGCTGATTATCTGCATCACGGAAGGCATTCCGGTGCTGGATATGGTCAAGGTGAAGCGCGCGCTGGATGGATCCAAATCCCGCCTGGTTGGGCCGAATTGCCCGGGTGTGATCACGCCGGGCGCCTGCAAAATCGGCATCATGCCGGGCCATATCCATAAGCCTGGGTCGGTTGGCATCGTCTCCCGTTCTGGCACGCTGACCTATGAAGCGGTGGCGCAAACCACCGCCGCCGGGCTTGGCCAATCCAGCTGCGTTGGCATCGGCGGTGACCCGGTGAAGGGCATGGATTTCATCGAAGTGCTGGAGATGTTCCTGGCCGACCCCGATACCAAATCCATCGTCATGATCGGCGAGATTGGCGGGCAATCCGAAATCCTGGCCGCCGAATACCTGAAGCGGGAGAATTTCGCCCCCGGCAAGCCGAATAAGCCGGTGGTGGGCTTCATCGCTGGCGCAACGGCGCCTCCGGGGCGGCGCATGGGCCATGCCGGGGCGGTGATTTCTGGCGGGGCGGATACCGCAGAAGCGAAAATGACCGCGATGAAAGCCGCCGGTATTCACGTTGCGGAGAGTCCTTCTGCGCTAGGCTCCACCATGGTCAAGGCGCTTGGTGGCTGATTTCACCCAAATGTAGAATTGGGGGGCTGCCGCAACGGGCGCTAAGGCCTTATGCTCGCAGCCCTCTGCCCCGGTGCCGGGGCGCTGCACGGCACCACAAGAATACATCCGCCCATCCCCTGCTGGGGAAGACGAGGCGGGAGGGAGAAGGTTGATGGCCGGAGTGGATATTCTCGCAACCGCGATGACGGGGGCGAATGCTGCTTATCTTGCTGATCTCTACGCCAGATGGACAGAAAATCCCGGAAGCGTGGACCCCACCTTTGCGGAGCTTTTTGCTTCCCTGAATGACGAAGCCCGCGCGGTGCTGACGGATGCCTCTGGCGCATCCTGGGCGCCACGCATTCGCGGCGCTTTCGGGCCTGACCCCGAAAAGCCCGCCCCCGCCAAGGGCGCCAAGCCAGGTGCGGCGGACCCGGAAGCCACGCGCCGCGCGGTGCTGGATTCGATCAGGGCGCTAATGCTGATCCGCAGCTATCGCGTGCGCGGCCATTTGGAAGCGCGGCTTGATCCGCTCGGCCTGCAAGTGCCCAAGCCCCATCCGGAACTTGACCCCAAGACCTATGGCTTCACGGATGAGGATTTGGATCGGTCGATCTTCCTGGATTTCGTGCTGGGCAAGGAAGCTGCAAGCTTGCGCGAAATTCTCGCCATCTGCCGCGCTTCCTATTGCGGTTCGATCGGCGTTGAGTTCATGCATATCCAGGACCCGGATCAAAAATCCTGGATCCAGCGCCGCATTGAAGGCGCGCCGTGGATTGGCGCTTTTGATGCCGCGCAGAAGAATCAAATCCTGCAGCAATTGACGGAAGCGGAAGGCTTTGAAGCCTTCTGCGCGCGCAAATTCGTGGGCACCAAGCGCTTCGGCCTGGAAGGTGGAGAAACCACCATCTCAGCGGTGCAGGCAGCGATTGAAACTGCGGCCAAGCAAGGGGCGAAGGAAATCGCCATTGGCATGGCGCATCGTGGCCGGCTGAACATGCTGGTGAATGTCGTGAAGAAATCCTTCACGCAGGTGTTTTCGGAATTCAAAGGCAATTCCAGCAACCCGGATGATACTGGTGGCTCAGGCGATGTGAAATATCACCTTGGTACCAGCACCGATATCGAGATTGCCGGCAATAAGGTTCACCTTTCGCTGCAACCCAATCCTTCGCATTTGGAAGCGGTGGACCCGGTGGTGGCGGGCAAGGTGCGCGCGCGGCAGGATATGTCGGGCGATATCAAGGGCCGGCGTTCCGTGATGGGTATTCTGCTGCATGGTGATGCGGCCTTTGCCGGGCAGGGCGTTGTTTATGAAACGCTCGCCATGAGCCAATTGGTTGGTTATCGCACCGGCGGCACTTTGCATATCGTGACCAATAACCAGATTGGCTTCACCACCGTGCCGCTGCACGCCTATTCAGGTTTGTATTGCACCGATGTGGCGAAATCCGTGCAGGCGCCAATCCTGCATGTGAATGGCGATGACCCGGAAGCGGTGGTGTTCTGCGCGCGCTTGGTAGCCGAATTCCGCATGGTATTCGGCGCGGATGTGGTGCTGGACATCGTCTGCTATCGCCGCCTCGGCCATAATGAAAGCGATGAGCCCGCCTTCACCCAGCCGCTTATGTATAACCGCATCCGCGAATTGCGCACGACGCGCACGCTTTATGCGGAACGACTCGCGCAGGAAGGTTCTGTGCCGTCTGAATCCTCCAAAGCCATGCTGGATGCCTTCAATGCGCGGCTTGAGGAAGCCTTTGAGGCTTCGCAATCCTATCGCCCCAATAAGGCGGATTGGCTGGAAGGCCATTGGTCCGGCCTGCGCCCGGCGGGTTCAACGGATGAGGCTGAGCAGCTTGAAGCGACCTCCGTCGCGTCGGAAACTTTGAAGGAAATTGGGCTGGCGCTGTCGCGCGTGCCCTCCGATTTCGGTGTCAATTCCAAGATCGCGCGGCAATTGGAACAAAAGCGCCAGGCGATCGAAACCGGGGAGGGGATTGATTGGGCAACTGGTGAAGCGCTTGCCTTCGGTTCGCTATTGCTTGAAGGCCATCGTGTGCGGTTGTCAGGCGAAGATGTGCAGCGCGGCACCTTCAGCCATCGCCATGCGGTGTTGATTGATCAGGCAAGCCAGGCTGAATACACGCCGCTCAATAATATCCGCGATGGCCAGGCGAAGTTTGAAGCCTTCAATTCTTTGCTCGCGGAATTCGGCGTGCTTGGCTTTGATTATGGCTATTCGCTGGCTGATCCGAAGACCATGGTGCTGTGGGAAGGACAGTTTGGTGACTTCGCCAATGGCGCGCAGGTGATCATTGATCAGTTCATCGCCTCGGGTGAAACCAAATGGCTCCGCATGTCGGGCCTGGTGATGCTGCTGCCGCATGGTTATGAAGGGCAGGGGCCGGAACATTCCTCGGCGCGGCTTGAACGCTATTTGCAGCTTTGCGCTGAGCGCAATATGCGCGTCTGCAACTTCACGACGCCGGCCAATTACTACCATGCGTTGCGCCGGCAAATGAAGGCGAATTACCGCAAGCCCTTGGTGGTGATGACGCCGAAATCCTTGCTGCGGCATAAGCTTGCCATCAGTAGCCTGTCGGAATTCGGCCCCGGCAGTGGTTTCAGGCATGTGATTGATGAGGTGGATAAGATCGCGCCGCCCAAGAAAATCCGGCGCGTCGTGCTGTGCACCGGCAAGGTCTATTACGATCTGCTGCAGGAACGCCGCGACAAGGGCATCAAGGATGTCGCGATTGTGCGGATGGAACAGCTTTATCCCTTCCCGCGGATCAGCCTGCCGCCGGTGCTGGCGCAATATCCCAATGCGGATGTGGTCTGGTGCCAGGAAGAACCGGAAAACATGGGTGCCTGGAATTTCGTGGATCGCAAGATTGAAGGCGTGTTGAAGACGCTGAACATCAAGGCGAAGCGCCCCGATTATGTGGGCCGGGAGGAGGCAGCGAGCCCTGCCACCGGCCTTGCTAAGGTGCATCAACATCAACAGGAAGCATTGGTGCGCGCGGCCCTGGCGGGCTGACGCGTATTGGTTTTGGAACGGATCGAGCAATGACCGATATTGTCGTGCCCACTCTGGGCGAGAGCGTTTCTTCCGCGACGGTTGCGCGTTGGCTGAAACAGGCCGGTGACGCTGTGGCGGCTGATGAGCCATTGGTGGAACTTGAAACCGATAAGGTAACGGTGGAAGTGAATGCGCCGGTGGGCGGTGTGATTACCGCCATTGCCGCCGATACGGGTGCGGAAGTGCTTCCTGGTGCCGTGTTGGGCAGTATTGAGGCCGGCGCCGCCGCCGCCGCGAAGCCTGCCGCCGCGCCCGCGCCCGCACCGTCCGCCAAGCCCGCCGCTGCACCTGCGCCCGCGCCGGCTGCTGCATCCGCCCATGCGCCATTGCCGGCTGCGGCGAAGATGATCGCCGAAACCGGGGCGAGTGCTGCCGCGATGGGTGCGGGCACGGGCAAGGATGGGCGTATCACCAAGGGTGATGTGCTGGCCTATTTGGCGCAGCCCGCTGCGGCACCTGCGCCCGCACCTGCCGCACGGGCTTCGCGCCCGCCGGAAGCGGGCGAAGAACGCGTGAAAATGACGCGTCTGCGCGCCACCATCGCGCGTCGCTTGAAGGAAGCGCAGAATACGGCTGCCATGCTCACCACCTTCAATGAGGTGGATATGTCAGCCGCCATGGCGCTGCGCGCGGAGTATCGCGATGCCTTTGAAAAGCGGCACGGCGTGAAGCTTGGCTTCATGTCCTTCTTCGTGAAGGCGTGTATTGCGGCGTTGAAGGAATTCCCCGCCGTGAATGCCGAGATTGATGGCGATGAGATTGTCTACAAGAATTTCGTGCATATGGGCATTGCGGTGGGCGGGCCTTCGGGCCTGGTGGTGCCGGTGCTCCGCAATGTGGATGGCATGGGCTTTGCCGAAATTGAAAAGCGCATTGGGGAATTCGGCAAGCGCGCGCGTGATGGCGCGTTGAAGCTGGATGAATTGGCCGGTGGTTCCTTCACCATCACCAATGGCGGCATCTACGGGTCGCTGATGTCCACGCCGATTTTGAACCCGCCGCAATCGGGCATTTTGGGCATGCACAAGATTCAGGATCGCCCCATGGCGGTGGCTGGCAAGATCGAAATCCGCCCGATGATGTATATCGCGCTGTCTTATGACCACCGCATTGTGGATGGGAAGGAAGCGGTGAGCTTCCTGGTCCGTGTGAAGGAAAGCGTGGAAGACCCGCGCCGGTTGATGCTGGATATTTGACGGGATCGGTAGCAGTAGAGAGAGGGCTTTTTATACCGCCCTCCCTCTCTTTTCCTCAGCCATCCAGTGTCAGGCCAAGGCGTCGCACCATGGTCTTTTCGTATTCCACACGTTCAGCGATGAAGCGGCGGTAGCTTTCCGTATCCTGATAGACCAGCGGCATATCAAATTGGCTGCGGATGCGCGTGTTATCGGGGCTGAACAGCGCTTCCTTCATCGCGTCATGCAGCACGCGCACAATGACGGGGTCCATGCCCTTGGGACCGCTGACCCCGTAAGGGGAGGCAACCACCATATCGTAGCCAAGCTCCTTCAAGGTGGGCACGGCTGGGAAGCGCGGGGCGCGTTCCGCGCTCCATACTGCAAGGGCGCGCATCTGCCCGGCTTCCACATTAGGCGCCCAGGTGGAGCTATCGCAGATCATATCCACCTGGCCGGATAGCACGGAGGTGACACCTTCATTGGCGCCGCGGAAGGGCACATGGACCAGGCTGATTTTCTCGATCTCCTGAATGCTTTCCATCGCCAAATGATTGGTGGTGCCGATGCCGCTGGTGGAATAGGTCAGCCTGCCGGGATTGGCGCGGGCATAGGCAAGCAGGTCCTGCCATGATTTCAGATGGCTATCGGCCTTGACGGCGGTGCCGAACAGCCAGCCGGTCATGCCGATGATATGCGTGAAATCGCCAATCGGGTCCCAGCCGGGCGTTTTCATCATCCATGGCCGACGCAGCACGGAAAGATGCATTTGGGTCAGCGTATAGCCATCGGGCCGGGCCTGTTGCGCGACGGTCATCGGCCCAAGCGTGCCGCCGGCGCCCGGGCGGTTTTGAATTACCATGGGCTGGCCCAGCGCCTTGCCGGCCAATTCCGCGATGGACCGCAGCTGCGCATCCGCGGAACCGCCGGCAGGCCAGGGCACCACAAGCTGGATGGGCCGATCCGGGTAGCGCCCTTGCGCCAGGGCAAGGCCCGGTGTGGCCAGGGCAGCGCCGGTTGCGGCAAGCAAGCCGCGACGTGAAATATCGGTGATACTGGTCATTATTTTCCTCCCGAGCGCGCATCTGTCGGCGCCGCTTGCCCTGGAAGGATAGGGGGGAAAGCGCGCAAAACCCAAGTCCTATTTCCATGGCTTGATCGGCCCGCCCGACCGGTCCAAACAGGGGAGCGAAAAGACAAAAGTTGAGGACGCCTGACCATGAGTGATGCTTTTGATGTGATCGTGATTGGCGCCGGCCCCGGCGGCTATGTGTGCGCCATCCGCGCCGCTCAGCTGGGCATGAAGGTCGCCTGCGTGGAAAAGCGTGAAACGCTAGGCGGCACCTGCCTCAATGTCGGCTGCATACCGTCCAAGGCGCTGCTGCAATCCTCGGAGATTTTTGAAGAAGCGCAGCATAAATTCGCCGATCATGGCGTGAGTGTGGGCGCGGTGAAGCTTGATCTGGCGCGGATGCAGGCACGCAAGGGTGAAGTGGTTGGCGCCAATGTGAAGGGTGTTGAGTTCCTGTTCCGCAAGAACAAGGTCACCTGGCTGAAGGGTGAGGGCAGCATCACCGCCCCCGGCACGGTCAGCGTCGCCGGCAAGGATTATTCTGCCAAACACATCGTGATCGCGAGTGGGAGTGAGAGCATTCCCCTGCCGGGTGTGGAGGTGGATGAAAAGCAGATCGTAACTTCCACCGGCGGCTTGGAATTAGCGTCTGTGCCGAAGCATCTGGTGGTGATTGGTGGTGGCTATATCGGGCTTGAACTTGGCAGCGTCTGGCGCCGGTTGGGCGCGGAAGTGACGGTGGTGGAATTCCTCGATCGTCTGGTGCCGAACATGGATCTGGAAGTGGGCAAGGCGTTTGAACGCATCCTGGCGAAGCAGGGGATCAAGACGAAGCTCAAGACCAAGGTGATGGGTGCCACCAAGTCAAAGAAGGGTGTGACGCTGAAGTTGGAACCCGCAGCAGGTGGTGCCACGGAAGAACTCACCGCCGATGTCGTGCTGGTCGCGATTGGGCGCCGGCCTTATGTGGCCGGGCTTGGGCTGGATAAGGTGGGAGTCGCCTTGGATGAGCGTGGGCGCATCAAGGTTGATGGTCATTACGCCACCAATGTGCCGGGCATCTACGCGCTTGGCGATGTGATTACGGGCCCGATGCTGGCGCATAAGGCGGAAGAAGAAGGTGTCGCCTTGGCCGAAATACTGGCCGGGCAGAAGCCGCATCTGAATTACGGCACCATTCCGGGTGTGGTTTATACTTGGCCGGAAGTCGCTTCAGTGGGTGAAACCGAAGAACAACTCAAGGCCCGAGGTGTCGCCTACAAGATCGGGAAATTCCCCTTCACCGCGAATGGCCGCGCCCGCGCCATGGGTGATATGGATGGGTTTGTGAAAATCCTGGCCGATAAGGCAACGGATAAGGTCTTGGGCGCGCATATCATCGGCCCGGATGCGGGCACGCTGATTGCGGAGATGGTACTGGCCATGGAATTCGGCGCGAGTGCCGAGGATGTAGCGCGCACCTGCCACGCGCATCCTTCGCTGAATGAGGCGGTGAAGGAGGCCGCACTCGCCGTGGATGGGCGAGCGCTGCATATCTAAAGCGCCAGTTTTAGATGGCGGCCGGCGCCTTGAAGCCGCCTTCCTTGGCCAAATCCGCCGCCCGCCACAAATACCAGGCGGCGGTGGTGCGATAGGGCGCCCAGGCTTCCCCGATTTCTGCCAGCGCCTTGGGCTTTGGCTGTTCCGGCAGGCCGGCTGCAACGCGGTAGCCCTCACGTACGCCGAAATCATCCACGGGCAGGATATCGGCGCGCCCAAGGGTGAAGATCAGCAGCATCTCCACCGTCCAGCGCCCCACGCCGCGGAGTGCGACCAGCCTTTCGATCAAGACCTCATCCGAAAGCCGGCGCGCCGCGGCGCGATCGGGGATAACGCCAAGCGCGGCCTTCTCAGCAATGTCGCGAATGGCGAGCACCTTATTCGCCGAAAGCCCAGCGCCGCGCATCGCCTCAGGTGTTAAGGCCAGCACCGATTCCGGTGCTGGAAAGTCCGGTTCAGGGCAAAGTGCCATGAAGCGGCCAAGAATGGCTTCCGCCGCGCGGCCATGCACTTGTTGATGTGCAATGGCGCGCACCAAAGCCTCATAGGGCTGGCGCTGCACTGGCTTCAGCGTAAACGGACCCACCTGGCGGATAACGCGCTTCAGCACGGCATCACGCCGGAGGAGACGCAAAGCTTCAGGCGTGCCGAGGCTCATTAGTGTGCTACCAGATCAATCAATCTTGATGCCGCTATCGCGCGCCACCTGGCCCCAGCGTTCCGCATCACGATCCAGCCAGGGCTGCAATTCCTTCGACGGAATAAGCAAGGGTTCGGTATGATTGGCCTTCAGCTTATCAAGCATCGCCGCATCCATCGCCTTGTGGAAGGCGTCTTGCAAGCGCGCCAGGATTGGCGCCGGCACGCGCGATTGCGTGAACACGCCGTTCCACACACTCAAATGATACCCGGCGACACCTTCTTCCTGCAGCGTGGGCGTATTGGGCAGGCTGCCGATGCGCCTGTCCATGGTGACGGCCAGGCCCTTGATGGACCCTTGCAGGATATGCGGTGCGGAGGTGGCGGAAGCGTCAAACAGCAGGTCCAGATCACCCGCGAGCAAGGCCGCAATCGCCGGGGCTGAGCCGCGATAGGGCACATGCACAAAATCAACGCCGGCGAGCTTTTCCAGCAATACCAGGGAAAGATGCGCCGAGGACCCATTGCCCACGGTGCCGAACATTATCTTGCCCTTTTCAACCTTGGCCCGCGCAATGGCTTCACGCGCATTGGCTGGGTTGTAGCGGCGCGGCAGGCAGGACATGACATTGGGCATATCCGCCATCATGCCTACACCCACAAAGGCCTTGCGGGGGTCAAAACGCGGATCAGGATACAGGATCGGGTTCACCCCCTGTGTCGCCATGGTGCCGAGGAACAGGGTATAGCCATCGGGCTCAGCCTGGGCGGCGGCCATGGCGCCGATATTGCCGCCAGCACCGGCGCGGTTTTCGACCACAATGGGATGCCCAAGTTGCCGCCCCATGGGCTCGGCAATCAAGCGCCCCATGATGTCGGTCACGCCACCTGGCGGGTAGGGCACGATGATGCGCAAGGGCTTATTCGGAAAGGCGCCCTGGGCATGAACGGCCGGCGCGGCAAGCATGGCTGCGGAAAGCGCCAAGGCGGCGCGGCGGGTGAGCATCAGAAACCTCCCTTGTGAGCCTTTTGTTGAGACCATTATATAGCACTGGTAGAGTGGTCGCAAGAAAGCTGAACTTCGTGACCCTTTGCCAGCCCATGGGTAATTTGGTCTATCATTTCGTGTTTTCGGGGATCGCTCTATGCCGGCAGCTCAGCTTCATACGCCTGATGGTCTTATCCGGTCGTTCGAACATCGCGGTTCTCCGGCCGACCTCGGCGTCTTTGAACAGATTTTTGTTGCACAAGATTATTCTCTTGGCCGGTTGCGCCGAGGGCGGGAACTCGTCCAGCGGTATGAAGCGATGCTCGCCTCAGGTAAAACCCCAATCATTGTTGATGCAGGCGCCAATATCGGCGCTTCGGTTGTGTATTGGGGGATACATTTCCCAAAAGCTCAGATCCTTGCGATCGAACCCGACAAGGCGAATTTCGCCCTTCTTCGGAAGAATACCCAAGGACTGAATGTGATCCTTCATGAAGCGGCCATCGGGAGTATCGAAGGCAGTGCCTCCCTATCTGATCCTGGAGAGGGGGAATGGGGTTATCGTACGGCGCGAGATGATGCTGGGTGCCTTCCTATTCTTTCGATGAACAGCCTTCTTGAAGGTGGCGTCGCCGCAAATGCAGCTCCTTTTATTGCAAAAATAGATATTGAGGGTGCGGAAGCAGATCTTTTTGCAGCAAACACAGACTGGGTACAAAGCTTTGACCTCTTAATCATCGAACTGCATGATTGGATGCTTCCCGGTCAGGGGACTTCGCGGAATTTTCTGAAATGCATCGCAAATCTGGATCGAGATTTCCTACATATTGGTGAGAACATCTTTTCAATCAGGAACTGACCGACAAGCCGGCCCAGAAGAGCCGCCACATTGGACCTTTCAGGAATGGTCGTTAGCCCAGCAACGCCATTGCCCCCCAGCCAAGCACCAGCACCGCAGCTAGGGATGGCCATAATAGCCGCCAAAGCTGGACGGGCTTGGTGCCATCGGCCAGTAAGCCGCAAATCATGCCGGTGACGGCGAAGGACATGCCAGCGCCGGCTGCGCCGATGAAGTTATGCACCCCCGGCGCCAGCACGGGCGGCAGCCCGGCAGCCAGGCCAAGCTTGTATTGCACCGGCATCAGCGCCGCATTGGAACCGACATTGGTGCCTGTCACGATGCCCGCCATCAGGCCAAGCGGCGGCACGGCATAAGGCGCGAGTGGTCCAAGCGCTGCCGCCGCTTCCCGCGCGAGCGCAGCAGTGGCGCCGCTTTCGCCCATCCAACGCGCCAGCAGCACATAAAGCAGCATGATCGTCGCGGGCCTTATGCCGCGCTTGATCGCCCCTTGCGCCAGGGCCACGGCACCGGCCCGTCGCGCCAGCAGCAATAGCGCCACCGCGCCCAGCACCAAGGAAACATGAGTGATGGGAAAGGCCGGCAAATCCGCAAAAGGCCGCCAGGCCGGCGGGTTCGGCACGGCGCGCGCCAGCAAAAGTGCCAGCGTGAGAAAGGCATAGGGCGCCAGCCGCGATAAGGCGCGACGCCAGGCGGCGCCATCCTGCGGTGGAGCAAGCCGCCAAAGTGCGAAAATCAGCGGCAGCCCGGTGGCAATGACGCCAATCACCTCAAAAGGCAGCAGCCAATGGCAGGAAACCAGCAGCGCGGCCACCGCCAGCAGGTAACCCATTTGCGCCCGCTTTTCCGCTGCCGGCACGGCCAGCCCCGCCGCGGCACAAAGCCGCCACAACACAGGCCCCAGCAGCAAAAGCCAAAGCGCATTGGGTAGCGCGGTGATGCGCATCACATCTTGCGCGGGCAGGCCGATCAACGCTGCCCCCAGCAAGGACCCGGGGCCAAGGCCGCCCCAAGGGATCAGGCACAAGGCCAGCAGCGCCATGGCGCCGGCCGGCGCGCCGATAATCCCCATGCCGCGCAATGTCGCCAGCGCGAATACCGCGCCCACCGCAAAGCCGGTGACGCTTTCCATGAAGGTGCCGAGCAGTAGCGTGGCAATAAAAACCCGCCGCGCCGTGGCCGGCGCCTGATCCTGTGTGCCTGCGGCCCCCGAAACAGCGGCGTAGAACAACAACCCCGCCAGCACCACGCCCATTGGCTGCAGCGCCAGATAGGCGCCGCGCAGCATCTGTTCGCCAAGGAAACCGGGCAGGGCAATATTGTCTGGTAGCGATACAAACGCCGCAGGAATGGCAGCGCCCAAAGCAGCCAGCACTGCCGGCAAGGCGGCCACGCGCCCGGAAAACAACAGGCCGATCAACAACAGCAGCGGCAATGCCTGAAGGGCCAGAATCATGATGCCTCAGGCAGCCAAGGTGAAGGTCTTGCCGACGGCCGCCGGCACGACCATCGCTTCCCCATATTCGCGTTCCAGCGCATTCACCGCGCGCCAGCCCGTGCAATGCGCGGGGAAAAGATAGGTCAGACCAAAGCCGCCCAAATCGCGCACCGTCTCAGGGATCACGCGTTCATTGATGCCGGAAAGATGGAAGCCACCCATCGCGGCATAAAGCGGCACGTCAGGAAAGCGCCGCCGCGCGGCATGCAACACATTCACAATCCCGGTGTGGGAGCAGGCGGAAAAAACGATCAAACCCTTGCCGCGCAAATGCACCGCCATGAAGCGTTCATCCCCCAGCCATTCATCGGGCTGCCAGGGGGCATTGTCATCCTCGCGCGCCACTTGGCCGGGCAGGCCGGTTTCGTAACTGGTGGTGCGCGGAATTTCGCCGCTGACGTAAAAGCCATCGGCGATGATGTGTTCATCGCGCACCACAATGGGCGCAGCACCCATTGCCGCCCAGCCTGCCGGTGGCGGCACCCTATCCATGGGGAAAACGCCGCCATCCGCCTGGCGGCTGCCGCGTTCGCGGAACATCCCAGGATGCAAGTATAGCGGCACGGCGTGCCCACCATTGGCCGCGCGCGTCATTTCAATGGCCTTCGGTAAGCCTCCCGCATGATCCCAATGGCCATGGGACAGCACCATGGCCTCGATCGCGGCAAAATCCACGCCAAGCCGCGTGCCATTGCGTTCCACCGCGTAATCCACCGGGCCGCCATCAAACAACACAGTGCGGGATTTGCCGCCTACTTCAGCGCGCACCACCAAAGACAGCCCATGATTGGCGCAGCAGAGCGACCCGCCCATGGTGCGCTTCATCCCCTGGCGTTGCAGGCGCACCCATTCGCGCGTCACGAAACTCGGCGTCGAGGAAAGACTATCCGTGACATTATCCACCAGCACCGTGATTTCGATGCGATCAGCCGCGATGGGGTCTGCCATGGTTTCCTCCGCTCAATTCTTTCGGCGCGTCTCGGCAATGGTGATCAGCAGCGCGCCGGCCAGGATGATCCCTCCGCCAAGCCAGGTCCAGGGATCGGGGACTTCGCCGAAGAAAATCCAGCCAAAGCCCACCACGGGCAAAAGGCGCAGATATTGAAAGGGTGCGACGGCCGAGGCTTCTCCGGCCCGATAGGCCGAGGTCAAAAGCCAAATAATCCCGGGCGTGGTGATGGCAAAAGCCGTGAGAAACAGCAGATCAAAAGCGCCAATCGGCGTGAAGGCGGAAACCGCGAAGGGCAGCATGCCAAGGCTGGTCACCAGCCCGACCCAGGCGAGGACGGTTTCATTGCGCTCCGTCTGCGCCAGCATGCGGCTGGTGAGTGTTATCCCGCACCAACTGGCCGCCGAAGCGAGAGCCAGGATCACGCCAATCAAGGAAATCTCCGCTCCAGGGCGCAGCATCAGCACCACACCCAGAAACCCCGCCATGGTGCCGGCCCAGCGCGCCGCGCCGATACGTTCCTTCAGCACCGGCCCCGCCAGCAGCGTGGTGAACATGACATTGGTGAAGGACAAAACGGTGGCAGTCGCGAGATCGAGAAAGACAAAGGACAAGTAATAGAAGCCCCAGGTGAGCAAGCTTGCCGTGCCGCGCAGGATATGCAGCCCACGACGGTTGGTCCGGAAAACGGCCAAGCCGCTTTGCAGCAAAAGCGGCATGACCCAAAGCAATTGCCCGAAGGATCGCGCAAAAAGCTGCATCGCCGTTGGTATGCCGCGTTCATTCATGTGGCGGATCGCAAGCGCTTCCCCGGCAAAGAGCATCGCCGCCAGGCTCATCAGCACCGCACCGCGCAAATTACCCGTCAGGCTATTCCAACGCGGCGTCATGGGCGGCAGGGGTAGGGCAGGGGCAAGCGCGTGATTCCGCGAATAGGTGCGCAAACACCCTGCTGTCTTGCCCTGCCCTTGGCAAGGGATGGCGCTTTGCGGCAGCCTGCGTGCTCAAGGAGATTGCAATGACCAGTGCAGCCGAACAACGCGCCATCCGAGACGCCGTGGATCATGGCCCAATCCTGATCTGGGGCGCGGGTGCCATTGGCGGGACTTTAGGCGCCGCTTTGGTGCGCGCGCGTCATGCCGTGGTGTTCGTGGATATCGTCGAAGATCATGTGGCGGCCATTCGTGACCCGGCGGTTGGCCTCACCATTGAAGGCCCGGTTGATGCGCACCGCATCTCCGCGCCGGCCTATACGCCCGCCACGCTGAAGGGTCAGTTCCGCCGCGTGCTGCTGTGTGTGAAGGCGCAAGATACGGAAGCCGCCTGCCACGCCATCGCGCCGCATCTGGCGCCTGATGGCTATGTGCTTTCGCTGCAAAACGGGCTTTGTGAGGCTTTGATCGCGCCGATTTTGGGTGAGGCGCGCACCATTGGCTGCTTCGTCAATTTCAGCGCCGATTGGCTAGCGCCGGGGCGGATCATCTATGGCGGGCGCGGTGCCTTGGTGCTCGGCGAATTGACGGGCGAAATCACGCCGCGCCTGACCGCGCTGCATCGCATGCTGCGGGATCATTTTGAGCCCGATGCGATCATGACGGAGAATATCTGGGGCTATCTCTGGGGCAAGATCGCTTACAGCTCCATGCTTTATACGCAGGCGCTGGGCGAGAAAGGCATTGCCGATGCGCTGGCCCGACCGGAATTACTGCCGCTGTGGCGCCGCCTTGGCCAAGAAGCCATGGCGGTGGCGCGGGCCGAGGGTGTCACCGTGGGCAGCTTCAACGGCTTTGACCCCGCAGCCTTCGCGCCTGATGCAACTGAAACCTCCGCTGCCGCTTCCATTGCCGCCATGGTAGAATTCAATCGCCCCAATGCGAAAACTCATTCCGGCATTTGGCGTGATTTATGGGTGCGCCGCCGCCGCACGCCGGTGGATGCGCAAATTGCACCAGTGTTGTCCATTGCGGCGCGCCATGGCGTTGCCTGCCCCACAATCACACGCCTGGTCGCCATGATCCATGAATGTGAGGCCGGTTCGCGTCCGGCCTCGGATGATAACTTGCTGGAGCTGATGCGGGGATAGCGTTTTATTTGGCCGTATTTTCCGAGCCGCCAAGTTTTCCACTTGGCTTGAAAATGTTCCTGGGTCTGTCGATATCTGGGATTCTCAATTGAGTTTGTTTGTGATTCAAGCTTTGAATAGATAGCTTTGTATTGACTGACGATCAATGAGCGAAGATGGAACCGCACTGCCTGGGTTGGCCGAGCGACCCTGGGCGGCGCTGTATATGGAGTAGGCGATGGTCGACGCCACCATCGTCAAGGTCCACCGGCATGGCCAGGGCGCAAAAGGGGGACTTTGCGCCAGGCCATAGGCCGCTCAAAAGGTGGCATGACAACCAAGGTCTTGGCTTTGACGGATGCATTGGGGTGCTTGGTGCGGATTGCCATACGAGCAGACAAGGCAGATCAGAACTTCTAGGCCATGATCTAGCTCGCAGCCGCGGCCATACAATCAAAATGAATCTCAACAGACCTTAGCCAGATATCGCAGGAAATGTGTGAAGCGATCACCCCCGCCGCTTCACTAACCACGCCTCCATCCGCGCCAACGCCTCATCAATCACCGCATCGCCCTTACAGAACGCAAAACGCGCGTAATGCGATGGCGCATCCTCACTGGCATAAAACGCCGTCACCGGAATCGCGGTGACCTTCGCTTCTTCCGTGAGCGTCTGGCAGAAGGCGACATCATCGCCATTGAAGCCAAGCGGGCGGAAATCCGTGGTGATGAAATAGGAACCCTTGGTCGGTAGCACATCAAAGCCAAGCCGCGCGAGGCCCGCGCCGAGCTTGTCGCGCTTGGCCTGCAAATGGGTCGAAAGCCCGTTGAAATAGGCGTCATCCTTCATCAGCCCCACAGCGACACCGCGTTGCAGATTGGGCGCCGTGGTGAAGGTAAGGTTCTGGTGCGCCTTGGTGACATTGGTCGCCATGCTGCGATCCGCCGTGATATAGCCAATCTTCCAGCCGGTCAGCGAAAAGGTCTTGCCCGCGCTGCCCACACGCATGCAGCGTTCCCGCATGCCAGGCAGTGTCATCAGCGGGATATGCTTCGCGCCATCGAAGGTCAGGTGCTCATAAACCTCATCGCAAATCGCGTAGCAATCATGCTGTTCCAGCAGGCCCGCAATGAAGCTCAATTCGTCTTGCGTGAACACCTTCCCAGTCGGGTTCATCGGCGTATTCAGCAGCAAAGCCTTGGTCTTGGGCCCGAAGGCCGCCGCCAATTCCGCGCGCGGCAGCGCCCATTCCGGCGGGCTCAACCGCACCAGCTTCGGCACGGCGCCGAGCAGCCGCACCACCGGCAAATAGGTGTCATAAAGCGGTTCAATCAGCACGCATTCATCGCCGGGATTGAGCACGGCCATGAGGCAGGCGGTGATTGCCTCAGTGGCGCCAGAGGTCACCACCACTTCGGCGTTCGGGTCCGCATCAATCCCATAGAAGCGCTTATTATGGTGCGCGACGGCCTGGCGGAGTTCCGGCACGCCACTCATCGGCGGGTATTGGTTCCGGCCATCCAGCAGGGCCGCGGCGGCAGCGTGGATGACATCGGCGGGGCCATCATAATCGGGGAAACCTTGCCCCAGATTCACCGCGCCATGCTGATTGGCGAGCGCCGACATGACGGTGAAGATCGTGGTGCCGATGCCGGAGAGGAGTTCGTTTTGCGGCTTCATCTGCCTTGCCTGAATGCTGAATATGCTTGACCAGACCGCGCCGGCCTTGCCGTCGCTTATGGGGTGCCGCGCAGCGCGGGGCAAGCCACCCGAATCGCATGATTAAATTGAGGGCAATTTGAACACAAAATAGGCTATTTCTTCCCAAAAATGCGATTTTTGCCTCCGCGTCATTGTCGCGCCCCCAAGGTGCATGTCATATGTCTGTCAAGTACGCGTTTCAAGGCCCCCGCTGGCGGCGTTTTGGGCGCGGCCCCCATGACGGGACGGGAGCGATGAAGAAAATCGAGGCCATCATAAAGCCCTTCAAGCTGGATGAAGTGAAGGACGCGCTGCATGAAATCGGGCTTCAGGGCCTGACAGTCATCGAAGCTAAAGGATTTGGTAGGCAAAAGGGCCATACAGAGCTGTATCGCGGCGCCGAATACGTCGTGGATTTCTTGCCGAAGGTGAAAGTGGAAGTGATTTGCAGCGACGACATGCTTGACCGCGCCGTGGAAGCCATTCAGGGCGCCGCCCGCACTGGGCGCATCGGCGATGGCAAGATCTTTGTGTCAGATATCTTGGAAGTGATTCGCATCCGCACCGGTGAACGGGGCGAAGACGCGGTCTGACGACCAAGGATTTCGCCGAGCCCCCTACGGCAGGGGGCAATACGGCGAGGAGCGGCAGGGCCTTGGCCATGCCGTACCTGAACCAGCCGGCCGGGGGCCTTAAAGGGTCTTCAGCCGGTGCCGGACTGGGCCGCGGGATACCGAAATCGCGGTTTGGGGCAGTTTCTTTCGGGGTTCGCTAGCAGGGAATAGGATCGCAGAGTATGGCCAAGAAGCCAGCAGCCGCCGCGGGTGGCAGTGCCGTCTCCAAGGTTATGGAGATGATCAAGGAACATAGCGTGGAATATGTGGATTTCCGTTTCACGGATCCGCGC
>CAIYMY010000141.1 GCA_903927465.1 uncultured Rhodospirillales bacterium | reverse complement strand
CAGATCAAGATCACCATGGCGAGCCCGGAGCAGATCCGCTCCTGGTCCTATGGCGAGATCAAGAAGCCGGAAACCATCAATTACCGCACCTTCAAGCCGGAGCGGGATGGGCTTTTCTGTGCTCGGATCTTTGGCCCGATCAAGGATTATGAGTGCCTTTGCGGCAAGTATAAGCGGATGAAATTCCGTGGCATCATTTGCGAAAAATGCGGCGTGGAAGTGACGTTGGCCAAGGTGCGGCGTGAACGCATGGGCCATATCGAACTGGCCAGCCCCGTGGCGCATATCTGGTTCCTGAAGTCCCTGCCGTCGCGCGTTGGGCTGATGGTGGATATGACGCTGAAGGAGCTGGAGAAGGTTTTGTACTTCGAAAGCTATGTGGTGCTGGAACCGGGCCTCACGGACCTCAAGCTGCGTCAGTTGCTGAACGAAGATCAGTACCAGGCGAAGCTGGATGAATTCGGTGAGGATTCCTTCAGCGTCGGCATTGGCGCGGAAGCCGTGAAGCAGATGCTTGGCGGGATCGAGCTTAAGAAGGAAGCGGTGACGCTGCGCGCGGACCTGAAGGACGCGACATCGGAAGCTAAGCGTAAGAAGCTGGTGAAGCGGCTGAAGCTGATGGAAGCTTTCGCGGAATCAGGCGCGCATCCGCAATGGATGATCCTGGATGTGGTGCCGGTCATTCCGCCGGAACTCCGCCCGCTGGTGCCACTGGATGGTGGGCGTTTTGCGACTTCTGACCTGAACGACCTGTATCGTCGCGTCATCAATCGCAATAACCGTCTGAAGCGGCTGATCGAATTGCGCGCGCCGGATATCATTGTGCGCAATGAAAAGCGCATGCTGCAAGAATCAGTGGATGCGTTGTTCGACAATGGCAGGCGTGGCCGCGCCATTACGGGGGCAAATAAGCGCCCGCTGAAGTCGCTTTCCGATATGCTGAAGGGCAAGCAGGGGCGCTTCCGCCAGAACCTTCTCGGCAAGCGCGTCGATTATTCGGGCCGTTCGGTGATTGTGGTGGGGCCGGAATTGAAGCTCCATCAATGCGGCTTGCCGAAGAAGATGGCGTTGGAACTGTTCAAGCCCTTCATCTATTCGAAGCTCGAAAAATACGGTCATGCCACTACCATCAAGGCTGCGAAGCGGATGGTGGAAAAGGAACGTCCCGAAGTTTGGGATATTCTGGAAGAAGTGATCCGTGAACACCCGGTATTGCTGAACCGTGCACCTACACTGCACCGCTTGGGCATTCAGGCGTTTGAGCCGGTGCTGATTGAAGGCAAGGCGATTCAGCTTCACCCGCTGGTCTGCACCGCCTTCAATGCCGATTTCGATGGTGACCAGATGGCGGTGCATGTGCCGCTCAGCTTGGAAGCGCAGTTGGAAGCGCGCGTCTTGATGATGTCCACCAACAACATCCTCAGCCCGGCGAATGGCAAGCCCATCATCGTGCCGAGCCAGGATATTGTTCTGGGGCTCTATTACCTGAGTCTTGAGACGCCGGAATTCCTTGTGGCGCAAAAACGCGTGGAGGTAGTGCGGGCACTAGTGCATAGCGCCGGCGCCAAGGGTGGCCAAAATCTGACGCCCGAAGAAATTGAGGCGCTGAAATTCCGCCCGCAAATTTTCCGCGGCCAGCGTGAAATTGAACAGGCGCTGGCGAATAGCCTGATTGCGCCGCATTCGGCAGTGCATGCGAAGGTTGATATTGGCGTTGAGAATGGCGGCCCGGCCACGGTGCTGACCACGCCCGGGCGGATGATGATTGCGGATTTGCTGCCTAGCCATCCACAATTGCCTTATTCGCTGGTCAATCGCCAGCTTACGAAGAAGAGCATTTCTGACGTGATGGATGCCGTGTATCGCCATTGCGGACAGAAGGAGAGTGTGATCTTCGCCGACCGTCTGATGGGGCTTGGCTTCCGTCATGCGGCGCGCGCGGGGATTTCCTTCGGCAAGAACGACATGGTGGTGCCCGACGACAAGAAGGCCATGATTGAGCGCACCAAGACCGAGATCAAGGAATTCGAACAGCAATACCTGGATGGCCTGATCACCGCCGGCGAGCGCTACAACAAGGTGGTTGATGCCTGGTCGCGCTGCACGGATGAAGTGGCCGGCGCGATGATGAAGGAAATTCAGCGTCAGGAAATCGGCAAGCCGACCAATAGCGTTTGGATGATGAGCCATTCCGGTGCGCGCGGTTCGCCCGCGCAGATGCGCCAGCTTGCTGGGATGCGCGGGCTGATGGCGAAGCCTTCGGGCGAAATCATCGAACAGCCCATCATCGCCAACTTCAAGGAAGGGCTCTCGGTGCTGGAGTATTTCAACTCCACCCATGGTGCCCGCAAAGGCTTGGCCGATACCGCGCTCAAGACTGCCAACTCGGGCTATCTGACGCGGCGTCTGGTGGATGTGGCGCAGGATTGCATCATTGTGGAGCCTGATTGCGGTACGGAACGCGGGCTTTCCGTGCGTGCGGCGATGGATGGCGCGGAAGTGGTTTCATCACTTTCTGAACGCATCCTGGGTCGTACTGCGCAGGAAGATGTGGCTGATCCGGAAACGGGTGAGCTCATCGTCACGCGCGGTAGCCTGATTGATGAGGTGCAGGCGGAGCGCATCGAGAATTCGGGCGTGGAGCAGGTGAAAATCCGCTCTGTGCTGACCTGCGATGCGCGCCAGGGCGTTTGCGGCCTTTGCTATGGCCGTGACCTTGCCCGCGGTACGCCGGTGAATATCGGTGAGGCGGTCGGCGTGATAGCCGCCCAATCCATCGGTGAACCTGGCACGCAGCTGACGATGCGCACCTTCCATATTGGTGGCGCCGCGCAACGCGGCGCCGAACAAAGCGCGGTGGAAGCCGCTTCCGAAGGCAGCATCAAGATCCTCAATCGCGTGGTGGTGACCAATAGCCAAAACCAGCTGATTGTGATGAGCCGCAATTGCGAAATTGCGCTTTATGATGCGCAGGGGCGCGAACGGTCACGTCAGCGTGTACCGTACGGCGCGCGTCTGATCGCGGCAGATGGTGCGCAGGTCACGCGCGGGCTGAAGCTCGCTGAATGGGACCCCTTCACACTGCCGATCATCACGGAACGTAACGGGCGTGTTGAATGCGCTGACTTGATCGAGAATGTGACTCAGGTCGACCGTGTGGACGAAGTGACGGGCCTGTCATTCCGTGAGGTCGTGGAATACAAGGCACCCGGCAAGGCCGTTGATCTCCGTCCCCGCCTGATCCTGCGTGATGAGGCCGACAATGTGGTTAAGCGCGAAAACGGTACGGAAGCGATTTACTTCCTGACGCCTGGGACGATTCTCTCGGTGGAAAACAACGCCACAGTTGCCGCGGGTGACGTGTTGGCGCGCCTGCCGCGTGAAAGTTCCAAGACGCGTGACATTACGGGTGGTCTACCGCGAGTCGCAGAATTGTTTGAGGCACGCCGGCCAAAGGACCATGCGATCATCAGCGAAATTGATGGTCGCGTAGAATTCGGCAAGGATTACAAGGCGAAGCGTCGCATTCTGGTGGTGCCGGAACAGGTTGGTGATGAACCGTCCGTGCCGCGCGAATACCTGGTGCCTAAGGGCAAGCACGTGTCTATCCAGGAAGGCGATTATGTAAAGAAGGGCGATCCTCTGGTGGATGGCCCGCGCGTGCCGCATGATATCCTGCGAGTGCTGGGCGTCGAAAAACTGGCTGATTACCTGGTGGACCAGATTCAGGAGGTCTATCGGCTTCAGGGCGTGAAGATCAACGACAAGCATATTGAAGTGATCGTCCGCCAGATGCTGCAGAAGGTTGAGGTCACCGATCCGGGCGACACCACCTATCTGATCGGCGAACAGGTGGACCGCATCGAATTCGAAATCGAGAATGAGAAGCGAATCGCCTCAAAGGAACGCCCGGCGGTGGCCGAACCGGTGCTTCAGGGCATCACCAAGGCGTCCTTGCAGACCGAGTCGTTCATCTCGGCCGCATCCTTCCAGGAAACGACCAGGGTGCTGACCGAAGCCGCCACGGCGGGGAAGGTGGATTACCTGGCGGGCCTCAAGGAAAACGTGATTGTCGGGCGCTTGATCCCGGCGGGCACAGGTTCCGTGATGAACCGGCTGCGGGCGTTGGCAGCGCAGCGTGATCGTGGGCGTCTGGCAGCCGCTTCACCGGCTTTGCCGGAACCAAAGGCAGCCGAATAAGGATGCTTTGGGCAGTAACCTTGGATGGGGTGAAATTCTCTGTGAAAACAGGGCGAAATATCACCTTCCAACAGGTGAACGGCGCTTGACTTGAACCGGGGTGGGACGTAAAAGGCCCCTCCTTAAGCGAGTCCTCATTCGGGGCTCGCAGTTTTTTAGACCAAAAGCTGCGCCGCCGGCGCCGCCCCTTAGGGGGCTGAGGCCGGCAGCCGATTGGTGGCCTGGGGGGTGCGTTTGAACGCGCCATACCGGGCAATACCTCTTGGCGGGGCTAGAGGTCATTTGGATGGTTACGAAGGGGCGTCATGCCGACGATCAACCAACTCATCGCCCAAGGGCGTGAGACGAAGCCAGCCCGGAACAAAGTTCCGGCACTGAAAGGCAGCCCGCAGAAGCGCGGCGTCTGCACGCGCGTCTACACGACCACGCCGAAGAAGCCGAACTCGGCGCTCCGCAAGGTTGCCAAGGTGCGGCTGACAAATGGCTTTGAAGTCGTGAGCTACATTCCCGGCGAAGGTCACAATCTTCAGGAACATTCTGTCGTTCTTATCCGCGGTGGCCGCGTGAAGGATCTTCCGGGCGTTCGCTACCACATCCTGCGCGGCGTGCTGGATACCCAGGGCATCGCCAAACGCCGCAAGCGCCGTTCGCTCTACGGCGCGAAGCGTCCGAAGTGAGGATCTGAACCATGTCGCGTCGTCACCGCGCTGAAAAGCGTGAGGTTCTGCCGGATCCGAAATTCGGCGATATCGTTCTCAGCCGCTTCATGAATGTACTCATGTATGACGGGAAAAAGAGCGTTGCCGAATCTATCGTCTATGCGGCGATGGATACGCTCAAGAAGAAGGGTGGGCCCAATAGCGACCCGCTACGTCTGTTCCATGAAGCGATGGACAACGTGAAGCCAGCCGTGGAAGTACGCAGTCGTCGCGTTGGTGGTGCCACGTATCAGGTGCCGGTCGAAGTCCGCACGGAACGGCGCCAGGCGCTGGCGATTCGCTGGCTTATTGAAAGCGCGCGCAAGCGTGGCGAGAACACGATGGAAGAGCGTTTGTCGGCTGAGCTGATGGATGCAGCGAATAATCGCGGCTCTGCCGTGAAGAAGCGCGAAGACACGCACCGGATGGCTGAAGCCAATAAGGCGTTCAGTCACTACCGCTGGTAAGCAACCCCCGATCTGGAAACACGAACATGGCCAAAGCGAAATTTGAGCGGAATAAGCCGCACTGCAACATCGGGACGATCGGGCATGTGGACCATGGTAAGACGTCGCTGACGGCGGCGATCACCAAGATCCTGGCGAAGTCTGGTGGGGCGACCTTCACGGCCTATGATCAGATTGACAAGGCGCCGGAAGAACGTGCCCGTGGCATCACGATTTCCACGGCGCATGTGGAATATGAAACCACCAACCGTCACTACGCCCATGTGGATTGCCCCGGCCACGCCGACTACGTGAAGAACATGATCACGGGTGCGGCGCAGATGGATGGCGCGATCCTGGTTGTGTCGGCTGCCGATGGCCCGATGCCGCAGACGCGTGAACACATCCTGCTTGCGCGCCAGGTTGGCGTGCCGGCGCTGGTGGTGTTCCTCAACAAGGTTGATATGGCGGATCCTGATCTGCTTGAGCTTGTTGAAATGGAAGTGCGTGAGCTGCTGACCAGCTATCAGTTCCCGGGCGATGACATCCCGATCATCCATGGCTCGGCGCTCTGCGCCCTGGAAGACCGCGATCCTGAGAAGGGTGAGCAGGCGATCCTGAAGCTGATGGAAGCGGTGGATGCCTATATTCCGCAGCCTGAGCGCCCAATTGACCGCCCCTTCCTGATGCCGATCGAAGACGTGTTTTCGATCTCTGGCCGCGGTACGGTGGTGACCGGTCGTGTGGAGCGCGGCATTGTGCGCGTTGGTGAAGAAGTCGAAATCATTGGCCTGAAGGCCACGGTGAAGACGACGGTGACCGGCGTTGAAATGTTCCGCAAGCTGCTGGATCAGGGCCAGGCGGGCGACAATATCGGCGCGCTGCTGCGTGGCACGAAGCGTGAAGATGTGGAGCGTGGCCAGGTTTTGGCGGCGCCCGGTTCGATCACGCCGCACACGAAGTTCAAGGCGGAAGCCTACGTGCTGACGAAGGAAGAAGGAGGCCGTCACACGCCATTCTTCACCAATTATCGTCCGCAGTTTTATTTCCGCACGACGGATGTGACTGGCGTAGTGTCTCTGCCGGAAGGCGTTGAGATGGTGATGCCGGGTGACAATGTGTCGATGGATGTGGAATTGATTGCACCGATCGCGATGGATGAAGGCTTGCGCTTCGCCATTCGCGAAGGTGGCCGTACCGTCGGCGCGGGCGTTGTCGCTAAGATCACTGCTTAATTATAGGATACCGGGTCCCACATCATGGACAACCAAAATATCCGCATCCGCCTCAAGGCGTTCGATCACCGCGTGCTGGATGGCAGCACGCGGGAAATCGTAAATACTGCGAAGCGGACAGGTGCGCGCGTGCGGGGCCCGATTCCGCTGCCGACGCATATTGAGCGTTTCACCGTGAACCGCTCTCCACATGTCGACAAAAAAAGCCGCGAGCAGTTCGAAATCCGTACGCATCGCCGTCTTCTTGATATCGTTGACCCCACGCCGCAGACGGTGGACGCGCTGATGAAGCTCGACCTCGCCGCTGGTGTGGATGTCGAAATCAAGATCTGAAGGGCCGGGGGAGTTTACCATCATGGCCGCGAAAACTGGCCGCACTGGCCTGATCGCCAAAAAGCTGGGCATGTCCCGGCTGTTCAACGAGGATGGCTCGACCATCCCTGTTACCTTGCTGCATGTTGACAATGTGCGCGTGATTGCAAAGCGCAGCGCCGAGAAGGATGGCTATGAAGCCGTCCAGATTGGTATCGGCGTTGCGAAGCCCAAGAACGTCTCCAAGGCGAATAAGGGGCATTTTGCAAAGGCTGCTGTGGAAGCGCCGCGTAAAGTCGTCGAATTCCGTGTGGCCGGCGATGCTGTGCTGGAACCCGGTGTTGTACTTTCCCCCGCGCATTTCGTTGCGGGACAGAAAGTCGATGTGACCGGTGTGACGGTTGGTAAGGGCTTCGCTGGTGCGATGAAGCGCTGGAACTTCTCCGGGCTTGAAGCCTCGCACGGCGTTTCCGTCAGCCACCGCTCGCATGGTTCTACCGGCAACCGTCAGGATCCGGGCAAGACCTTCAAGAACAAGAAGATGGCGGGGCACCTTGGTGTTGAGCGCGTCACTACCCAGAATCTGGAAGTGGCGGTCGTGGATGCCGAAAAGGGCTTACTGTTGATCAAAGGCGCCGTGCCGGGTTCCAAGGGTGGCTATGTGCTGGTGCGCGACGCTGTGAAGCGCGCACGCCATGCCGACGCGCCCTACCCAACGGCCATTGCGTGAACGAGGCGAAGATGCAAACCCCTGTCATCACCCTCGAGAACACCCAAGCTGGTGAGATCGAATTGCCGGAAGCGCTGTTTGGCGCAACGCCGCGCGCCGATATCATGGCGCGTGTTGTGCATTGGCAATTGGCCAAGCGCCGTGCCGGTACCCATAAAGCCAAAGGCATGGGCGAAGTGTCTGGCACGACCAAGAAGCCCTATCGTCAGAAGGGCACTGGCAATGCGCGGCAAGGTTCCTTGCGTTCGCCGCAATTCCGCAAGGGTGGCGTGGTGCATGGGCCGGTTGTGCGTGACCATGGCTATAGCCTGAACAAGAAGGTGCGTCGGCTTGGGCTGATCAGCGCGCTGAGCCAGAAGGCCGCCGAGGGCAAGCTGATTGTGCTCGAAAATGCTGCCCTGGCCGCTGATGCGAAGACTAGTGCTATCGCCGCCAAGGTGAAGGCGCTTGGCTGGAAAAGCGTGCTGGTAGTGGATGCCGCGGCGGATGAGAATTTCGCCCGCTGCATTCGCAACCTTCCCAAGGTGCAGGTGCTGCCGACCATGGGCGCCAATGTCTATGACATTCTGAACCACGAAGTGCTCGCGGTGACGCGCGCCGGCGTGGAAGCTCTGAAGGAGCGGCTGGCATGAGTGATACTGCCGCGAAGCCGAAGAAGCCGGTGATCAGCAAGGAAAGGATGTATCAGACCATCCTGTCCCCGCTGGTGACCGAAAAGGCGACACTGAACACCGAACGTGGCCAGATTACCTTTAAGGTGGCGGGCGACGCGACCAAGCCTGAAATCAAGGCGGCGGTTGAAGGTCTGTTCGGGGTCAAGGTGCTTACCGTAAACACCATTGTGGTGAAGGGTAAGTCCAGGCGTTTCCGCGGCCGTCCTGGCCAGCGGTCTGATTGGAAGAAGGCGATGGTGCGGCTTGCTGAAGGCCAAAGCATCGACCTCACGACGGGGCTCGCTTAAGTCATGGCTCTCAAGAGTTTCAACCCGACCACGCCTTCGCTGCGTGGCACGATTCTGATTGATCGTTCCGAATTGTGGAAAGGTAAGCCCGTCAAGGGGCTTACCGAAGGCAAATCCCATTCGGGTGGCCGCAACAATCACGGGCGCATCACCTCACGCTTCCGCGGCGGTGGACATAAGCAGTCCTATCGCATTGTGGATTTCAAGCGTCGCGACAAGTTCGGCGTGCCGGCGTTGGTGGAACGGCTGGAATATGACCCGAACCGCACGGCCTTCATCGCGTTGCTGAAGTACGAAGATGGGGAGCTTTCCTACATCATCGCGCCGCAGCGCCTGAAGGTGGGCGATACGGTGGTATCGGCGGAACGCGCGGACATCAAGCCGGGCAATGCCATGCCGATGGCCGCCATTCCGGTGGGTACCATTATCCATAATATCGAAATGAAGCCCGGTGCTGGCGGTAAAATTGCACGCGCTGCCGGTACTTTTGCGCAGCTGGTTGGCAAAGATGCCGGCTATGCACAGGTGAAGCTGGTGTCTGGTGAACTCCGCCTGATCCGTGCGGAATGCATGGCGTCCATCGGTGCCGTGTCCAACCCGGACAATAGCAACCAGCAGATAGGCAAGGCCGGTCGTAGCCGTTGGTTGGGCCGCATGCCGCATAACCGCGGTGTGACAATGAACCCGATCGATCACCCGCATGGTGGTGGTGAAGGCCGTACTTCTGGTGGTCGCCATCCGGTGACGCCATGGGGCAAGCCGACTAAGGGTGCGAAGACGCGCAACAACAAGCGTTCCGATGGATTTATTGTCCGTCGCCGTAACGCGACGAAGGGCTGATCGCGATGCCGCGCAGCGTATGGAAAGGCCCGTTTGTGGACGGGTATCTGCTCAATAAGGCGGAAGCCGCCCGTGCTTCTACGCGTAACGAGATCATCAAGATCTGGTCGCGCCGAAGCACGATTCTGCCGCAATTCGTCGGCCTGACTTTCGGTGTCTATAACGGCAGGAAGTTCCTGCCGGTGCAGGTCACTGAAAACATGGTCGGCCATAAGTTTGGCGAATTCTCTCCGACGCGTACCTTCACGGGACACGCGGCGGATAAGAAGACGAAGCGGGGCTGAGACCAATGAGCAAGCCAAAACACCCGCGCGGCCTGGCTGATAGTGAAGCCCAGGCTGTCACCTTTAATATTCGCGTGAGCCCGCGCAAGCTGAACCTGGTTGCCGCGATGATCCGCGGCAAGAAGGCGCAGGATGCCATGGCGCAGCTTACCTTCAGCAAACGCCGCATCGCCGGCACGGTGAAGAAGACGCTGGAAAGCGCGATTGCGAATGCTGAAAACAACCACAGCCTGGATGTAGATCGCCTGGTGGTGTCCCGCGCTGAAGTGGGGCGCGCTTCAGTGATGAAGCGCTTCCATGCCCGTGGCCGTGGCAAGTCATCCACCATCGAAAAGTGGTTCAGTCATCTGAAGATCGTCGTGGCCGAACAAGTTGTGGCGGAAGCCGCTGAAGCTCAGGAGGCCGCGTAGTATGGGCCAGAAAGTTAATCCCATCGGGCTTCGGCTCGGCATCAATCGCACTTGGGATAGTCGTTGGTTCGCCACCACCGACTACGCCAAGATGCTGCATGAAGATTTCAAACTGCGTGAAAAGCTGCGTGAGCGCCTGAAGGGTGCCGGCGTGAGCCGCGTAGTGATTGAGCGCCCGGCGAAGAAGCCGCGCGTGACGATCCACGCTGCGCGCCCCGGCGTTGTTATCGGTAAAAGGGGCGCTGATATCGAAGTGCTGCGCAAGGATTTGCATAAGATGGCGGGTGCCGAAGTGGCGCTCAACATCGTGGAAATCCGCAAGCCAGAAATCGATGCCGTGCTGGTTGCTGAGAGCATTGCGCAGCAGCTAGAACGTCGCGTTGCTTTCCGTCGTGCCATGAAGCGTGCGGTGCAATCCGCGATGCGTCTTGGTGCGTTGGGCATCCGGATCAATTGTTCCGGACGCCTCGGCGGCGCTGAAATCGCGCGCATGGAATGGTATCGCGAAGGTCGCGTGCCGCTGCATACGCTGCGTGCCGATATTGATTACGGTACGGCGACGGCGAAGACCACCTATGGCACCTGCGGTGTCAAGGTTTGGGTCTTCAAGGGTGAGATCATGGGGCATGATCCGATGGCGCAAGACAAACGCGCTGCCGAACAGGCGCCGCAGCGCTAAGGGTATAGGACAATGCTGCAACCTAAGCGCACTAAATTCCGCAAGGCCCATAAGGGGCGCATCCATGGCTTGGCCAAGGGTGGGTTTTCGCTGTCCTTCGGCGGCTTTGGCCTGAAGGCATTGGAGCCTGAGCGCGTGACTGCGCGGCAGATCGAAGCGGCGCGCCGCGCGATCACCCGTGCCATGAAGCGTCAGGGCCGTGTGTGGATCCGTATTTTTCCGGATGTGCCGGTTTCGACCAAGCCTGCCGAAGTCCGCATGGGCTCCGGCAAGGGTGCTCCGGAATATTGGGTGGCTCGGGTGAAACCCGGCCGCATCATGTTCGAGATTGACGGCGTAAGCAACGAACTGGCGCGTGAAGCGCTCAGCCTCGGTGCGGCCAAGCTGCCGATCAAGACGAAGTTCGTGACCCGTCTGGGGCTGGAGGCTTGATCATGGCCATGACCAAGATCGGCGATGTTCGCGCCAAATCAGCGGATGAGCTGAACACAATGTTGCTTGATTTGCGTAAGGAGCAGTTCAATCTGCGTTTCCAACGCGCAACTGGGCAGCTTGAAGCGCTCAGCCGTATCCGCCAGGTCCGTCGGGACATTGCGCGGGTGAAGACCATCATCGGTGAGCGCAGCCGCGCCACCGCAACCAAAGCCTGAGAGGAGACCGACGGCTATGCCGAAGCGCGTCCTCACCGGGCGGGTCGTCAGCGACAAGATGGACAAGACCATTACGGTCTTGGTCGAACGTCGCGTGATGCATCCGCTCTATAAGAAATTCATTCGCAAGTCGAAGAAATACGCGGCGCATGACGATGCCAACCTGTGCAAGGAAGGCGACGTGGTGCAGATTGAAGAATGCCCGCCGATTTCCAAGCGTAAGGTTTGGACGGTAGTGGTTCGCAACGGTGAAGCCGTGGCGCCGGCGGCAGGGGGCTGATCCATGATTCAAGTAGAAAGCAACCTGGAAGTCGCTGACAATTCCGGTGCCCGTCGCGTTCAGTGCATCAAGGTGCTGGGCGGTTCCAAGCGTAAGACCGCAGGTGTGGGCGACATCATCGTCGTTTCCATCAAGGAAGCGATTCCGCGCGGCAAGGTGAAGAAGGGTACGGTTGAACGCGCGGTAATCGTGCGGACTTCCTATCCGGTCCGCCGCAATGATGGCTCCGTGATCCGCTTCGACCGTAATGCGGCCGTGCTGATCAACAAGCAGAATGAACCGATCGGTACGCGTATCTTTGGCCCGGTGGTGCGTGAACTTCGCGCGAAGAAGTTCATGAAGATCATCTCCCTGGCGCCGGAGGTGTTGTGAGCCATGGCTAAGAAGATCAGGAAGGGCGATCGCGTCCAAATCCTGTCCGGGCGAGATAAAGGCCGGCAAGGTGAAGTGATTCGCGTGATGCCGACCGAAGATCGTGCGCTGGTGCAGGGCATCAATCTGGTGAAGCGTCACCAGAAGGCGTCGGGCATTGGCAATCCTGGTGGGATCACCGAAAAGGAAGCGTCGATTCATCTTTCGAATCTGTCGCTGATTGACCCGAAATCGGGCAAGCCAACGCGCGTCGGTTTCAAGCTGCTGGAAGACGGCAAGAAGGTCCGGGTGGCGCGCGCCTCCGGCGAGGTGCTTGACGCATGAGTGACGTGAAGGAACAGCCCAGGCTGCGCCAGTATTATGATGCCGTGGTGCGCAAGCAGTTGGCTGAAGAATTCGGCTATGGCAATCCGATGGAAGTGCCGAAGCTTGAGAAGATCGTGATCAATATGGGCGTCGGCGAAGCCGCAGGCGACCAGAAGAAGCTCGATGCTGCGGTGGCCGACCTTACCCTAATTTCGGGTCAGAGGCCGGTCAGGACCAAGGCAAAGAAGGCGATCGCGGGCTTCAAGATCCGCGAAGGCCAGGCGATTGGCTGCAAAGTCACGCTGCGCAAGGAACGCATGTATGAATTCCTTGATCGGCTCGTGACCATTGCGCTGCCGCGTGTGCGCGATTTTCGGGGCATTCCCGGCAATCGTGGCTTCGATGGTCGGGGCAATTATGCCCTTGGCCTGAAGGAGCAAATCGTGTTCCCCGAAATCATCTATGACAAGGTGGATACGGTTCGCGGCATGGACATTGTTTTCGTCACAACGGCGAAGACCGACAAGGAAGCAAAGGCGCTGCTCAAGGCGTTCCAGCTTCCTTTCCAGAATTGAGTTTTTTGGAAAACCGCCGGGTTAGCCCGGCAGGTTCCGGAGGGTTATGACGTATGGCTAAGACATCGTCTGTCGAAAAGAACAAGCGCAGGGAGCGGCTTTCCAAGCTGCATTCCGCCAAGCGTGCTACTTTGAAAGCTGCGGTGATGAATCGCGAGCTGCCAATGGAAGATCGCTTTGAAGCGACGTTGAAACTTGCGCAATTGCCCCGCAATGGCGCCAAGAATCGCGTTCGTCTTCGTTGCGAGCTGACCGGGCGGCCGCGTGGTAATTATCGCAAATTCAAGCTTTGTCGTAACGCGTTCCGTGAGCTGGCCAATCAGGGTCAGCTTCCGGGCGTCGTGAAGGCAAGCTGGTAAGGAAGCCCGGCATGTCCATGTCCGATCCGCTGGGCGATCTGCTCACCCGCATCCGCAATGCGCAATCCGCGCGTCAGACCCGGTGCAAGGCACCGGCGTCCAAGCTGCGTGAGAATGTGCTTGAAGTGCTGAAGCGCGAAGGTTTCATTCGCGCCTGGCGCACCGAAGAACTCCGCCCTGGTGTGAGGTTCATTGATATCGAATTGAAGTATTCCGAAGGCGAACCCGCCATTCGTGAAATTACGCGTGTGTCGAAGCCCGGCCGTCGCGTCTATTCGAAGATCGCTGAACTGCCGAAGTTCTATAATGGTCTCGGCATGTCTGTTCTTTCCACGCCGCGTGGCGTGATGAGCGAAAATGAGGCCCGCGCTGCCAATGTTGGCGGCGAAGTCCTCTGTCGCGTATTCTGACGGAGGGGTTGGAAATGTCTCGCGTCGGAAAATATCCAGTACCGCTGCCTGCGGGCGTTCAGCTCGCTTTGGCCGGTCGTACGCTGGTGGCCAAGGGCAAGCTTGGGGAATTGAAGCTTGACCTTACAGATGATGTCGATGTGGAAATCACGGACCAGCAAGTGGCAGTGAAGCCGCGCCGTGAAGATCGCCGGTCGCGCACCATGTGGGGCACCACGCGCAGCCTGATCAACAGCATGGTGACGGGTGTATCCACGGGCTTCGTGAAGTCTATGGAAATCAACGGCACCGGTTATCGCGCTACGGTGCAGGGTAAGGATCTTGTGCTTAGCCTCGGCTATAGCCACGAAATCCGCTACCCGATCCCGTCTGGCATCAAGATCACCTGTGAACGCCCCACGGCGATCAAGGTTGAAGGGTCTGACAAGCGCCAGGTGGGCCAAGTTGCCGCCGAAATTCGTGCCTATCGCGGGCCGGAGCCTTACAAGGGCAAGGGCGTCAAGTACGAGAATGAGCAGATCCTCCGGAAGGAGGGGAAGAAGAAGTAATGGCCAGCAAGCTCGATCTACAGGAGCGGCGCAAGCGTCGTCTCCGTTATCAGATCCGGATGAAGTCCGGTGGGCGTTTGCGCCTATCTATCTTCCGCTCCGGCAAGCATATCTATGCGCAGGTCATTGATGACGCGCAGGGCCGCACGGTCGCTGCTGCGTCTTCGCTTGAAAAGACCATGCGTGAAGCCTTGAAGACTGGCGCTGATACCGAAGCCGCCTCTGCAGTTGGCAAGTTGATTGCCGAACGCGCGATGGCGGCTGGTGTGACAGCGGTGGTTTTTGATCGCGGACCTTATCTTTATCACGGGCGCGTCAAGGCGCTCGCGGACGGCGCCCGCGAGGGCGGGCTGTCGTTCTGAAGGATTGAACAAGATGGCACGTGAACCAAGGAGCGGTGGCGAAGGCGGCGAGGGCGGTGAACGTCGTCGTCGCGGTGGCCGTGATCGTGATCGGGAACAGCGCACAGATCGCCAAGATGGTGATGAGCTGAAGGACAAGCTGGTTACCATCAATCGCGTAGCGAAGGTGGTGAAGGGTGGTCGTAGGTTCAGCTTCGCGGCACTGGTTGTTGTGGGTGACGAAAAGGGCCGCGTTGGCTGGGGCGCTGGTAAGGCTCGTGAAGTGCCGGAAGCGATCCGCAAGGCCACTGAACGCGCCAAGCGCACGCTTATCCGTGTGCCAATGCGTGAAGGCCGTACGCTGCATCATGATGTGGTGGGCGAATTCGGTGCGGGGCGCGTGTTGTTGCGCGCGGCTCCGGCGGGTACCGGCATTATTGCTGGCGGCCCCATGCGCGCCGTGTTTGAAACGCTGGGTATGGGCGATGTAGTCGCGAAGTGCCTGGGTTCCGCCAATCCGCATAACATGGTGAAGGCCACTTTCGCCGCGCTGCAGCGCTGTACCAGCCCGCGTGCTGTTGCTACGCGCCGCGGCAAGAAAGTGGCTGACATCCTCGGCCAGCGGAAGGAAGCCTCCGCTGAGGCGCAGGAGGCCGTAAATGGCTGAGAAAAAGACAGTGAAGGTGACCCAGCTTGGGTCGCCGATCGGGCGTAAGTCTGATCAAAAGGAAACCCTTATTGGCCTTGGTTTGAACAAGCGCCATCGCACGCGTGAGCTTGAAGACACGCCTGCGGTGCGCGGCATGATCCGCAAGGTCGCCCACCTGCTGAAGGTGGAGGATTGAGCCATGAAGTTAAATGAAATCCGTGATAACGCGGGCGCGCGTCCCAAATTCAAGCGTATCGGCCGTGGTATTGGCTCTGGCAAGGGCAAGACCAGCGGTCGCGGTGTAAAGGGTCAGAAGGCGCGTACTGGCGTTTCGCTGAACGGGTTTGAAGGCGGTCAGCTGCCGATCTATCGGCGCCTGCCCAAGCGCGGCTTCGTCAATATTTTCCGTAAGCTCTACGCTACGCTGAATATCGGCACGCTGGATGCGGCCATTGAAGCGGGGCGTCTGCCGGCGGATCGGGATCTGGATGAAGCGGCGCTGCGTGAAGCTGGCGTTATCCGGTCGAGCTCCAAATTCATCGGGGTTCGCTTGCTCGCCAAGGGTGAGATCAAGCGTGCGGTTCGTATTTCCGTAGCCGGTGCCTCGGCGGCAGCGATTGCCGCGGTGGAAGCCGCAGGTGGTAGCGTGACCGTCACCACGCCGGCAGCGCCGGCTGAGGCTGGCTGAACCTTGTTGGCGCTGCGCCGCCTTATCGCGATGCGGAACTGATTCTTTGCGGCGCGCGAGGGAACTCGGGCGCCGCTTTCATTCGGGCATGATGCGCTTGTTAAGCGCAAATGCCACGCCACATAGGGCTTGAGGGCAGGGGCGCAGACTTAGGTCGCTCCGCAGCTTTGGGAGAATGCGCATGGCGTCCGCCATGGAACAGGCGATGTCTAATCTCAACCTCGGTGTGCTCTCCAAGGCGACCGAGCTAAAGAATCGTATCTGGTTCACGCTTGGCGCGCTGATCGTCTATCGTCTTGGCACCTATATCCCCGTGCCGGGCGTAGATGCGGCGGTGATGGGCGAAATCCTCGCCCAGCATGGCGGCGGCATTCTTGGCATGTTCGATATGTTCTCGGGCGGTGCGCTTGGGCGTATGACGGTGTTTGCGCTCAACATCATGCCCTATATTAGCGCGAGCATCATTGTGCAGTTGATGACCGCTGCGATTCCCGCCTGGGAGACCTTGAAGAAGGAAGGCGAGTCGGGGCGGAAGAAGCTCAATCAATACACACGCTATCTGACGGTCGCGATTGCGATTTTCCAGGCCTATGGCATCGCGATCGGGCTCGAGTCCATGCGCGGGCAATTTGGCGCGGCGGTTTATGATCCGGGGATATTCTTCCGGCTGTCATGCGTGATCACGCTGGTTGGCGGCACCATGTTCCTGATGTGGCTTGGTGAGCAAATCACGGCGCGTGGGGTTGGCAATGGCATCAGCCTGATCATTTTCGCGGGCATTGTGGCGAATCTTCCATCCGCCCTGATCAGTACGCTGGAACTTGGTCGCACGGGCGCGCTTTCCACCATTTTCATCATGGCGTTTCTGATCATTGCGCTGCTGGTGATTGCCTTTGTGGTGTTCATTGAACGCGCCCAGCGCCGCATTCCGGTGCAATACCCAAAGCGCCAGGTGGGCAACCGCATGTTCGGGGGCGAAGCGACCCATTTGCCGCTCAAGCTCAATACCTCGGGCGTAATTCCGCCGATCTTCGCGTCTTCCCTGCTGTTGCTGCCTGCGACGGTTGCGGGCTTTTCGCAGGATATGTCGGATGGCTGGTTGCAGACCATAACCGCCATGCTGGCCCATGGGCGCCCAGCCTATATGTTCCTTTATATGGCGATGATCATTTTCTTCGCCTTCTTCTACACAGCCATTGTCTTCA
Organism: uncultured Rhodospirillales bacterium; assembly: GCA_903927465.1. Classification (GTDB taxonomy): domain Bacteria; phylum Pseudomonadota; class Alphaproteobacteria; order Acetobacterales; family Acetobacteraceae; genus Neoroseomonas. Next base: position 7,002 of record CAIYMY010000141.1, on the reverse strand, counting down.
ATCCGACCGAGACAGCGGATAACCTCAAGAAATATGGCGGCTTCATTCCGGGCATTCGCCCCGGGCAGAATACGTCGGATTATCTTGATCGAGTTCTAACCCGCTTGACGGTTTTGGGGGCGGCTTATCTCTGCCTAGTCTGCATCATTCCCGAAATCCTAATCAGCCAATATGGCGTGCCGTTTTATTTCGGCGGCACTTCCCTGCTGATCATCGTTTCAGTGACCATGGATACGGTGGCGCAGGTGCAATCGCATCTCTTTGCCCATCAGTATGAAGGTCTTATCAAGAAAGCGCGTCTTGGCGGCCGTGGGCAGCCGCGCGGGCGTTGAACGGAGGAATTGAATGAACCTCATTCTTCTTGGCCCGCCAGGTGCGGGCAAGGGCACTCAAGCCAAGATGCTGGAAGAAAAATTCGGCATAGCGCAGATTTCCACCGGCGACATGCTGCGCGCCGAGGTGAAGTCGGGCAGCGAGATCGGCCTAAAGGCCAAGGCCATTATGGAACGCGGTGACCTTGTCCCGGATGAGGTCATCACGACCATGCTCAAGGCGCGCGTGCTGCGCCCTGATTGCGCCAATGGCTTTATACTGGACGGATTTCCGCGCACCGCCCCCCAGGCGGCGTCACTGGATGCCATGCTGAAGGAAAGCGGCCTGAAGCTTGATCATGTGATTGAGCTGAAGGTGGATAGTGATGCTTTGGTGGAACGCATTTCCGGACGCTATAGCTGCGCCAATTGCGGCGCTGGCTACCATGATACGTTCAAGCAGCCGGCCAAGGCCGGCGTTTGCGACAGCTGCGGCGGGGCTGAATTCTCCCGTCGATCGGATGACAAGGCAGAAACCGTGGCAGCACGGCTTGACGCCTTTCATCGCCAGACTGCCCCCTTGCTTCCGTATTATGCGGGTCAGGGAAAGTGGAAGGCCGTTGACGGCATGGCTTCCATGACGGAAGTCGCGCGCCAGATCGGTGAAATTTTGTTGGGAAAGGCTTGACGGGGAAGGGCGCTGGGTTTAATCCCCCTGTTCCCGCGGCGGGGGGCAACTCTGGCCGCTCTTTGTCGTTGCAAAATCATTCGGAACACTCCGCCGGCTGGGCCCCTAGGGCTACCGCGGCGGTATCGGGGGGCTCGGCCCCAGGAGAGACACTGTGGCGCGCATCGCCGGCGTGAATATTCCGACTAATAAGCGAGTCTTGATCTCGCTTCGCTATATCTTTGGCATTGGCCCGCAGAACGCGAAGGTCATCTGCGAGCAGTTGAGCATCCCGGCCGAGCGCCGCGTGAATCAGCTGACCGATGATGAAGTCATGCGCATCCGCGAATTGATCGACCGCGAATATCGCGTCGAAGGCGATTTGCGGCGTGAGCAGGCGATGAACATCAAGCGTCTGATGGATATGGCTTGCTACCGCGGCCTGCGGCATCGCAAGGGCCTGCCGGTCCGCGGACAGCGCACCCATACCAATGCGCGTACCCGCAAGGGCAAGGCGGTTGCGATCGCCGGTAAGAAGAAGGTGACCAAGTAAGATGGCTCGTGAACCCCGCGGCGGTGCCGCTCGTGGCCCGGTGAAGCGCAAGGAACGGAAGAACATTTCTTCTGGTGTTGCCCATGTGCTGTCCACCTTTAACAATACCATCGTGACAATCACCGATGCGCAGGGCAATGCCATCGCCTGGTCGTCGTCTGGTTCTCAGGGTTTCAAGGGCAGCCGCAAATCCACCCCTTACGCGGCGCAGGTTGCCGCTGAAGATGCGGGCCGCAAGGCGCGTGAGCATGGGATGGAAGTGCTGGACATTATGGTGAGCGGCCCTGGTTCGGGCCGTGAATCTGCTCTGCGTGCTCTGCAGACTGTTGGCTTTCAGGTTACCGCCATTCGCGATGTGACCCCCATTCCCCATAACGGTTGCCGCCCGCGCAAGCGCCGCCGCGTCTGATACGCGCGCCACGCCTGACCGCCGCAGCCCGATAGGAGAGACATGAACGTGCTTGACCGCAACTGGCGTTCCCTGATCGAGACGCAGAAGCATATCGAGCCGACGATCAACCCGCTGCGCAACGCCACATTGGTGCTTGAGCCGCTGGAACGTGGCTTCGGCATGACGCTTGGCAATGCGCTGCGCCGCGTGCTGCTTTCCTCGCTGCTTGGTGCAGCGGTGAAGGCAATTCGCATTGATGGCGTGCTGCATGAATTCAGCAGCATTCCCGGTGTGCGCGAAGACGTCACCGATATTGTGCTGAATGTGAAGCAGCTTGCGCTGCGCTATCAGGGTGAGGGTGAAAAGCGCCTGGCGCTGATGGCCACTGGCCCGGGTGAAGTCACCGCTGGGCAGATCCAGACCACCGGCGATATCGAAATCGCCAATCCTGATCTGGTGATTTGCACGCTGGATGATGGCGCGAAGCTTTCCATGGAATTGATCATCGATTCCGGCAAGGGCTATGTGCCGGCCTCTGAAAATCGTCCGGAAGATGCGCCTATTGGTCTTATTCCGGTAGATGCGATTTATTCGCCAGTGCGCCGCGTGGCCTATCGCGTGGAACCGACCCGCGTTGGCCAGCGTACGGATTACGACAAGCTGATCCTGTCGGTTGAAACCGATGGCACGCTGGCGCCTGAAGATGCCGTGGGCGTTGCCGCGCGCATCATTCAGGAACAGCTGCAAATCCTGATCAACTTCGATGAGCCGCGCCCTGAATTGGCTGCTGATCTGCGCGATGATCTGCCGTTCAATCGCAATCTGCTACGCAAGGTTGAAGAGCTTGAGCTTTCCGTCCGTAGCGCGAATTGCCTGAAGAACGACAATATCGTCTATATCGGCGATCTGGTGCAGAAGACCGAACAGGAAATGCTGCGCACACCAAATTTCGGGCGCAAGTCGTTGAACGAAATCAAAGAAGTCCTTACGACCATGGGGCTCAGCCTCGGCATGACCGTGCCGGAATGGCCGCCTGAAAATGTCGAGGATTTGGCGAAAAGGGCAGATGAGCCGTTCTGAACGGTTCGTTCTGAAGGATAAGAAAGATGCGTCACGGATTATCTGGGCGGAAGCTCAATGTAACGTCTAGCCATCGTGCGGCGATGTTCCGCAATATGGCGACCTCTCTGCTCAAGCATGAGCAGATCACGACCACGCTGCCCAAGGCCAAGGAATTGCGCCCTTATGTTGAGCGGTTGATTACGCTTGGCAAGCGCGGTGGCCTGCATGCGCGTCGTCAGGCGCTATCGCAGATCCGCGATGAAGCGGTGGTGGCGAAGCTGTTCGGCGAAATCGCTGAGCGCTACACGGCGCGGCCAGGTGGCTATTGCCGCGTGCTGAAGGCCGGCATGCGCTATGGCGATGCGGCCGATATGGCGGTGATTGAATTGGTGGACCGCAACCCGGGCGCCAAGGGCCTGGATAGCGGGCCGAAGCCGGAAGTAGCGGAAGAAGAAGCGGCGGAAAGCTGAGGCTTTCTTCTACCCAAGTGTAAAGGCGGTCCTGATCAGGGGCCGCCTTTTTTCGTTTATCTTTTGCCGATTGCCTCGGCCAAAGTGGGCGCGAAGCCCATGAGCGGGGCGCTGAGTTCACGCGGCCAGGCGCGCGGGTCGGGCGGGATGGAGGCCCGCACGCGGCCTTCTTCCGTCAGCAGCATAAACATCCTCTCGCCCTTCAAATCCCAGGCGAGGAAAATGCCCCGCACCCGGCAGCCTTCGGGGTTGCAGCCATAGCCATGCAGGTATTGGCCATCCACCACACCCACGGGTGGGCCGGGTTCGCGCAAGGCCTCCGCAATCGCGCCGCGATGCCCGCCGCTGGCTGGGCGCAGCACCACACCCACTTCCGGGCGCTGCGCGAGCGAAAGCACGGGCTGGCCGATCACGCTCATGATATCTGGGTCCATGGCGCGGGCGGGGGCGGCGCTGAATAGCGCCAGCAGGGCCAGGATCGCCCCTTTATTCGACACGGATATTGGCTTCGCGGACCAGCACGGTCATTGCGGCGCGACCTTCGGTCACGAAGCGCGTGAAATCGGCAGGTGTGCTGCCGACCGGCACGGCGCCAAGCTGGGCTAGGCGTGTGCGCACCTCAGGTTCGGCCAGGCTTGTGGCGAGGGCCTCATGCAGGCGGGTAATCATGGGGGCAGGGGTGCCGGCGGGGGCAAAAAGCCCGACCCATTCGCTGATATCAAAGCCTGGGAAGCCACTTTCGGCGATGGTGGGTACATCCGGCCGGGAAGCGAGCCGAACAGCACTGGCAACCGCCAGGAAGCGCGCGCGCCCGCTATCTACCACCGGGCCGGCGGAAAGGGCGGTGATGAAAACACCATCCAGATTACCGCCCGCGAGGTCGCGCGCCGCATCGGCGCCGCCGCGATAGGGGGCGTGGATTACCTCTATGCCGGCAGCGCGGGCGAATTGCACCAGGCCGAGATGTCCCGCCGTGGCATTGCCCTGCGTGCCCATGCTGATCGCGCCTGGCCGAGCCTTGGCGGCGGCGATGAAGGCGGCCAGATCGCGCGCGGGGAAATCCGCCTTCACGGCAATCACCTGCGGGAAGCTGGTTGCCATACTGATCGGCGTGAAGGCCGTGGCGTAATCGAAGGAAAGCCCGCGCAGCAGCGCATGGTTCACGATATGCGACGACGCATCCCATAGCAGCGTCGCGCCATCGGGTGCCGCGCGCGCGACTTCCGCGCCGCCAATCGAACCACCAGCGCCGGTGCGGTTTTCCACCACAATCGTCGCCCCCAGCTTTTCCGCCATGCGGGGTGCCAAGGTGCGCGCTGCCGAATCTGCTGCCCCGCCGGCGGCGAAGGGCACCACAAGCCGGATGCTGCGCGCCTGCGCCAGGGCAGGCATGGGCAGGGCAGCGGCGGCAAGCAATGCGCGGCGAGACAATTTCATGGGCAGCGTTCCTTATCTTGGCCCCGATGTGCGGGCGCGGGCAGGGCGCGTCAAGCCAGGGGTGATGCGCCGCCCCGCTTGGCGCTAGACTACGCCCATGAAGACTCCACCGCGCTATGATGACCTTCCCCGCCCTGAGGGCGATCCCACTGGCCTGCCGCTTTCCTGGGGCGTTTGGGGGCCGGATGATCAGATCGGCACGCTGAACCGCATTACGGATGCCACCGTGGCTGCGGCGCGGGATGAAATTCGCGAAGGGCGCCGCTTCAATGTGAACCTGCCCTTGGACGAGCCCTTCGGCGCCGCGCATGAAGGCGCCCATCGCCGCCGCGCCGCACCCACCCCGGTGATGGTGAAGGAAGAACATCCCGGCCGCATCACGCGCGATGACAAGCTGGATGGCTTTTGGTTGCAAGGCAGCACGCAATGGGATGGGCTTTCGCATTTCGCTGACGCCACGCATGGTTTTTATAATCACGCGCCGCTTTCTTCCATTGTGCACGGCCCGCAAAGCCGCAACGGCATAGACAAGGCGCTCGCGCATGGCATTGCCGGGCGCGCGGTGCTGGTGGACCTCGCGCGACATTTTGCGCGTACCGGGCGCGATTGGGGTGCCATGGGCGGGCGACGCGCAACCGCCGAAGACCTTGCCGCCTGCCTAGCCGCGCAGGGCGTTTCACTCCGCCCTGGCGATATCCTGCTGGTCCGCACCGGCTGGCTGACGGCCTTCCGCGCCGCGCCGGACGCCGATGCGCGCCACTTGCTCATCCAGGGCGAAGCCGGCGCGCGGGATTATTCCGGCCTGGACGGCGGGGAAGGCATGTGGCGCTTCCTGTGGGACCAAGGCATTGCCGCTGTCGCCGCCGATAACCCAACGGTCGAGGCCTGGCCGATCTTCCCCTGGAAGCCCGCCTTGCATCTGGCCATCGCCCGGCTTGGCCTTTGCCTCGGCGAGTTCTTCGATTTCGAGGAATTAGCCGCCGATAGCGCCGCGACTGGCCGCTACACGGCCTTCTTCACAGCGGCACCACTGAACCATCGCGGCGGCATTGGCAGCCCCGGCAATGCGCTGGCGATCCGCTGAAGCACGCCATGGCCCGCGCCCCTGCCTCGCCTGACCTATTCGGCGCCCCAGAAGCCGCCCACGTGGCCCCGGAAGGGGTGCGCCCGCTGGCGGATAGGCTGCGCCCGGCGATATTGCCGGAAGTGGTCGGGCAGGATCATTTACTGGGTGCCGAAGGCAGCCTTTCGCGCATGTTGGCGCGCGGGTCGCTCGCTTCCTTGATCCTATGGGGGCCGCCCGGCGTTGGCAAAACCACCATCGCGCGGCTGCTGGCCGAAGCGGCGGGGCTGCGGTTCACTGCGCTTTCCGCCGTGTTTTCCGGCGTGGCCGATTTGAAGCGTGCTTTTGAGGAAGCCCGCGCGCGCAAATCCAACGGCCAAGGCACGCTGCTTTTCGTGGATGAAATCCACCGCTTCAACCGCGCGCAACAGGATGGCTTTCTGCCCGTGGTGGAAGACGGCACCGTGACGCTGGTTGGCGCCACCACGGAAAACCCATCCTTCGCACTCAACGGAGCACTTCTGTCCCGCTGCCAGGTGCTGGTGCTGAAGCGCCTGGATGATGCCGCGCTTGAATTGCTGCTGACCCGCGCCGAAGCACTCATGGGCCGCGCGCTACCCCTGGCGCCCGAAGCGCGCGCCACCCTCCGCGCCATGGCGGATGGCGATGGCCGCTACGGGCTGAACATGGCCGAGCAATTATTCGCCCTGCCCGAAGCCACCCCGCCGCTTGATCCCGCCGGGCTTTCCGCCTTGCTCGCGAAACGCGCCGCACTTTACGACAAGGACCGCGAGGAACATTACAACCTGATCTCCGCGCTGCATAAATCCATGCGCGGATCAGACCCCGATGCGGCGCTTTACTGGTTTGCGCGCATGCTGACGGGGGGCGAGGACCCGCGTTACATCGCCCGGCGCCTGACGCGCTTCGCGGCCGAGGATATCGGCATGGCCGACCCGCGCGCGCTGCCGCTTGCCATCGCCGCCTGGGAAACATTTGAGCGTATGGGATCACCCGAAGGCGAATTGGCGCTGGCGCAGCTTGTGGT
>CAIYMY010000140.1 GCA_903927465.1 uncultured Rhodospirillales bacterium | reverse complement strand
TTGCTTCCACCATTGACCGCATTCGCGCCATTGAACGCGCGCAGGGTGTCACGCGGCCCTCGCTGGCCGCGATCAAGACGGAATTGATGGGGCTTGCCGCGCAGGAACATCTTTTTCCTTCTGCGGAATTCCCGCCGCCACCGAATGGCGAAAAGGGCAGCCGGCGCTACATGTTGCAGGAAGATGAGAACAATCTTTTCGCTCTGTATCTGAATGCGCTCAATCCCGGCAATGAAACCAAGCCGCATGACCACACCACCTGGGCCTGTGTGGTGGCCGTGGATGGGCAGGAGTTGAACAAGGTTTATGACCGCCTGGATGATGGGTCAGACCCCGCCCGCTGCGAATTGCGCCTGCGCGAAGAAATCATGGTGGAACCTGGCCGCGGCATTGCGCTGATGCCGGAAGATATCCATTCCATCCATACCACGGGCAGCGTGCCGACGCGGCATTTGCACATGTATGGTCTGGCTTTGGAAAAGCTGGATGATCGCAAGGCTTTCGATGCCGAAACCGGCGAAGTGAAGCCCTATAACAAGAATTTCATGGCGCCCACCGCCGCGCCCAAGGCCTGATCCCGCCATGGCGCGCATGATTGACGCGGCCAGCCTGAAGGGCTGGATCCGCGATGGGCAGGAATTGGCCATTCTGGATGCGCGCGAAGATGGCGAATTTGGCCGTTCGCATCTTTTCTGGGCCAATCCGTGTGGGTTGTCGCGCATGGAACTCCGCGCCCGCGCCATCCTGCCGCGCCTTGCCACGCGCATTGTCTGCGTGGATGGCGGGGAAGGGTTGGCGCCGCGCCTCGCTTCCTATCTGGAAGGGGTTGGCTGCACGGATGTGTCGGTGCTGCAAGGCGGCACGCCGGCTTGGATTTCGGCGGGGTATGTCGCGTTTTCTGGCGTGAATGTCCCGTCCAAGGCTTTCGGCGAATGGGTGGAACATCACTTTGAAACCCCCTCGGTTGATCCCGAGGAGTTGAAGGCGATGATGGATGCCGGCACCGATATGGTGATCCTGGATAGTCGCCCGATGGAAGAATTCAACCGCATGTCCATCCCCGGCGCGGTGGATGTGCCGGGCGGTGAACTGGTCTATCGCATCGGTGAATTCGTGAACCGGCCGGAAACCACGGTGGTGGTGAATTGCGCGGGGCGCACGCGGTCCATTATGGGCGCTGAGTCACTCCGCAGCGCTGGCATTCCGAACAAGGTCGTGGCGTTGCGCAATGGCACCATGGGCTGGGAATTGGCCGGCTTTACCTGTGATCGCGGTAAGACCGCGAGCTTCCCGCAAGGCACACCGAAAGGTGCGGCAGAAGCCTTCGCCCGCGCGGATGCCTTCGCGAAGCAGCATGGTGTGGTCTTCGGCACGCGCGCTGATTTGGCGCGCTGGCAGGCGGATGCATCGCGCAGCACCTATGTGCTGGATGTGCGCGACCCTGCGGAATATGCGGCGCGGCATATGCCGGGCAGCCGTTCAGCGCCCGGTGGGCAATTGGTGCAAGCCACCGATCAATGGGTCGCGGTGCGCCATGCGCGCATTGTGCTGGTGGATGATACGGGCACGCGCGCACGCATGACCGCTGGCTGGCTCAGGCAATTGGGCGGCTGGGAGGTGATGGTGCTGACCGATGGGCTGAATGGCACGCTTGCGACCGGCCACTGGCAGCCGGAAAGCCCGGAAGCGGCGGCGGTGAAACTGCCGAGCCTGACGCCGGAAGAACTCGCCGCCGAAAGCGTGAGAGGGGGTGTTCAGGTGATTGACCTGGCACGCTCCATTGATTTCCGCGATGGGCATATTCCGGGCGCGCATTGGGGTATTCGCACAAGGTTGGATAGGCAGCGCGCTGCGTTGGTCGGCGCGCGGCTGATTGCGATTGCCGCGCCAGATCCCGCACAAGCTGCCCTTGCCGCACCGGAAGCCGCCGCGCTGACGGGTCTGCCCGTGTTCATTCTGGAAGGCGGCACCAAGGCTTGGCGCGCAGCGGGGCTGCCGCTGGAAGCGGATCGGCGCATCCCCGCCGATGCGGATTGCGCGGATTTCTATCTGCGTCCCTATGACCGGAATGACGGGGTGGAGGCGGCGATGCGCGAATACCTCTCCTGGGAGATTGATCTGGTGCATGAGGTGGCGAAGGATGGCGATGCCCCCTTCGGTCATTGGCACTGAATGAAGCCTTCCGGCGCTTTGCTGGGTCGCCTTAAGGGCGTACTTGGCCAAGCGCCGGAGAGGTTTCTTGATGTTTTGCTCCCCCCGCATTGCCTGACTTGCGATGCGCAAGTGGAACGGCAGGGCAGTTTTTGCGCCACGTGTTTCAGCAGCCTGAACCTTATCTCCGCCCCCTTTTGCGCGCGCTGCGGCGTACCTTTCGCGCATGAGGGAGAAGCCGAGCGTGACGGAGATGGCGCGCTGCTGTGCGCGCCCTGCCTGACCCGCGCGCCGGGCTTCGCGGTGGCGCGGGCGGCGTTGCGCTATGATGAGGGGGCGAAGCGCCTGATCTTGCCCTTCAAGCATGCGGACCGCACCGAAATGGCATTGCCGCTCGCGCGCCTCATGGCCCGCGCGGGGGCGGAGATGTTGGCAGGGGCTGATCTGCTGGCCCCCGTGCCGGCGCATTGGCGGCGGCTGATTGCGCGGCGCTATGACCAGGCGGCTCTGCTGGCGCAACGGCTGGGCCGGCTTTCGGGCCGGCGTGTGGTGCCAGATTTACTGCGCCGTACCCGCGCAACCGTGCCGCTTGGCGACAAGGGGGCGGCGGAACGCGCAGCGCTGGTAGCGGATGCCTTCAGCGTGGCCCGCCCCGCACGCGTGGCCGGCAAGCGCGTCTTGCTGGTGGATGATGTGATGACTTCCGGCGCCACCGCGGAAGCCTGCGCGCGGGCCTTGCTCGCCGCCGGTGCCGCGCGGGTGGAGGTGCTGGCCGCGGCGCGGGTACCTGATCCGCGTCTTCGTACCGCTTGACCGGGCCGCACTTAGCGCCAATCTTCAGCGCATGGCCAAGATCGAAATCTACACCACCGATTTCTGCCCCTATTGCTCCCGCGCCAAGGCGCTGCTGGAAAAGAAGGGCGTCACCTATCAGGAATATGACTCGCCGCATGGGTCTGATGCCCGGCGCCGCGCGATTGAAAATTCCGGCGGGCGCACCACCGTGCCGCAGATTTTCATCAACGGAAAATCCATCGGCGGTTCGGATGATCTTGTGGCGCTGGAGCGTGCCGGCAAACTGGATGCGCTGCTCGCGGGCTGACGCTTCGGGTCAGCCCTTCACCAGCCGGTCATAGACTTCCGGATCGGTCGCCCCTTCCGTGCCAAACAGCAGCACGCGGCTATCCGCATCAAGCCCCAAAGCTGCGCGCGCATAGGGTTCCTGCATCGCGAGCAGCAGCGCGGCCAAGCCCGCAACCGCGCTTTCACCCGCGACAATCGGCAACGTCTGGTGTGCCAGCAGCTTCATGCACTCCACGGCGCTTTCATCTGACACGGACATGAAGGCAAAGGTGCCGCGTTCCAATTCCTGCCAGGCGAGTAGGGATGGCTCCCCACAGGCAAGACCGGCCATAAGTGTGTCCAGATCGCCCGGAACCGTGACGGGTTCTCCGGCCTCGGCACTCGCCAGCAGGCAATCCGCCTTGTCGGGTTCAGCGACAATCAGCTTCACGCCGGCGCCAAACCGCGCGCGCATCTGCACGGAAACCGCCGCCGCCACACCGCCAACACCGCCTTGGATGAACACATGCGTGGGTGCTTCGCCGATTTGATCCGCCGCCTCATCCGCCATCAGCCGATAGCCCTGCATCACATCGCGCGGCACTTCCGTGTAGCCGGGATATGAGGTGTCGGAGACGACAAACCAGGAATTCGCCTCCGCCTGCTTCTGCGCTTCACGCACCGCATCATCGTAATTGCCCGGCACGACGCGAATTTCCGCGCCATATTTGGCGATGGCATCGCGCCGTCCTTGGCTGACGGTTTCATGCACGAAAATCACGCAGGCCGCGCCAAAGCGCTGCGCACCCCAGGCGACCGAGCGGCCATGATTGCCATCTGTCGCGCAGCAAACCGTGATCTTCGCCGTCGCGTCCTTGTAGCGGCCTTCGATCAGATCGGTGCTGGATGCCTCCCGCGCTACATCCCGCTTGGCGAGTTCCGCCTGCAGCACGCGCATCACCGCATAGGCGCCGCCCAGCGCCTTGAAGGAAGCCAGGCCGAAGCGCGCAGCCTCATCCTTGTAATGCAGCCGCGCGACGCCGGTGGCTTTGGCGATGGCATCCAGCGCAACCAACGGGGTCGGCGCATAGCCCGGCCAGGTCATGATTTCCGCCTTGGCGCGGGCATAGCCGGTCTCAGGCAGCACGGCGATGCCGGGCACGCCATGATTGCGGTTCAGGAAATATCGGAAAGGGCGCTTTTCGATCATGCCCCCATATTGCGCCCTTCCGCGCCGCGCGCCAAACCTTGCACTGTAACGGGAGGGTAAAGCGATGCGGATCACCATTCTGGGCGGGGCTGGCTTTTTGGGGCGTAAATTGGCGACGCGGCTTGCCAAGGATGGCGCGCTTGGCGGGCGGGCCATCACCGGCCTTACGCTATTCGACCTTGCCGCACCTGCCACGCTGGCAGCGCCCTTCCCGGTAACCTGCCTTGGCGGCGATGTGGCGGACCACGCCGCGGTGGCCGCCGCCATCCCGCCGGGGACCGAGGTGGTGTTTCACCTTGCCGCAGTGGTGAGTGCTGCGGCGGAAGCCGATTTCGATCTGGGCATGAAGGTCAATCTGCATGGGACGCTAGCGGTGCTGGCCGCCTGCCGCGCGCTTGGCACCAGGCCGCGCGTGATTTTCACATCTTCGGTTGCGTCCTTTGGCGGCGGTCAGGACGCGGTGGTGCCGGATAATGGCCGGCAAATCCCGACCAATTCCTACGGCGCGCAAAAGGCCATTGGCGAATTGCTGCTGCATGATGCTTCCCGCCGAGGCTTCCTTGATGCGGTGAACCTGCGCCTGCCAACCGTGATGGTGCGCCCGGGCCGGCCAAATAAGGCTGCGTCATCTTTCGTTTCCGCCATTGTGCGCGAACCCTTGCTGGGACTTGAGACCAATTGCCCGGTGCCGGATGATTTCGCGGTATGGATTTGCTCGCCCCGCGCCACGATTGAATGGTTCCTGCATGCGGCGGCGATGGATACCGCGCCGCTTGGCCTTGATCGCGGCATCAATCCGCCAGGCCGCAGCCTGACCGTCGCTAAAATCCTGGGCGCGCTGGAACAGGTGGCCGGCAAGGCCGCGCGGGAGAAAGTGGGCTTCGTCTTCGACAAGGAAGTGTTTGACATCGTCAATGGCTGGCCCGGCGCCTTCGCCGCGACCCGCGCGCGCCGCCTTGGCTTCAAGGAACAGGAACCGATGGAGGAGATCATCCGGGGCTTCATCGAGGATGATCTGGCTGCGACCAAGGCGGAACGGAGCTTATGATATTGGCCCGTAGGGCGGCGTTGCTTGGGGCAACCCATCTTGCCGCCTTAGGGGCCGGGTTTGCAGGCGGCATTTATGTGCTGCCCATCCTCACCGCGCCGCCCGCACCGAAGTCAGGAGAATTGGACACGGCGCAGGCGGGGGCGCGGTATCAGGCCGGCTTGCAGCGCAACCACCCTGGCAGCGATGCGCTTCATTGGGGCGAGGGGGATATCTACCTTTCGCCACGGCAGATCGTGCATCGCGGGCGCCTGGCGCCGGGGCCGGATTACCGCCTTTATCTGACGCCAGAACTTGTGGCCAATAAGGCGGCTTTTGCCGCCATCAAGCCAAGATCCGTACAGGTCGGCGAAGTGAAAAGCTTCAACGGCTTCATCCTGGGCGTGCCCCAGGATGTTGACATTGAAGCCTACACCAGTGCGCTGATCTGGTGCGAGGCCTTCAGCCAGTTCATTACGGCAGCACGCTACCGATAGGGCGCGCGCTACATATTCCGCCAATTGGGCTTGCGCTTTTCGGCGAAGGCCTTCGGGCCCTCGATATAATCCTGGCTATCACGATTGCGTGCCTGCGCCGGATACATGGTGCCAATCGCCTTCGCGAGGTTTTCTTCACCCAGCCCCGCATAAACCGCCTGCTTTGAAGCGCGCACCGCAAGCGGTGAGCATTCCAGGATCAGCGCTGCCCAGCGTTTAGCGGCTTCCAAAGCCTGGCCTTGCGGCACAACCTCATTCACGAAGCCAAGGCTGAGCCCTTCGGCTGCGGGTACGCGCCGGCCGGTTAGGATCATGCCAAGCGCCTGCTTCTGACCAATCCTGCGCGGCAGGCGATGCAGCCCGCCAGCACCCGCAACAAGCCCCACACGCGGTTCGGGCAGGGCAAAAAGCGCATTCTCGGCGGCGATGATCAGATCGCAGGCGAGGGCGATTTCAAAACCGCCGCCCATGGCAATGCCATTCACCGCGGCGATCACCGGCTTTTCCAGATCAAAGCGGTTGGTCAGGCCGGCAAAGCCGGAAGGCGGCATGGGGCGGCGCTTGCCGGCAGCCTGGATTTTCAGATCATTGCCGGTGGAAAAGGCGCGGTCGCCTGCGCCGGTGACAATGCCGACCCAAAGTTCAGGGTTTTGTGCAAATTCATCCCAAACCTTCTCCAATTCCTCGTGCGCATCGGCATGCAGCGCATTCATGACTTCCGGTCGATTGAGCGTGACAATGCGCAAGCGCCCTTCATCCTGCACATGGCAAAAACGATAATCGGTCATGCGGCTTCCCCCGTTTCGGATGATAAAAGGATCAGTGCATCCAGCAAGCTGCACCCTTGGCCGGCAGGATGTACCAATACCGGATTGAGATCGAGTTCCTGCAAATTTTCGCCCATCGCCACGGCAATTTCGGAAACATGGCTGATCAGCGCGACCAGTGCATCAATATCCGCAGCGGCGCTGCCACGCACACCTTCCAGCAAGGGAAAGGCGCGCAGGCGACGCAGCATGGCATGGGCTTCACTGGGTGAAACCGGGGCCGGTGAAAAGACTATATCGCGCAGCACTTCAACATGCACGCCGCCAAAGCCGACCATGAGTGTTGGGCCGAAATCCCGGTCGCGCGTCACACCCAGAATCATTTCAATGCCAGGTGCCGCCATGGGTTGCACCAATACGCCATGCAGATCAGCCTCCGGCGCATATTCCCTGCTTGCGGCTATAATACGATCAAAAGCGGCGCTGGCCGCAGCGGCATCCTTGATATTCAGCGCAACACCACCCGCTTCCGTTTTATGCGGAATATCAGGCGATTGAATCTTGAGCGCGACTGGCACCCCGAAGGTGGTTTGGGCGGCCGCTGCCTCGGCCGCGCTGCGGGCAATGATGTCGCGGGGTATGGCGATGCCAGCGGCCCGCAGCAATGCTTTGGCCTCATATTCGGCAAGCATGCCTTGCCGTCCTTTCAGCAGGTCAGCGGCTTCGGGCGCCAAGATCAAAGGCTTCGGCGGCGCAAGCAGGGCAGGGCGCGTCGTTTCCAGAAATTCTCGATATTGTGCCATGCTGGCCAGCGCGCGCACCGTGCCGGAGCCAGTGGCGAAACAATGCAGCCCGAGCCCTTCAAGAATGGAGCGGGAAGCATCCGATACCAGCGTATAGCTATGCAGCAGAACGGGCTTTGGTCCGCGCGCGAAATCACGAATGGCTTCACCTTCGCGCTTCAACCGTGCCTCATGCGCGAAGGAACCGGCCAGGATGAAGGCATCAATATAGGGCGCATCATAAAGAATCTTCAGCGCATCCACGAAGCTCGCGGCACCTTGGCCACCGCCGGCGCCTTGGCCCGTGAGGTCAACGGGGTTCACTGGCGATCCATAGGCGGGCATGATGGCGCGCAGGCGCGCTTGGCGTTCCATGTCAATTTCCGGCACGTCCAGGCCAAAGCGCGCACAGGCATCGGCCAACCAAACCCCCGTGCCACCTGAAGGGGAAATCACCGCCACGCGCCGACCTGCAGGCTGGCTATGCTTCACCAGGCCCGCTGCAATATCCAGCAATTCATCCTGATCATCCCCGCGCAGCACGCCATGGCGCGCCAACATCGCATCACACGCGGCATCTTCGCCGCCAAGCGCACCAGTATGGGAAGCCGCTGCCCGGCGTCCCGCATCCGAACGCCCTGCCTTGCCAAGGATCACCGGCTTGCCGCGCCGCGCCGCTTCCTTGGCCATGGCCAAAAACGCATCTGGCCGCGTGAAGCTTTCCAGATAAAGAAGCAAAGCTGCCGTGCCTTCATCCTCGATCAAATGATGCGCGAAAGCTGCAAGGTCCAGGTCAACCTGATTGCCGACACTGACGATAGTGCCAAAGGAAAGCCCCTGCGCCGCGCCGCGATTGAACAGCGCAAAGCCAAGCCCGCCACTTTGCGCAACCACGCTGATATCGCGCCCAAGGGGGCCGGCGATGCTTTTGACATGAACCGCCGGGCTGAAGGTGGGCGCGATCTTGGCGCGGATATTGAAGAATCCTTCCGCATTGGGGCCCGCCACGCGAATGCCGGTCCGTTCAATGACCGCGCGCAAATCGCGCTGCAGGGCAGCGCCTTCGACGCCCGCTTCACCAAAGCCGGAGCTGAAGACAATGGCGCCCGCAATTCCCGCCGCCGCGCATTCAGCCACAGCCTGTGCAACGGTGGGCGCTGGTACAGCGATCAAGGCCAGATCAATTAGGCCTGGAGCTTCTGCAATGGATTTGAAAGCTGGCAGCCCATGCAGAACGCCGCCGCGCGGATTGATGGGTAGAAGCCGCCCCTCATAGCCGCAGGAAATCAGCGTCGCCATGATCTTGCCGCCGATCTTCGCACTCCCTTCGGAAGCCCCAATAACGGCGATGCTTCGGGGGGTCAGAAAATAGTCTGGAAGCAAGGTGTTTCTCCCTCATGCGGCATTGCCGTCTCAGGTTGAAGCATAGGCATTGCCGCATGGCTTGCGCCATAGGGGTGTGTTGACGCGCCGCGTCAGAGCTTTCAGGCTGCGCAAAACAACGGCGCAGAAAGGCCCTGGTGCCTGGCGCTGAAGCCGGAGGAGGTGCCACGCCATGGCTATGACGCGTCGGACAGCAATGATTGGGCTTGGCGGCTTGGCCGCGGCGCCAGCTTCACTGGCTCAGCCAAGCATCATCCCTGCCTGGCCATCACGCCCGCTGCGATTGGTGGTGACTTTCGCCCCTGGCGGCTCAACGGATTTGATAGCGCGCCTGGTTGCGACTGGTTTGCAGGAACGCTTGGGGCAGCCTGTCATTGTGGAAAATCGTGCCGGGGCTGGCGGCACCATCGCAACCACCCATGTCGCGCGTTCCGAACCCGATGGCTATACGATGGTGCTGGCATCCAGCACCGTCATGGCGATCGGGCCATCGCTTTATCGGAACGTGCAATATGATCCTATCCGTGACTTCAGCCATGTGGTGCTGCTTTCAACCAATCATCTTGTGTTCGTCACGAATAACCGCGTGCCTGCCCAGAACTTGAATGATCTGGTGCGGCTTGCGCGCGCAACCAATGGCGGGTTGAACATGGCGTCGTCAGGGTCCGGTTCGCTCAATCACATGCTAATTGTGCTGTTCGGCAATGTCAGTGGCGCCACCCTGAACCATGTGGCCTATCGCGGTGCGGGGCCGGCCATGGCGGCCGTACTTGGTGGCGAAGTGCACGGCATGTCTGACAGCCTTCCATCCGCCGCGTCACATATCAAGCAAGGCTCCGTTCGCGCCATTGGTATTGCAGGCGAATCGCGCAGCCCAAGCTTTCCCGATGTCCCTACCTTTCGCGAACAGGGTTTTGATTTGGTGAGCTATGGTTGGTTTGGCCTTTCCATGCCAAGCGCGACACCAACACCCATTCTTGATCGGCTGCACCGCGAGGTGAGTGCGGTTTTGAAGACACCCCATGTGGTGGAACGCATGGCTGAGTTTGACGCCGCGCCAGGTAGTATCTCGCGCGAAGCCTATTCAGCCATGGTCAGGGCGGATTATGAAAAATGGGGGCCTTTGGTGCGCGCTTCCGGCGCTATGGCGGAATGAGCGGAGGCTGAGATAGTCTTCGCCCGAGAGGGCGTAATGCGTTTTTTCAACCCTCGGCAATCGCCTGATCACGGGTCAGCATCAATTGGCGCAGCGCGTCTGAAATGGGCGCCTTGGCACCGGTCGCGTTATTCACAATCACGCAAACGGCGCGCCCGGAACACAATAGCCCATCACGCCACAACCCGTATTCATGGATGAAGGAGCTTCGCCGGAAACTCACCGCGCGCACGGTCAGCAGCACATCCTCATTGAAATGGCCTGGGCGGAGGTATTTGGCTTCGATGGAACCCACCACCGGCCCTTCCGCATCCGCCCCAAAGCGCCCGCCCGAGGTAAGCCACCAATCAATGCGCATATCTTCAAACATCGTGAAATAGGCTGCGTGATTGATATGGGCGTAGATGTCGCATTGAATCCAGCGAATGCGATGCCGCCGTGCCATGGCCCAATGGCCTTCCACCTGGAATTCCGCCCGTGTTGCTGCGTCCATCCGCCCCACCCCATATCCCCAATGCTCTGCGCCAGCATGCACGGCGCAGCGCGTAAGGCAAACCGCTCGGGTGAATTTTCTTGCCATGGGCGCCTGAAACGATAACATCACTCTAAAGAAAAGCACGGGGAGGGGTAATCATGTTCACACGGCGTCAAGCGATGGTTTTGGGTGGTGGTGCGCTGGCCATGCCCTGGGTCAATTCAGCCAAGGCGGCCTGGCCCGTGGATCGCGCCATTGAAGTGATTGTGCCTTTCCCGCCTGGTGGTGGCGTGGATTCGGTGGCGCGTTTCGCGACGTATCAGGTAACACCACGCCTGCCCGGCGTGCGTTTTGTCATTAGCAATCGCCCCGGCGCTTCTGGCCAGCTTGGTATGGAAGCCATCTTCAATGCCGCGCCAGATGGCTATACTCTTGGCACCATAGGTAGCCTCAATGTCTCCACGCTACCGCTGGAACGCTTGGTGCGCTGGAAAGCCGAGGAATTCACCTATATCGCCAATATCGTAGATGACCCATGCGGGCTTTGGGTGCTGGCCAATTCGCCTCTGCGTAGCCTTGGCGATTTGGTGGCGCGCCTGCGCGAAAAGCCGGAAGCGCTTTCCGTGGGTAGTGCCGCCGGTGTTGGTTCGGATGATCATCTTGTGCTGCTGGGCTTGGAAGAAGCGGCCAATATCCGCGCGCTGCACGCCCCCTTCAATGGCACGGCACAAGTGCAGCGGGATTTGCTTTCGGGTGCGGTGGATGTCGCTTCCTTCAATATGAGCGAAGGGATTGTGCTGATGCGCGAAGGGCGCATCCGCTGCCTGGCGCAGGCATCACCTTCGCGCTGGTCCGCAGCTGCACAGGTGCCAACCTTCCGCGAATTGGGCCTTGATGTGGTAATCGGCAGCGCGCGCGGCATTGTCGGCCCGCCCGGCCTGCCGGCGGAGGTAGTGCGGATGCTGGATGCCGCCTTCCGGGAAACCCTGGCCGATCCCCGCTTCGCGCTGGAAGCTGAGAAGGTTTCCCTACCACTCCGTCCTCTGGTCGGGCCTGAATATCGCGCCATGGTGCTGGCAGAAGGCGAAGCGGTGCGCGCCCTTTTCGCCCGCAGACCCTGGAAGCGCTGAAATGCACAATATCGGAGGATCAACATGATTTCGCGTCGTACCCTGCTGGCCGCCAGCCCCTTACTGGCAAGCCCCACGATCCTATCCGCGCAAACCGCCTGGCCAAATGAACGGCCGGTGGAGGTGATTGTGCTTTCCGCAGCGGGCGGTGGTGTGGATGCCATGACACGCCTGGTGATGCCGCTTATCGCGCAACAAATCCCGGGTATGCGCGTTGTTGTGCTGAACCGCCCCGGTGCTGGCGGGCAGATTGGGCTGGAAGCGACCTTCAATGCGACGCAGGATGGCTATACGCTGGGTGCCACCACTTTCCCCGCGCATAACGCCTTCCCGATCGAACGTCAGGTGCGCTATCGCCCGCTTGATTTCACCTTCATCTGCAATGTGGTGGAAGATGCGAATTGCTTTTACGTGCGCGTCGAAAGCCCCTTCAAATCCTTGCAGGATCTGGTGGCTGCAGCCAAGGCGCGACCTGGGCAGTTAAGCTGCGGCAATACCGGTATCGGCAGTGATGACCATCTTTTTGCGCTGCATTTCGAAGAGTTGGCCGGGCTGCAAAAAATGATCAGCGTGCCCTTCACGGGTACTGCGCCGCTTTTACCGCAGCTTCTGGGCGGGAATCTCGATATCGCGGCGCTGAATGTTTATGATGCCTTGCCATTGGTGCGCGACGGCAAGCTCCGCATTCTGGCGCAAGCGGCCGCCCGGCGCGCGCCGGATGCGCCCGATACCCCGACCTTTCGTGAGTTGGGCTTTGATCTCGTGCATGGCGCAAGCCGTGGGATTCTGGGCCCGCCCAATATGCCGCAGCACGTCACCGAAAAACTGATCGCCGCAGCGCGCGTGGCCTTGGCGAGTGAGGAATTCAAGCGCGAAGCCGCGCGGGTCTTTATGCCGATCAACCCGATGTTTGGTGCGGAATACAAGGCATTCGCCGAGCGTTCCTTCGCCGATCTGCAACGGCTCTGGCGCGTGCGCCCTTGGCGGGAATAGTGCTGGCTCTTGCGGCTTTGGGTGCTGCGCAGCTAGATCTTTGAAAACTCAGGGAGGAATAATCATGATTAATCGCCGTAGCCTTTTGGCATCCGCAAGCCTGCTCGCCACCCCGGCCATCGCTCAGGCGCCAACCGCCTGGCCGGGCGACAAAACCATGGAAGTGATCGTGCCTTTCCCCGCCGGCGGCGGCGTGGATGTGATGACACGGCTGGTCATGCCGCTGGTGGCAGCGCAAATTCCCGGCCTTCGCCCGGTCGTGATCAACCGTACCGGGGCTGCCGGGCAGATCGGGTTGGAAGCCACCTTCAATGCCGTGCCTGATGGCTACACCATCGGCGCCACCACCATCCCGGCGCATAACGCCATCCCGCTGGAACGCCAGGTGCGTTACCGCGCGATGGATTTCACCTTCATCTGCAATATTGTTGAAGACGCCAATTGCTTTTATGTGCGCGCCGATAGCCCGCTAAAGTCCTTGCAGGATTTGGTGGCGGCGGCCAAGGCGCGGCCAGAACATATCACCTATGCCACCACCGGCATCGGCAGTGATGACCATCTTTTCGTGCTGCATTTTGAGGCTCTTGCAGGGCTGAAGCCGATGATCCAGGTGCCCTTCGCCGGCGCTGCACCGCTTATTCCGCAATTGCTGGGCGGCAATATGGATGTCGCGGCGATCAATGTGAATGACGCGCTGCAATTGGCGCGTGAAGGCAAGGTGCGCATGCTGGCGCAAGCGGCCGCCGCGCGTCAGCCGGAAGCGGCCGATGTGCCGACCTTCCGCGAATTGGGCTTTGACCTGGTGCATGGCGCCAGCCGCGGCATTGTCGGCCCGCCCAATATGCCGCCCGCCATTGTGGCGCGTCTTGAAGCCGCCTTCCGCACTGCGTTGACCGATGAGAATTTCAAGCGCGAAGCGGCACGCAACTTCATGCCGCTCAATACCCTCGTCGGTGCTGAATACCGTGCCTTCGCGCAAGCCGTGGATGATCGGCTGAAGCAGCTTTGGCAGGTGCGCCCCTGGCGCGTGGGGTGAGGGCAGGGGCTGTTACAGCCCCGCCTTTTCAAGCCGCATGATGGCGCGCGCCATGGCCTGGGCGCGCGGGATCATACTGTCAATTTCCAGATATTCTTCCGGGCTATGCGCCTTGCCGCCCACGGGGCCGACTGCGCAAATCGTGGGCGCGCCAATCGCTGCCGTAAAACCGCTATCGGCGCAGCCGCCTGAGAATTCGCCGCCCACCTTCAAGCCGCTATCCGTCGCTGCGTTCTGATATAGCGCGAAGACACGCTCGCTTGCCGGTGTTGCATTCAGCGGCAGGAATTCGCCCTTGATGACCAGCTTCGCCTTGGTGCCGGGCACGAAGGATTTCGCGACAATGTCATGCAGCTTGCCCACAACCTCATCGCGATCCGCCAATTCAACATAGCGCAGATCAATCTGGAATTGGCAGGCGGGGGCCACGGTATTCACGCTCTGCCCACCACTGACCAAGCCAACATTCAGCGTAATGCCACGCTTGAGGTCGGTCAGCGCATGAATCGCGACGATCTTATGCGCGGCCTCTCCAATCGCGCTGATGCCGGCTTCGAAATTGCCGCCGGAATGCGCGGCCTTGCCTTCAATATCCACCACGGAAAACACGCCACCCTTGCGCCCGGTGACAACATTGCCGGAAGGCCGGCCCGGTTCGCTATTGAAGACAACACGCGCGCTGCGCGCCTCATTTTCAATGACCGGGCGGCCTTCGGGGCTGCCGATTTCCTCATCGCCGGTGAAAAGCCCAACCAGCGGGCCGGGCGCGCCGCCGAATTTATGGAAAGCAGCCAGCACAAACATATTCATCACAATGCCGGCCTTCATATCGGCCACACCGGGCCCATAGGCGATATTGCCCTGAATGGTGAAAGGTCGACGTTCCGGTTCGCCCTTTGGGAAAACTGTGTCCCGATGCCCCATCAGCACGATATTCTTCTGCTGATTGCCGGATGCGATTTCATGCGCACCTGGCACAACGCCGCGTAGGCAGTCGCCATGCTTTTCGCGCGGCACGACTTCCACCGCGATGCCCTGACCCTCCAGGAAGCGCTTTACCTGGGTGCCAGTGCGATCCACGCCCGCCTTGTCATAGGAACCACCATCGGTATTCACCATTTCCTTGAGTTCAGCGATCATGGCGTCCTGCTGTGTGGCAAGCCAGGCGGTGATTTGGGCTTCGGTGGTCATGCTATCCTCAAAATTGTAAAAACCAGACGGAAGCCTGCGCTAGCGACGCAGCGCAGGCAAGGGCGCTATTCAATCTTGCCCAGCGCACGGATCACCCGCAGCAACCTGCCCGCATCCTCATCATAAAAGCGGCGGAAGGCATCGCCCTCACGGAAATCGAGCGTATTGCCGCTGCCCGCCATGATGCGCTGAAAATCCGCGTCCTGCGCCACGGCGCGTGATGCGTCGCGAATGCGGTCAATGATCGCGGGCGGTGTGCCTGCGGGCGCGAAAAGCCCAACCCAGATGTAGAATTCCACATCCGCAAAGCCTTTCTCAATCAGCGTCGGCACATCCTCAAAACCCTTGAGGCGCTGGCGCCCCCAGGTGGCCAGCGCGCGCAGCCGCCCATCGCGCACATGCTGCGCCACCGGACCGGGGCCTGAGGAAAGCGCCTGCACCTGCCCGCTTAAAATTGCGGTCAGCGCCGGCCCACCGCCCTGGAAGGGCACATGCAGCATCTCAATCCCCGCCGCCTGGGACAGCATCGCCATCGGCACATGCAAGGCAGAGTAATTGCCGGCAGAGGAATAGGCGATCTGCCCGGGCTTGGCTTTTGCCTCAGTGATGAATGCCTCAATAGTGCGAATGGGGCTGGATGCGGGCACCACCAGCACGGTTGGATCGGCGGAGAATAACGCAATCGGCGTCAGCATTTCAGGCGTATAGGCCGGCGTGCGGCCATTGATGCGCGCGGCTTCTGGCAGGAAGGTCATGGAAGAAAGACCCATCAGCAGCGTATAGCCATCGGGCGTGCTGCGGGCGACAAAACCATTGCCGATTTCGCCCGCCGCACCGCCGCGATTGGTGATCGGCACCGGCACGCGCCAAATCCTCTCCAGCGTGGCGGCGGCGGGACGGCCCACCACATCGGCTTGCCCACCAGGTGGGAAGGCGACCACCATGGAAACTGCGCGGGATGGGAAATTGTCCTGCGCCAGCGCGGGCATGGCGAAGGGCAGGGCTGCGGCGCTGGTTAAAAGACTGCGTCTTTGCATGTTTTATCCTCCCATTTTTTGTTGTTCGTTCAGGCGACGGGATTTTCGAGCACACCAATCCCGCTGATTTCAATCCGCACCACATCGCCCTTTTGCAGGAATTTCGGCGGGGTGAAGCCAATGCCAACACCAACCGGCGTGCCGGTCGCAATCACATCGCCCGGTTCAAGCGTGATGGCGGCGCTGATCGCTTCAATCAGCGTGGGTACGTCAAAGATCAAATCCGCGACCAGCGCATCCTGGCGCTTTTCGCCATTCACATGGGTGATCAGGCGAAGTTTTGTCGGATCGGGCGCTTCATCGGCGGTCAGAATGGCGGGGCCCATGGGGCAGAAACTGTCCAGGCCCTTGCCGAGCACCCATTGGCTATGGCGCTTCTGCAAATGCCGCGCGGTCACGTCATTCACAATCGTATAGCCGAACACATGCGATAATGCGGCAGCCTTGGAAATGCCACGCCCGCCCGTGCCAATCACAATTGCCAATTCGCCTTCGTAATCAAGCCCGCCCGTCGGGTCCAAATGGCTCAGGATCGGCTCACCGATTGCGATGATGGCGGTATGGGGTTTGGAGAAAACCACGGGGAAGGGCGGCACGACATCCTTGGCCCCGCCATCAAAGCCCGATCCCGCAAATTCCTTGGCATGTTCATGGTAATTCTTGCCGACGCAGAACACGTTCTTCGGTGGGCGCGGAATGGGGGCCAGGATTTTCGCCCCCGCTACGATGGGCGCCTTGCCAAGCGCATCCCGCGCGGCGGTAAGCGCTGCTGGCCCCGCCGCAATGAGGCCAAGCATATCGCGCGGCAGAGAAGGTGCTACGGCGGTAACATCTCGCAACGCGCCCGCTTCATCCATGGCGCCAATCCGCACACCGGCGGCATCCGAGAAAGTGACTAAACGCATCAGTTCATCCTTTTGGCTTTCGCTGCGTCAGGTAGCGCGTTCCGTGGGATTTGCCAGGGGCAGGCTGGCCGCGCGCTCCAAGGCCCGCGCCCCGCGCAGCGCCAGATCATCGCGGTAGAGTGCTGCCACAATTTGCACAGCGCGTGGCATGCCCTCCGCATCCAGCGCCACGGGCACGGAAATCGCCGGTTGCCGTGTCAGGTTGAAGGCGAAGGTCCAGGGTGCCCAATCGCGCCAAAGCGCCTCCGCCGGGTGGATGGTTGGCTGATCGGCGGCGAAGGCAGCGGTCGGCGTGCAGGCGGTCAGCACCAAATCATAGCGCTGATGAAACCGCGCCATGGCATGGGATGCTTCCAGGCGCATCGCCTCGGCGGCCAGATAATCCACGGCGAGCATTTCGCCTTCTCGTGCCGCAACCTCGGCAATGCCGGCATCGAGCAAATCACGCTTGTCTTCCGGTGTGGTCGCGATGATGCGCGACAGCGCCACACCCCAAACCCGCCCAAAAATGGCGCGGGTATCGGGCAGGTCAGGATCGGCTTCTTCCACAATCGCGCCCTGGTCTTCCAACAGCCGCGCGGCGGCGGCCAGCACATCCTCGCCTTCCTCATCCAAGGGCGGCGCAAAACCCATGCGCCGCACCACAGCCACACGCATGCCCGCGACACCATCTTCAATGCCGCCAAGCCAATCGCGCGGATCATCGGGCAGCGCATAGGGGTCGCGCAGATCGTGCCGCGCCATGGCGCCGAACATCAGCGCGGCGTCGCGCACCGTCCGTGTCATGGGGCCGGCCACCGCAACATGGCCAAAAGCGCCCAGCGGCCATTGCGGAATACGCCCGAAGGAAGGCTTCATCCCGACCAGCCCGCAAAAGGCCGCCGGGATGCGAATGGACCCACCCGCATCCGTGCCGATATGCAGCGGGCCGAAACAAGCCGCCCCCGCCGCCCCGGCGCCAGAGGATGACCCGCCCGGCGTGCGCTTGGGGTTCCAGGGATTGCGCGTAATGCCATGCAAAGGGCAATCACCGGGCGATTTCCAGCCGAATTCCGTGGTGGTGGTCTTGCCGATGATAACTGCGCCGGCGTGCTTAAGCCCCAGCACGGCGGGGGCGTCCTCGGTCGCGGGTGTTGTATCCGTGGAGCGGCTGCCGCGCCTGGTCGGGAAACCCGATAGGTTCAGCAAATCCTTCACTGTGGAGGGCACGCCATCAAGGATCCCCATTGGCCTGCCCGCGTGCCAGCGCGCCTCAGCCTCGCCCGCCGCTTGCAGCGCGCGTGGGTTCATCGCGGCAAAGGCGTTGACCCAGGGGTTATAGCGGGCAACGCGCTCCATCACCGCCTTCAGCGCCTCCACCGGCGAAAGGCGCCGGCGCGCGTAAAGCCCCAGCAGGGTTTCAGCGGACATCAGGGCGGGATCGGTATCGCTCATGGGGGTTCCGGTATCCTGGCTATGGGTGCAGCATGCCGTTTGATTGCAGGCAGGAGAACCCCTCATGGACGACAAAGCCGCCAAACCCTGGGAATGGCCCGAAGCGCAATGGCGCGAAATTGTGGGCCGCGCCCGCGCCGGGCGTTCCTTGGCGCCCACTTCCTGGCCCAATGGGGCGCGCTGTTGTGTCTCGCTTTCCTTCGATGCGGATCACGAAACCATTCCGCTGCGCGATGCCGATGAAAGCCCCATGCGCATCAGCCAGGGGCAATACGGCTCCCGCCAGGGCGTGCCGCGCATCCGCGCCTTGCTCGCGCGGCATGAGATCAAGGCAAGCTTCTTCTACCCCGCTGTCTCCGCCCTGCTGCACCCGGATGAGGTGCGGGGCGTGGCGGATGAGGGCCATGAAATTGGCATCCATTCCTGGATCCATGAGGCCAATACGCAATTGCCGCCAGGTGTGGAGCGTGACCTGACCTTCCGCGCTGCTGATACGCTGGAAAAACTGACAGGCCGTCGCCCGGTTGGTATCCGCACGGCGTCTTGGGATTTTTCCGTGGACACACTTTCGATCATTCGCGAATTGGGTTTGCTGTATGATTCATCGCTGATGGCCGATGATGATGCCTATGAATTGCTCGATCAGGGAACGCCGACGGGCATTGTGGAATTGCCGCCGGAATGGATCCGCGATGATGCGGTTTACTTCAACATGCTGCGCTTTTCGGGACTTCGCCCCTATACACCCCCGTCAAGCGTGGAGGAGGTGTTCACTGCCGAATTCGAAGGCGCTTATCGCGAAGGTGGCCTGTTCCTGCTGACCATGCACCCGCATGTGATAGGCCACCGCAGCCGCATCGCGCTGCTTGATCGCCTGGTGCAGCACATGAAGGGTTTTGGCGATGTGTGGTTCGCCACGCATGAAGAAGTGGCGCGCTGGTGCAAGACTCAGGCGGGAATGAAGTAAGGGGGGCACCCCGCCCGCGATGTTGCGCGGGCGGGGTGCTTCACATCACGTCACAACAATATCGAATTGCTTGGCAACTGCGGTCCATTCCGTGATCTGCTCCTGCATGATTTTCACGAAATCGCCATTCAGCGGAGAAGGCCGGCGCGGCAGGGTCTGCAAATCTTCAAACCGCGCCATTAATTCCGGCCGCGCCAGGATGGGGTTGATCAAGCCGGCAAGCCGTTCCGTGATTGGCTGAGGCAGGCCCTTCGGTGCGGAAAGCCCAAGCCATTGCGCGGAAGTCAGCTTCGGGAAGCCAAGCTCAGCGAAGGTCGGCACATTGGGGAAGGCGGGCAGGCGCTGCGGTGATGAAACCGCAAGCGCACGCAGCACGCCATCCTTCATCAACTGCACATTGGTGGTGATGGGATCAATCAGGCTTTCAATCTGATTGGCCATCAGATCCTGCATGGCGGGCGCGCTGCC
>CAIYMY010000139.1 GCA_903927465.1 uncultured Rhodospirillales bacterium | reverse complement strand
TCGATGAACCAGAAAGTGACGCCGCATGAAGCATGATATTGGCGGCCTGATGGCCGCGCTGCCCGATATTCGCTGGGTGACGGATGCCGCGCTGGTGCGCCAACGCAGCCGCGATTTCTTCTGGTATAGCCCCGTGCTGAAGCGCCAATTGAATGGCGTGAGTGCAGATGTGGTGGCCGAAGCGCGGGATGAGGCTGATGTGGTGCGCATTCTGGCCGCCTGCCATGCGCGGCGCATTCCGGTGACACCGCGCGGGGCCGGCACCGGCAATTACGGCCAGGCCATGCCGCTGCAGGGCGGCGTGGTGCTTGATGTCTCCGCGCTGGATAAGCTGCTTTGGGCCAAGCCCGGCATCATGCGCGCGCAAGCCGGCGCCAAGCTAATCGCCTTGGACGAACAAACGCGCCAGCAAGTGGGCGGCGAATTGCGCTTTCATCCTTCCACCAAACGCACCGCGACCATTGGCGGCTTTGTGGCCGGCGGTTCCGCAGGTGCCGGTTCCTGCATGTGGGGGTCCTTCCGGGAGCCAGGCAATGTGCTGGGATTGCGCGTCATCACCATGGAAGAAACGCCGCGCATTCTGGAATTGCGTGGTGGGGAAATTGAGAAAGCCAATCACGCCTATGGCACGAATGGCATCATCACGGAGGTCGAGATGCCCCTCGCCCCCGCCTATGATTGGGTGGATGTGATGATGGCCTTCCCGAGCTTTATGGAAGCCGCACGCTTTGCGGAAGCCGTGACTTTGGCCGATGGCATTGTGAAGAAGCTTGCGACCGTGGTTGCCGCACCGGTGCCGCAGCAATATTTCCGCCATTTCGAAGGGCGCATCCCGGCGGGCATGAGTGTTGCGCTGCTGATGATCGCAGCGCCCTTCCTGGAAGCCTTTGAAGCCCTGAAAGCCAAGCATGGCGCGACGCAGGCGGAAATCTATCGCTGCCCGACGGAAGAAGCTGCCGTACCGCTTTACGAACATTCCTGGAACCACACTACGTTGCAGGCGCTGAAAATTGATCGCGGCATCACCTATCTGCAAACGCTGTTCCCGCCGCCGGGTCACATGGCGCTGGTGGAGAAAATGGAAGCGCTGTTCGGTGATGAAGTGCCGATGCATCTGGAATTCGTGCGCTTCGGTGGGCATGTCACCTGCTTCGGCCTGCAATTGGTGCGCTATAGCAGCGAAGAACGTTTGGCCGAGATTATTCGCATCCATGAAGCCAATGGCTGCCCGGTCTTCAACCCGCATGCCTTTTCGCTTGAAGAAGGCGGCATGAAGCGCGTGGATGCGCGGCAATTGGCCTTCAAGAAGGAAGCTGATCCGCTCGGCCTGCTCAATCCCGGCAAGATGCTCGCCTGGGATGATCCGGAATGGTCGCCCGATCGCCCGCGCACGCATTACATGTATGGCGACCCGGACGCGCCGGAAATTGAAGAAAAGCTTGATTAGGACTGCGTTATGCGGGTGCTGCTGATCTATTGCCATCCGCGGGCTGAGAGTTTTTCGGCGGCACTCCGTGACACAGCGCGACAAGCGCTGGAAGAAGCCGGGCATCAAGTGGAATGCCGTGATCTTTACGCGGAGGGCTTCGTGCCCGCGCTGAGCGATGCCGAGCATCGCGACTATCTGGACCAAGCCAGCCATCCGCCGGATGTCGCGGATCATGTCGCTTCGCTGCAAAGGGCTGAGGCGCTGCTGCTGGTCTATCCCACCTGGTGGTATGGGCTACCCGCGATGTTAAAGGGCTGGTTTGATCGCATCTGGGCGCCGGGCATTGCCTTCAAGCTTGGTGATGGCGCGATTGAACCACTACTGACCAACATCAAGCGCATTGGTGTGGTGACGACTTATGGCTCACCGCTTTGGCTGTTATGGGTGATTGGCTGGCCGGACAAGAAGCTTATCAATCGCGGCCTCAGGCGGCTATGCGCGCGCGGCTGCCGGGTGGAATGGCTGATGCTGACGCGGATGGATCAGCGCACGGCGCCGGAACGCGCGGCGTTTCTAGCAAAGGTGAAGGCGCGGCTCAGCCGGTGGTAGCCGGGATTACGTGATCCAATTCCCGCCAATCCGGCACTTCTGCGTCCAGCAGCTTTCCATTACGCAGCACAATCCGATCCGATTGCGGGCGTGACAGAAATTCGGTCATGTGCCGCGCGCGGAATAGGATAAGATCAGCCGGCGCGCCGACGCGGATCGTGCCCGCCCCTTGCAGCCCCATCGCTGCCGCAGGCCGCGCGCCGACGGATCGTGCCCAATCGCCATAGGGGTGATCCAGATGCAGAATGCGTGTCGCTTCGCGCATCACCTCCACCATATCCAAATCGCCATAGGCGTAGAAAGGATCGCGCGTATTGTCGGATGCGAGGGAGACAGAAACGCCGCCCGTCTGCATTTCATGCACCAGCGTCACGCCCCGCCAGCGCGGCGTGCGCCCTGGTTCGCGATCCTGCAAATACATATTGCACATGGGCAGCACCACAATCGAAACGCCAGCATCGGCGCAAGCCTTGATGGTTTCCAGCGCGAATTCATCTGTCTGGCGCGAAAGCGAACAGCAATGCCCGCATTGGATGCGCCCCTTGAAGCCGCGGCGCAAAGCGGTCAGCGCAATTTCGCGCAAGGCGCGGGCACCGGTCTCTCCGCTTTCATCCACATGCAAATCAAGGTCTAGACCACGCGCTTCTGCCAGTGCGAAAAAATGATCCAGCATGGCCTGGAATTCAGGCGGAATATCATCATGAATGCCGCCGGAAAGCCGCGTCACCATGCCCAATACACCGCCTGATTGCGCAACGATATCGGCAAGTTCAGCGCCCTCATCGCCCGCAAAGCGATCGAGCGGCGCGATGGAGGAAGCCTGCAAGGTGATGCGCCCGGCCCAATCATCGCGCAGCTGGCGGAACATGCGCCAGGCCTTGGGCGCATGCGGCATGTAGCTATCCAAATGCGTTCGCACGGCAACCGTGCCATGCGCGTAAGCCGCGCGCAGCGCGAATTCCGCGCGCATGCGCATATCGGCTTCAGACCAATTTACGTCACGGTCAGCCATCACTGTGGTGACGGCGCCGAAGAAACTACCATCAGGATTGGGGGCGCGCTGCCAGATATGGCCTTTATCCAGATGGGTATGCGCATCAAGCATGCCAGGCCAGATCTGCCCACCATCCAAAGAAACCCCATCCGGCGCAGAGCCGAGCGGCGCAATGGCGGCGATGCGTCCCTGTTCAATCTGCACATCAAACCGCGCAATGCCATCCCGGTCCAAGGGCAGCGCCCCCGCGCCTTCCAGCACCGCGCTCAGGGCACGCACATCGCGCAACCAGAAATTGCTGCCCGCAGCAGCCAAGGCCGCGCGGATCTTCGCCATGGCGCACCTCATCGCCGATCTCCCCTGCCCATCGCGCTTTCATGCCAATTGCGCAGCAGCAAATGCGTGAGCAAGCTAAGCGCCAGGAAAATCGCAATGCCAGTTGCGGAAACCAGCACAAGTGCCGCAAACATGCGCGGAATCTGCAACTGATACCCCGCTTCCAGAATCCGGTAAGCGAGCCCCGATGCACTGCCGCCAGTACCCGCAACAAATTCCGCGACAATAGCGCCAATCAGCGCAAGCCCACCGGAAATCCGTAAACCCGCCAGGAAGTAAGGCAGGGCGGAGGGCAACAACAGCCGTGTCAGCACCTGCCAGCGCGATGCGCGATAAAGCTTGAACAGATCCTTCAAATTATGATCCGCTGAATTCAACCCGACAGTCGTATTCGACAAGATCGGAAAAAACGCGACAATCCAGGCGCAGATCAGCAGTGATATCGCGATATCATTCACCCAAATGATGATCAGCGGCGCAATCGCCACAATGGGTGTGACTTGCAGGACCACGGCAAAGGGAAACAGCGACAATTCAATGATGCGCGACTGCGCAAAAAGAATGGCAAGCGCCAGCCCCAAAATCGCCGCGACCGACAGCGCCATAAAGGTAATCTTCAGCGTGATCAGCAGGGATACGGAAAGCGATGCCCAATCGCGCAACAGCGTCTGCCAAATCGCAATCGGCCCCGGCAGGATATAGGGTGGGATTTCCCTGACGCGCACCATCATTTCCCAAGCCCCCAGGAATAGCAGCGCGAGCAGCGTGGGCGCCAGAATGCGCAACCAGGGGCCTTCCACAAAACTACCAGCGGCCGGTGCCGCTTCCGTACTCTCACTCATGGGCACCCCCCATGGCAGAAGAAAGCGCGTGGGAAACCGTGCGGCATTGCGCGGCATATTCGGGTGATGTGCGGAATTCCTCTCCCCGTTCGGCCGGCGCGGTGATGCGCACTTCCTCAGCAATCCGGCCCGGGCGCGGGGCCATCACCACAATGCGTTCCGCAAGATAGACGCTTTCAAACACCGAATGGGTCACGAAGATCACCGTAAAACGTTCCTGCGCCCAAAGCTGCACCAGATCATTGTTCAGCCGGAAGCGCGTTATCTCATCCAAGGCCGCGAAGGGTTCATCCATCAGCAAAATACGCGGCCGAGTTACTAAAGCGCGCGCGATGGAAACACGCATGCGCATGCCGCCTGACAAGGCACGCGGATAGGCTTTCTCAAACCCCTTCAGATCAACGCGGGCGATCCATTCGGCGGCGCGTTCTTCCGCTTCCCGCCGCTTCATGCCGGCTAATTCCAAAGGCAGCACCACATTACGGATCACGCTGGCCCAGGGCATCAGCGTGGGTTCCTGGAACACAAAGCCGATATCGCGTTCCGCTTCGCCGCCGGCGTCATGCGTGGTCGTGGGCCATTCCATAGTGCCGCCGCTTGGCGCGGTAAGCCCTGCAATCAGGCGCAGCAAGGTGGATTTGCCGCAGCCCGAAGGCCCCAGCAAGGCGATAAAATCGCCCGGCATGATCGTCAGATCAATACCATCCAACGCCAGGGTTCCCGTTGCGTAACGCTTGGAAACCCCGGCGAGCGAGAGCAGCGGGCGCCGAGGGCTCAAGCCAGCCCGACCCGTCTATTGACGAAGCGCAGTGAATAGGCGCGCTTCACATCAAGCCCAGGCGGCATCACTTCCGCATCGCGCATGGCCGTATAGAAGGCTTCCCAGCGCTCATCCGTCATGGCGCCAATGCCAAGCCGTTCCGCATCACCCGAGAACACGATGCCGCGTTCATTCAGGGCGCGGACGGCGTAATCAATCTTCTCCTGAGTCATTTCCTGATTGTCGCGCATGATAAGCGCATTCGCCGCTGCCACATCCTGCCCGCGCATATATTGGGTCCAGCCCTGCATGGTGGCGTCCACAAAGCGCTGGATCAGATCCGGCTTTTCCTCGACCATCTTGCGGGAGATATCAATTGTTGTCTGATAATTCGGGAAGCCCGCATCGGCGAACAGCAACACTCGCGGATCAGCCCCAGCAAGCCGCGCCGCAAAGGGCTCTGACGAGACAAAGCACTGCTGGATGGCCTGCTTATCCGCCAGAAATGGCTGGACATTGAAGGTATAGGGGCGGATCTGGCTATCGGTGAAGCCGAAACGCCGACGCAGGAAGGGCCAAAAAGTCACGCGCCCGCCGGCACCCACCAAAATCGGCTTGCCACGCATTTGCTCGAAGCTGTTGAAGCCGGCTTCCGCATGGAACATGAAGCCTTGTGGGTCCTTTTGCATGACGGCGCCAATCGTCATGAAGGGCACATTCTCACGCACATAATTCAGCGCCTGAAAGCCGGATGACATGATCATGTCCACCCGACCCGCCAGTAGAAGCTGCGCCGGGTTCTGCTGCGGGCCACCCATGCGGATTTCGCAATCAATGCCGGCGCGGCGATAGAGCCCATTGGCCAGCGCCAGATAATAACCGCCATGTTCCGCCTGGGCGCGCCAATTGGTCTGGAAGGAGAGTTTCTCCAGCGTCTGCGCCAGCGGCACCCGCGCCCCTGCAACGGCCGAAAGCACTAGGGCGGTGCCCCCCGTGAGCAATGCGCGGCGTTCGATCCGATATCTGGTTCTCATGGCTCTCTCTCCTTGCTGGGGCTGAGGTGGGGCGTCACATGCCCCAGGGAGATGGGGTCAGCAAGGCATATGCCAATCCTTTGGGCGGTTCTTGGCGGAGAATCGCCCCAGCATCGCCTGTTTTCCGTGCATTAGCCGCCACCAAAGGGGTCACCTGACGGGTTTCTCAAGCTGCCGAAGCGTCCCTGGCCACCCGAGTCGCCCGCCCAAAGCCTAAGTTTCCCCTGCCGCAGCTTATGGCCTATCGTGGATCCCAGCAGCCTCCGGGAGGGCGCAAGCCTCATGACCACCACCGCGGTGCCGCCGCGTCAGACATCCTTGCTGCTGGGCATTTTCTTCATGTGTGCGGCCTGCACGCTATTCCCGATCATGAATGGCATCGTGCAGGTATTGAGCCGCACCTACCCTTCCGAGCAAATCATCTGGGCGCGCACCACCGGGCATTTGTTGATTGTGCTGGCGCTGATTGTGCCGCGCTACGGGCTTAGCGTGCTGAAAAGCCGCAAGCCCGGGGTGCAGATATCGCGATCCTTGCTGTTGCTGACGTCCACCACCTTTTTCTTTTTCTCGGTGAAGGATGTGCCGCTGGCCAAGGCTTCGTCTATTTCCTTCATGTCGCCGTTTTTTGTGACCTTGCTCGCTTTGCCCATGCTGGGCGAACAGATCGGCTGGAAGCGCCTGGCGGCTGTAACGGTGGGCTTCTTGGGCGTGTTGGTGGTGATCCGCCCGGGGTCTGAGGTTTTCCAACCCGCAGCACTTGGCATTGTAGCCAGCGCCTTTTGCTACGGCATTTACCAGATCCTGACGCGCCAGGTGGCGGGGCTGGATCGGCCCGAAACATCGGTGATGTATAGCGGGCTTTTTGGCGCCTTGGTGATGTGCTGCGTCATCCCTTTCTTCTGGGTGCCCTTCAATAATTGGGCGGATATTTTTTGGCATTTGATGCTGGGCGTACTGGGCGCCGGGGGCCATTGGTGTGTGGCCAAGGCCATGACCTATGGTGCGGCCAATGTCATCGCGCCATTTCAGTATTGGCAAATGATCGGCGCCATCGCCGTTGGCTATGCCATTACCGGGCTTTGGCCGGATCAATGGACCTGGCTGGGGGCGAGCATCATCATCGGCGCGGGGCTTTACATCGCCATTACGGAAACCAGGGCGCGCAAGGCATGAAGCGGGATCAGGTCCCTCTTTAGCCAATCGTAACGGCTTCCTTTCAGGCCGCGTCCCGCAACCTTTCTTGCCGGCACTTCATCAATGGTTGGATCTTCTGCCCAAAATCATCCATGCCTTTGATGAAATCATCAAAGCACAGCATGATGCCATCAGCCGGCTTTTCGCCGCACCCCTAGGTGACGCCCTTGGCACAAGCGTTGTTGTCGAGAACCGCGCTGGCGCATCAGGTACCATCGGTGCGGACGCAGTGGCGAAGGCAGCACCGGATGGCCTCACGCTTGGCGTTTCCCACGCCATTCCCTTTGGCTTCGCGCCTGGCGTCTTGCCCTCTGTACCCTATGACCCTGTGGCGGATTTCACTCATATCGCGATGTTGGCAGAGGCACCGACCATCAGCGTAGTACGGGCGAATTCTCCCTTCGCCAGCATGCAAGCGCTCATTGCCGCGGCGCGTACGCGCCCTGTGCGCTTTGGTACTTCAGGGGTTGGTTCCGCCGAACATTTCTCGGGTGCCCTTCTTGCCCGCACCACTGGGGCAGCGCAGCTTGACCATATTCCCTATCGCGGCACGGCGCCGGCGCGGCAGGATTTACGCGCTGGGCAGATTGATATGCTGAACACGCCATGATCCTAACTGCGGCCACGCGGCGCTTCAGCATACGTCCAATGAAGCTCTGCCGCGCACAAATGCAGCGCACAGGCACCCTTGTCTGCGCTATGACTCTGGCCTAACGTGTGATTAGGGAAGAAACCAGTCAGCCATTCAAATATAAGGAGACCGAGTATGGTTATCAGAACCATTGCGGGTTTGGTTTTTGCGCTTCTCTCTTTCGCAAACCTTCCCGCGCGTGCCCAGGATCGCGTTTTATTGTTGCTGGATTGGATCCCGACTGGCGAACATGCCGCCTATTTCTCAGGTGTAGCGCGCGGCGCGTGGCGGGAAAATGGGATCGAACTTTCGTTGGCCAGGGGCTACGGGTCCGGTGATACCGTGGCCAAGGTTGCTGCCGGTGTAGCCCCTTTTGGTGTCGCCGATATCAGCGCCGTTCTTGCCGCGCGTGCACGCCAGAACGCGCCGGTGCGCAGCATCATGCAGGTCTATAGCCATTCGCCCCATTCCATGTTTGTGCTGCGGTCTTCCGGCATCACCAGCTTTCAGCAATTGGACGGCAAGCGGATTGCGATCACGCCAGGCAATAGCCATCGGCTGTATTTTCCCGAAGTTGCGCGCCGCGTGGGCATCAATCCTGAGCGTATTCAATGGGTGAATACAGATGCCTCTGCCATGGCGGCACTGATGATCACCAAACGCGTAGAAGCCGCGCCGTTTTTCGCGATCCATCACTATTACCAGAACAAGGCCGCCCGGCGCGCCGGTGAGGAAATTGTGGTCCTTCCCTTTGTTGAGACGGGCTTCGCAATCTACGCAACAACGCTCATGACGACGGATGAGGTCATTCAACGCAACCCCGATCTGGTTCGCCGCTTCCTGCGTGGCGCTGCTTCTGCCATGACTTGGGCGAATGAGAATCAGGAACAGGCCTGCCGGTTGCATGTTCAGCGCAACCCAGAAGTCGAGTTGGATGATTGCCAAGGATCATTGCGCTCGACCATGAGCTATGTGTTCAACGACCATCAGCGCCAAACCGGGCTTGGACGGCAGGCGCCTGATCGGATGAACTTCACTTGGCAGCAGGTCGCCTCATCGCTTGAGCTGGCACCAGGCTGGAACTATAGCCAGGCCATTGATCTCAGCTTTTTGCCGTGATCAGACTTGAAAATGTGAACAAGACCTTCCGCGGCCGTGATGGTACGGCCGTGGAAGCGCTGCGTGACATATCACTCGACATTGCCGCGGGGGAATTCGTCGCCATTGTAGGCGCTTCCGGTTGCGGCAAATCCACCTTGTTGCGGCTGGTAGCGGGCCTGGTGCCGACAAGCTCGGGCCAGGTGATGTTGGACAATGCGCCGGTCACAGAACCGCGCACAGATACCGCCATGGTCTTTCAAGCGGCGACTCTGCTGCCCTGGGCGGATGTGCTGCGCAACGTGACCTTTCCGATACGCCTGATGCACCAGCATGATACGAAAACCGATGACAAGGCCCGCGCCCTGCTTGCCACTGCGGGCTTGAGCGGGTTTGAAACCAAGCTCCCACGTGAGCTTTCCGGCGGCATGCAGCAAAGGGTGGCGATTTGTCGCGCTCTTTTGCAAGAACCCCGCGTGCTGCTGATGGATGAACCCTTCGGCGCGCTGGACGCGCTGACGCGGGAAGAAATGTCGCTTGAACTTCTGCGCCTTTGGTCCGCACGCAAGATGGCGGTGATTTTCGTCACGCATTCGATCTCTGAGGCGATCCTGCTGGCCGACCGCGTGGTGGTCATGTCGCCACGCCCCGGACGTATCGCCGATATCATCAATATCGCACTGCCACGCCCACGCTCCTTTGAGCAGGAGGGCACAGAGGAATTTCAGCGTTGCGCGGCGCGTATTCGTGCATTGATCTTCAAGGGGCGCGACGCCAATGCAGCCTGACCGCAAAGCCCGGCTGATCGCCAGCCTGCCCGCATGGGGCGCGACCATTGCGCTACTCCTTATTTGGGAAATCAGCGTTCATGTCTTCCAGATCAGGGAATTCATCCTGCCGGCGCCCAGTGCCATCTGGGAAGCCTGCGTCAGCGCTTGGCCGAACTTGCTCCGGCATACTCTGGCGACACTCGGCACGGTGCTGATGGGATTTTTTGCCTCAGTCATCATCAGCCTGCCGCTGGCCATGCTGATTGCCTCATCGCCCACCACCTCAGCCGCGATCTACCCGCTTTTGGTCATCACGCAATCCATCCCGAAAGTGGCCTTGGCACCCATCCTGATTGTTGCACTTGGCGCGAATGAAATGCCGCGGATCATTGTGACTTTTCTGGTGGCCTTTTTTCCGCTGGTTGTCAGCAGCGTTGCCGGGCTTCTGGCGGTGCCGCCCGAACTCATTGAATTGGGGCGCGCATGTCGTGCTGGGCGGTTTCAGGAATTGCTGCGGATCAGACTTCCTTTCGCCGTACCTTTCGTTTTTGGTGGCCTCAAGGTTGCGGCCGCGCTTTCCGTTGTGGGCGCGGTAGTCGCAGAATTCGTTGGCGCAGATGCCGGGCTCGGCTATCTGATCCAGACCTCCATGGCGTTCTTTCGTACACCTCTGGCGTTTGGGGCTGTGGTTATGCTGGCCCTCATGGGTATTGTACTATTCCAAGCGGTGGCGCTGACGGAGCGGTTGTTATTTCCATGGTCTAGCAGCGTCGAGGGTACCACCACGGCGACAAGTTGAACGGAGCGTCCAATGGCTGAAATCGAACCTGGCTTCATCATCATCCGCAATGCCATGCTGGCTGATCCCGGACAACGGCGCGCGGAGGCGACCGATGTGCTGATCCAGGATGGCGTCATCAAGGCTGTTGGCCTTGGGATAGCGGCGCCACCGGATGCGAAGGTGATCGACGCCACGGGGCATATTATTCACCCAGGCCTGATCAACGCCCATACCCATGGCCATGGCGGCTTGGCGCGCGGCCAAGGTGATAAATGGACGCTTGAATTACTGCTGGCCGCCTCCCCCTGGATCGGCGGCAATCGTTCGCTTCAGGACAAGAAACTGTCGGCGCAGATCATCGCTGCCGAAATGGTGCTGAAGGGCTGCACTGCGGCGTATGACCTTTATGCGGAATTTCCCATCCCCAGCAAGGATGGTCTGGATGCCGTGGCGGAAGCCTATGCCGAAATTGGCATGCGCGCAGTCATCGCGCCCATGGTGGCGGATAAAACGGTTTATGAGGCGATCCCCGGGCTCTACGATACCCTGCCTGAGGCATTGCGCGGGCGCGTGGACAAGCTGCGCCTTCCCGCATGGGAAAGAACGCTTGATGCGATGGATGAAGCCATTAGTGCCTGGCGCTGGAATGGCAAGGATATCCGCACAGCGGTCGCCCCCACCATCCCGCATCATTGTTCTGACGCCTTCCTGTGCGGCTGCCGCGATTTGGCAAGCAAATACGCAGTCGGCATCCATAGTCATGTCGGTGAAAGCAAGGTGCAGGCCCTGACTGGCATCAGGCGTTATGGCAAGACGCTTGTGCAGCACATGAATGATCTTGGGCTAATCACTCCGCATTTCACCGCTGCGCACGCGATTTGGCTGGATGATGATGATCTGAAGATCATGCGCGATAAGGGCGGTTCCCTTGCCCATAATGCCGGCAGCAATATGCGGCTTGGCAATGGCATGTTCCGTTTCCGCGAAGCGCGCGACATGGGCGTGAATGTCGGCATCGGCACGGATGGGGCGAATTGCTCAGACAATCAGAACATGTATGAGGCGATGCGCTATGCGTCCATGCTGTCAAAAGTGCAGACCCCGGACCCACGCCGTTGGGCGAGTGTTGAGGAGGTTTATGATGCAGCCACGCGCGGTTCAGCGCGCGCACTCGGCTTCAAGGATATTGGCGCCATCGCGCCGGGCATGAAGGCCGATATCGTATTCCTTGATCGTGCTTCGGTGAATTGGATTCCGCATCATTGGACCGTCAATCAATTGGTGCATACGGAAGATGGCACTGGCGTCAGGCATGTGATGATTGGTGGCCGCTTTGTAGTGCGTGATGGTCGCATTCTGACCATTGATCTCAATC
This sequence comes from uncultured Rhodospirillales bacterium, assembly GCA_903927465.1. Taxonomy (GTDB): domain Bacteria; phylum Pseudomonadota; class Alphaproteobacteria; order Acetobacterales; family Acetobacteraceae; genus Neoroseomonas. The sequence goes on along the minus strand of CAIYMY010000139.1, from coordinate 5,863 downwards.
GCCTGGCCAATGAAGCGGAAGAGGCACGGGAAAGGCTTGAGGCGCTGAACGCTGAGTTCCGCGACCTATACGAAAAGCTGGAACCCGTGGTGGCTTCCTTCTGTCCTGCCTTCGCCGCTCAACCCTATCATCTGCGGCGCTATCTTTGCGATGTGCCGGGCTGAGGGTGCTGCATTGCCTATGCTCTAATTCTTAGTCGAGAGAGAAAAATGGCAAAGGAAATTCTCTGCGCATTTAGCGTGCATTGCGATGCCGTAGCGGGCTGGCTCGGCAGCTATATGGGTGAGGATAGCCCAAGCGATATCAGCCGCGGCGTCTTCGCGGCCGAGGTCGGTATGCCGCGCCTTTTGAAGCTGTTCGACCGCTTCGGCATGAAGCAATCCTGGTTTATCCCCGGCCACACCATTGAATCCTTCCCCAAGGAGACTGAGATGGTGGCCAAGGCCGGGCATGAGATTGGCCTGCATGGCTATAGCCACGAAAATCCCCTGGCGCTGTCTCGCACCCAGGAAGAAGCAATCTTCGACAAATGTATCGGCCTGATCGAGAAATACTGGGGCCGTCGTCCAGTTGGCTATGTGGCGCCCTGGTGGGAAGTCTCCGCCACTTCCATTGAGATCCTGATCGAACGCGGCATCGCTTATGACCATTCGCTGATGCATCAGGATGCAGAGCCCTATTATGTGCGCACCGGTGATAGCTGGACGCCGATTGATTACAGCAAGCCGGCTGCCACCTGGATGAAGCCTTTCACACGTGGGCGCGAAACCGATTTGGTTGAAATTCCTGCATCCTGGTATCTGGATGATCTGCCGCCCATGATGTTCGTGAAGAAGTTCCCGAATAGCCATGGCTATGTCTCGCCCCATCAGCTTGAACAGATCTGGCGAGATCATTTTGATTTCATCTACCGCGAATATGATTACGCGGTGGTGCCCATGACGATCCACCCGGATGTATCCGGGCGGCCGCAAGTATTGCTGATGCTGGAACGCCTGATTGGCCATATGCTGAAGCATCCCGGCGTGCGCTTTGTGACATTGGAGGATATGGCTGCGGATTTCCGCAAGCGCTCTCCGCGCAAGGCCACTGTCAGCAAGGGCAAAAAGGGAAAATGATCCCGGTTGGTGTTGATGTGGGTGGCAGCTCCACCGATCTGGCACTAACTCAAACCGCGCCGGAGGAGACGGTCCATGTATGAAAGCTTCATGCGCCGCGCCATCGCCCTTTCCTGCCAGGGGGTGGATACCGGCGGCGGCCCCTTTGGCGCCGTGGTGGTGAAGGACGGGGACATCATTGGGGAGGGTATGAATCGGGTGGTCCCCAATGCCGACCCCACGGCGCATGCCGAAATTGTGGCGATTCGCGCCGCCTGCGCCGCGCTTGGCACGCATGACCTGACCGGCGCGGTGATTGTTTCTTCCTGCGAGCCCTGCCCCATGTGCCTGGGCGCCATCTGGTGGGCACGCATTGGCCTGGTGATCTATGGCAATGACCGAATGGATGCGGCGGCGATCGGCTTTGATGATGCGGCACTCTACGCCGAAGTGGCGGCCCCGCAGGAAGCGCGCCGCCTGCCAGCCCGCCGAGTTTTGGCGGAGGAAGCATTGAGTGCCTTTCAGCTTTGGCAGGCCAAGCCGGATAAGGTGCCCTATTAGGCACATGTCTCGGCCAAGTGGTCTCGCTTGGCCGCTTGAATGGTAGCCTCGGTAAAGCCTGCAAAGCCCAGCATCAGTCGGTTGAGGCAGCAAATATGGGCGGCGAAATCGCCACTGACGATGAATTCCGCGAGCGCGGCCTGTGGCAGGATGGAAGCTGCCCGCCCATTCCTAATGGGCGGGGCAGCGTTGCAGCACCGCCGGAATATCTGGCACGGTTGAAGATCGGCTGAGGTGTTCTCATGCCGCGGTGAAAGGCAATGAGATCACAATGACCTGGTCCATCCATCACGTGTTGCTGACTGCGCAGGATCTGGATGCGGCAGCGCATTTCTTTGGCTCGCTGATCGGGCTTGGTGCGGCGCGGGTGCCGGATGCGCGCACCCGCTTCATAGGTGAAGCCGGGCGCGGCTTGCGGCTGCATCGCCCCGGGGCAGCGCTGGCGCGGTCTGGTGCTGCTTTGCTCGGCCCGATGGGTGCGCGGTATGTGGCGCTGGAAGTTGCGTCCTTGGCGGACGTGGTGGCGAAGCTGGATCAGGCGGGGCTTGCCTATGCGCCCGCCTTGCCGGGGGAGTTTGCTCAGCCGGCGATCTATACGCTGGACCCGGCGCTCAATCTTTTGCTGCTGCTGCAAGCGGGCGCGGCTGCGCCATCAGCGCCCCCGGCTTGGCATATTCATCACGTCAATCTGCAAGCGCAGAAGGTGCGTGAAGCTGTGGCGTTTTACACAGATATCATCGGCATGGCGGAAGGGCGCTGGCAATCGGCGGCGCAGCGTGGGGATTTCAGCATAGACCCGGCTGAATTGGCCGTGCTGACCAATGCCGATGACAATAGCGGGCTGCATATCATCCGCCCGGATGCGGGCTTCGCGTATCGCAATCGCTTTGCACATAACCCTTCCATCGGCGGGCACCCGGCCTTTTGCGTGCCGGATGTACAGGCGGTGAAGGCAAGGCTGGAAGCGGCGGGCGTGCTTGTCTCGGATGCCGGCGTTTACGCTATGGCGGGGATGCATCAGATTTATGTGCTCGACCCCTCCGCCAATATGATTGAGGTGAACCAGAATGTCTGAAACCCAAACGCGCACCCTGATCACGGCGGCCGAGGCCGCTGCGACGCCGCCTTCCCCCGGCCGGCTTTCCGCGCTGTTGCTGGAACACGGCACCATGCAGCTCCGCTGGTTCGCGCCGAAGGGCGAGGATACGCAAACACCGCATGACCAGGATGAGCTTTACATCATCGCTTCCGGCACCGGCTGGTTACGGCGTGGCGCGGAACGTGTGCCCTTCGGCCCGCATGACGCGCTTTTTGTGCGCGCGGGGGAGGCGCATCGTTTTGAGGATACCTCCGCTGACTTCGCGACCTGGGTGGTTTTTTATGGGGCAAAGGGTGGGGAAAAGAGCTTGCCATAACCACCTTAAAGGTTGTATGAAGGCGCATGGATAAGCGGAAGCGAAGCCATGATCTTGCGGCCTTCAAGGCGGCTTTTGCGCGGGCGCGCGCGATCACCATGTCAGCCGCGCGTTCGGCCGTCGCGCTTGGCTATGGCATGGATGATGTGGCGGCGGTGGTGGCAAGTATGCAGGGGGCGCATTTCGTGAAATCCACCCCCAGCCTGGGTGATCATCGCCAGTGGCAGGATGTCTATCACGTGCCGCATGAGGGCTTGCTGCTCTATCTGAAATTCACCGATGCGGTTGTGACTGAATTCGTGCTTTTGTCTTTCAAGGAGAAATAGAATGCCCGCGCCCGAGACCATGATCCACCCCGAAACCGGCGCCCTGCTGCGTCGGCGTAAGCGGCGAGAGGTTGTGGCCTATATGGACCTGACCCGCGTGGTGCAGGTCACGGGCTGGTTCCCCGAAGATGATGGCGATGGCGTTTTGCTGGGTGCTGATGCGGCACCGTTGGATGCTGCACTCGCGGAAATGAAAGCTGAATATGCTGCATCAGTGAAGCATTTGGCGAAGCAGGTACGCAAGGCTGCGGGCCTCACGCAAAAGGATGCGAGCCTTCTGCTGACGGGTTCGCCCAATAGCTTCTACAAATACGAACATGGCGAGGCGCAGCCAAGCCGCCCGACGCTGCTGCTGATGAAGCTGCTGGCGCGTGAGCCGAAATTGATTGAGGCGATCAGGGCTGCTTGAACCACTACACCCTGGCCCGAGCGTCGCTCTTTGCTATAAGCGCGGCCTAGATTGAAGGAACACCCCATGGAACTCCGCGTCCGTTTCACCGATGCCTTGAAGACCGCGATGCTGGCCAAGGATGCCGCCACTACGTCCACCATCCGCATGATCATGGCCAAGCTCAAGGATACCGATATCGCCGCGCGCAAGACGCCGCAGGACCCAGGCGTGCCGGATGACCAGGTGATTGCCATGCTGCGCGGCATGGCGAAATCCCGGCGGGAGAGTGTGGAATTGTACCGCCAGGGCAATCGCCCTGAATTGGCGGCCAAGGAAGAAGTCGAAATCGCCGTGATTGAAGGCTTCCTGCCGCAGCAGATGGATGATGCGGCCATGGCCGCCGCGGTTGATGCGGCGGTGGCGGAAGCGGGTGCGGCTTCCATCAAGGATATGGGCAAGGTGATGGCAGTGCTGAAATCCCGCCACGCCGCGGCTTTGGATATGGCCAAGGCCGGACCGATGGTGAAGGCGCGGCTGGGCGGCTAACCCGCGCCCCCAGGCGCTTCAGTCGTTATCCTGCAAATCTTCCGCCAGCACCACGATCTGCACGGCATAGGAAACATCGCCATCTTCCGCATCGCGATGGACGGTGCCGATGAATTCATTGCCGATTTTGAGCTCCACGCTGCCCTTGGGGCGGTCCGGCGCGGTCACCTGAATGCGGGGGTTGCTGAAAAGCTTGCGCAGATGCGCCTGCACGGCAGCGCGTTCGGCGGGGGTCATGGTCGCGTTCCTTCAAAATGAATCCGGTTCAGAAAGACAGGGCAATGCTATCTTCATTCCTCAGATGCTGACAGCGTTTGAATCACGGAAGCAAGCTCAAGCACTTCGAGTTGCTCCGGACATTCTGGCCAGTTGTGTCGCCAACAAACAATCACATCGCAGCCGTCAGGCGGGTGACCGTGGTCACGAAAGTTGCGGCTTTCAAACTCAAACTCGATCCGCACGCGCTGCCATCGACTCGCATCAATCTGTCGCTTTGCTTCGCAGTCAGGATAAGCAGCTTGAACGGCTTCAACATGATAGCCCAACTCTCGCGCGACCATGCCGAAGAGGAATACAACCCCCGCTTCATTAACTGGTTCGTGGCGCAACCCACGGAAATCGATTGGGTTTCCGTAGGTTGGGCTATTGTTTATCTTGGGGTGTCGAGCCACCAGCTTTGTTCGTGTCGTAGGCGTTGCTGGGTTCGCGTGGAAAGGGGGCGTAGCCACGACCGAAGGCCGTGCGTACTCGATGGGAATGAGAGCCAAAACGTCGTTCCATTCCGGCTTATCAGCAGCGAATTTTCGAAATTGCTTGGGAATGTCCGACCATGGCCCAAGCCGCTTCTCGAAGACCCCGGGGCTATAATTGCCATCGCGTCGATATTGATCTCGCGTAGGAATGCGCCTGTTGATACGGACTAAGTCACCCCAGTCCTCCAAGAGGATTGCTGGGTCTAACGGCATATTGGTCGAGTGCGGCTCCAGGCCAGCTGCCCGAACCGCGTCTCTCCAACTCGCGAAATGCTTCAGTACTTGGTATTCTGTCATTCCTGAGGCGCTTTTAAACTCCGACCGCGAAGGCGGCCGCCCGAGATTCCGGGCCGCTGAACGTATTGCGCTCAAAATTTCGTCGCTTTCGGGTAGGGCTGAGGTCATAAGAATTGATTGGGCCAGTCACCAGAACGGATCGTTTAGGGATTGGCAGAGTGCGAGCAATCTGCAACCCCTCCACCAACTCGGTTCTTGTCGCGGAGCCCTGAGCATTTAGCAAGCCTCTAAAATGCTCCTTTTGACAGGCCGATCCGCATAGCCAGAACCCAAAACAACACGCTTATGTCTATAAGGGGGCATTTTTTCGCGCCCCGCCCTCGCTCAACATAACCCCAAAGGTATATCCTACCCCCTCGCCATGGCCCTGCCCCCCGGTTTCCTTGATGAGCTTCGCGCCCGCACGCCCCTGCCCGGTCTGATCGGGCGGAAGACGCGGCTGCTCAAATCCGGGCGGAACTGGAAGGGCTGCTGCCCC